>DATCLE010000135.1:0-2531 GCA_036564075.1 Dehalococcoidia bacterium
CTCATCCAGCGCGGCCAGGGCGTCTTCCACGGCGGTGAAGAGCTGCCGCCGCTCGCCCCGGAGCTCCGCCGTCGCCTCCGCGTCGCGGTCGGCGCGGCTCAGGGCCTCCACGTCCCGCTCTGGGGCAGGTAGGAGGCCCACGCGTTGCGCAGGTCCTCCACCAGCGCCCGGCCCTCGTCGGAGTTGGTCATCCCCTCGTAGGTGTCCAGCTCCGTCTGGATGGTGTTCTCCAGGTCCCGCAGCCGCTGCTCGTACGTGGCCCGTTCCTCGGGCGTGTCGCTGAGGATGTGCTGGAAGAGCTGCCTGCGGTAGGTACTCACGTCCGCCTTGAGGTTGCCCAGTTGCTGGGCCTTGGGGAGCCGGTCAGTGCCCAAGCCGTTCGCCTGGTCCGAGACAGCAGAAAGCCGGGTCAGGGCAAAGATGCCCAACCCGGCGGTGATCACCGCCACCAGCAGGAACCCTGCCAGCAGCTTCATCATCAGGTTCAGCCGGATACCCGCGCCTCCCATGTCACCAAAACCCCCTTTCCGCGGTGTTCCAAGCTACGCTGTAGTATCGGAGCCGGGCCGCCGGCCGAGGAATTGGGGAGAGCCCGTAGCAGCCGCCTCCCGAGGCCCGAATCCGGGGCAGGAGACCCTGGAGAACCGGCGCCGGGCCGCCCTCCGTTTGACACGGCTCCGGGCCCGCGCTAGACTGGCCGTGATCCATCGCGCAACGGCGACGACGGAGACGAGTAGGCCCGCGAGCACGGCCCAGCGAGTCCGGTACGGTGGAAGCGGACGCCGCAGCGCCGGCCGAAGATCCCTCCCGAGCCGCCGACCGAACGTCCTTCGCAGGGAAGGGCCAGTAGGCTCGGCCGGAGCGCCCACCGTTACCAGGGGCAGGGGTATGCGGCGTACCCCGGAAGGAGCGGCCGCCGCCGGCCGCCCGGCGCACGCGCCAGGGCCGGCGGGGCAAGCAGGGTGGTACCGCGGGCCAGCACGCCCGTCCCTTGCGGGACGGGCGTTTCCTTTTCCCGGCCCTCGCCGGCGCCAAACCTCTAGGGAAGGACGGGTAGCAGCCATGTTCCAGCCGGTCAGCAGCAAGGTCTCGTTCCCGGAGCTGGAGCGTCGCATCCTCGACTTCTGGCGGGAGCACGACGTCTTCCGCCGCAGCGTGGAGGAGCGCCCGGAGTCCCGCACCTACGTCTTCTACGAGGGGCCGCCCACCGCCAACGGCCGGCCCGGCCTCCACCACGTGCTGGCCCGGGTCTTCAAGGACCTCTTCCCGCGCTACAAGACCATGCGCGGCTACCGCGTGCCCCGCAAGGGCGGCTGGGATACCCACGGCCTGCCCGTGGAGCTGGAGGTGGAGCAGGAGCTGGGCCTCCGCAGCAAGCCGGAGATCGAACAGTTCGGTGTGGAGGAGTTCAACCGCCGCTGCCGGGAGAGCGTCTTCCGCTACGTGCGAGACTGGGAGGCCATGACGGAGCGCATCGCCTTCTGGATCGACATGGAGGACGCCTACGTCACCTACGCCAACGAGTACATCGAGACCTGCTGGTGGATCCTGAAGCGCCTCTGGGACGCGGGGCTGGTCTACCAGGACTACCGCTCCACGCCCCACTGCCCGCGCTGCGGCACCTCGCTCTCCTCCCATGAGGTGGCCCAGGGCTACCGGGAGGACACCGTGGACCCCTCCGTGTACGTCCAGTTCCGGGTCCTGCCGGACCAGCCCGCCCCGGCGGAGCTCCGGCTGGCGGACGGCGTGCCCACCTTCTTCCTGGCCTGGACCACCACGCCCTGGACGCTGCCGGGCAACACAGCCCTGGCGGTGGACCCGGGGGCCGTCTACGCCGTGGCGGAGGTGGAGTCGGAGGCGGGCGCCCGTCGCCTGGTGCTGGCGGAGGCGCTGCTGGACGCCGCCGTGGGCGAGCACCGCCGCGTGGTCTCCCGCCTGCCCGGCCGCGCCCTGGCCGGCCTCCGCTACGAGCCGCTCTACGAGCCGCGGGATTGGGGCGAGCGCGCCCTCATGTTCGGCCCGGAGGGGCGCCTGGTGCCCGCGCAGGGGCCGGAGGTGCCCGTCCGGCGGGTGGTGACGGCGGACTTCGTCTCCCTGGAGGACGGCACGGGCATGGTGCACATTGCGCCGGCCTTCGGCGCGGAGGACTTTGAGCTGGGGAAGGCGGAGCGGCTGCTGTACGTGCAGCCGGTGGACCTGCGGGGGGCCATGGCGCCGGGCTCCCCCTGGGCGGGCGCCTTCGTGAAGGACGCGGACCCCCGCATCCTGGACGATCTCCAGGCCCGCGGCCTCCTCTGGCGCCGGGCCACGGTGACCCACACGTACCCCTTCTGCTGGCGCTGCGATACGCCGCTGCTCTACTACGCCAAGCCGTCCTGGTACATCCGCACCACGGCGGTGAAGGAGAGCCTGCTGGAGGGCAACGGCCGCATCCACTGGTACCCGGAGCACATCCAGTGGGGCCGCTACGGCGACTGGCTCCAGAGCAACGTGGACTGGGCCATCTCCCGGGAGCGCTACTGGGGCACGCC
>DATCLE010000136.1:0-9814 GCA_036564075.1 Dehalococcoidia bacterium
CTGCAGGCGATGTACAAGAGCGCGCGGACGCTGCGCATCGCCGACGGGCCGGACGAGGTGCACCGGATGGTGGTGGGCCGCAACGTCCTGCGCGCCTACCGCGCCGGCGGCACCTGGGACTTCTCCGCCTGACCCGCCCCCACGACGGGAGCCCGGCAAGACACGGGGGCCGTCCTTCCCCTGGAAAGGACGGCCCCCTTCGTGGTGCCCCGGCGTCAGCCGCGGGGCGCCAGCTCCCGGATGGCCGCGCGGAAGACCTCCCGCCGCCGGTCCGGGTCCCGCTCCCGGCTGATGAGGTGGACCACCGGCACGTCCACGCCCGCCTCCACGTACGCCGCCACCTGCGCCCTCCGCTCCTCCGGCGTCCCGGCGATGAGCAGGTCCCGCATGACCTGCTCCGGCACCGCCGCCACCGCCGCGCGCCGGTCGCCTGCGGTCCAGGCCTGCTGCATGGGCGCCAGGACCTCGCCGCGGCCCAGCCACTCGTGGAAGGCACGGTACACCGGCACCGTCAGGTAGCCCGTGATGTGCCGCCGCATGGCGATCTCCAGCTCGTCGTCCGGCGGGTCCACGTAGACGAACAGCCGCGCCACCACCCGGAGGGCCTCCGGATCGCGGCCGGCGCGGCGGGCAGCCTCCCGCGCCACCGCCACGCACCGGGGCACGTCGGACGCCGCCAGCCAGTTGAGGATGACGCCGTCCGCCAGCTCCCCCGCCAGCGAGAGCATGCGCTCCCGCAGCGCCGCCACGTAGATGGGGATCTCCGACTGGGGCGGGCGGCTGAGCCGCAGCCCCGCCACCCGCAGCGTGGGCAGATCCAGGCTCACCCGCTCGCCCGCCAGCGCCGCCCGCAGCACCGTCACCATGTCCCGCATGCGCTGCAACGGCCGGGCGAAGCGACCGCTGTTCCACCGCTCCACGATGACGTCAGAGCCGGTGCCCAACCCCAGGACGAACCGGCCCGGCGCCAGCTCCGCCACGCCGGCGGCGCTGATGGCCAGCGTCCCCGGCCCCCGCGTGTAGACGTTGGCGATGGCCGTCCCCAGCCGCATGCGTGCCGTGGCCTGCGCCGCCACGGCCAGCGGCGTGAAGCCGTCCACGCCGTCCACCTCCAGCGACCACGCGTCCGTGTAGCCCGCCTCCTCCGCCTCCCGCAGGATGGCCGGGTGGTCCCCCAGCGGGACGCCGTCCAGGGGCACCGTCAGCCCCATCGCCGCCGGCTTCGCCATACCTCTCCGAACCTCACGTGTTATGTCTTGTTATCCCCTGCCGCTACGGGCCCGGCGCGGCAACCTGCCCCTGCTCCGGCGGCGACCAGAAGTCGTCCGGGAGCTCCACCGGCCGCACGATGGCGTAGACCACCGCCGCAGCGGCCACGGCCGCCGCCAGCACCAGCGGCGCCACGGCCCGCCACGCGGGCCAGCGGCCGCGGGGGCCGGGCTCCGGGGTGGACATGGGGAGCACCTCCTGCCGGGCGGGCCGGCGCCGCCAGCATACGGGCGCGCCGGAGAGGGCGTCAAGCGCGGCGCGGCTGTCCAGGCCCCACCGGAACGGTGTATGCTGGAGCCCGACCCCCTCATTTCGTCCCAGGAGGAGCGAACGCCATGACGGCTGAGTACCAGCACATCCTCTACGAGCGGCGCGGGCGCGTGGCGCTGGTCACGCTGAACCGGCCGGAGAAGTTGAACGCCTGGACGCCCACCATGGAGGAGGAGTTCATCGACGCGGTGCACCGCACCGCCCGGGACGCCGACCTCAGCGTCATGGTGGTGACCGGCGCCGGCCGGGGTTTCTGCTCCGGCGCCGACATCGGCGGCTGGAACGAGCGGCTCCAAGGGAGCCCGGACGCCGTCTCGCCCCTGGTGCGGCAGGACGGCAGCCCGGAGGTGCCCATCGCCCTGGCCCAGGGCAAGCCGGCCATCGCCGCCATCAACGGCCCGGCCATCGGCATCGGTCTCACCGTGACCCTGGCGTGCGACATCCGCATCGCCTCGGACCGGGCGCGGTTCTCCGCCCGCTTCGTGAAGGTGGGCCTGGCGCCGGAGTGCGGCAGCACGCGCTACCTGCCCCTGGTGGCGGGCCTGGCTAACGCCCTCTTCCTCTCCCTCACCGGTCGGATCATCGAAGCGGAGGAGGCGCGGAGCCGCGGCCTGGTGGACCGCGTGGTGCCCCACGACCGCCTCATGGACGAGGCCATGGCGCTGGCGGAGGAGATCGCCGCCAACCCCACGGACCCGGTGTGGACGGCCAAGCGGCTCCTGCACCTGAACGCTACGGAGTCGGACCTGCGGCGGGTGGTGACCATGGAGGGCGCGGCGCTGCGGGAGCTGCGGCGGCTGCCCGCCCACCGGGAGGCGGTGCAGGCGTTCCTGGAGAAGCGGGAGCCACGGTTCCACGGCTGACGGGCGCCGCTAGGCCGTCGCCCCGCCGTTCAGCCGCGTCAGGATGTGGTCCACCACGCGGCCTGTGCGGTCGTACCCGGCGCTACAGTGGACCAGCACCGGCTTGGGGAGCGTCAGGAAGGCGCGCCACGCCGCCTCCAGCTGCGCCTCCGTGTAGGGCTGCGCTTGGGCGTCCGGCGCCGGGACGTGCGCCACGTGGAAACCGGCCTGCCGGTAGTAGCCCAAGAGGCCGCCCGGCAGGCCCGGCTCGTACAGCGGAAGCTGGTCCTCCGCCAGCAGGCAGATGATGGACGCAATGCCCAGCCCGCGCAGCCGCTCCAGCCAGGCGTCCACCACGTCCCGCGGGACCGCCGCTTCGGCGCCCGGCCGGTACCCCGGCCTGGGGCTCCGGGCCAGGCGGCCCTCCAGCACCCACGTCGGCTCCATGCCCTCCCGATCCGGCTCCCGTGCGGAAGATGCGGGCGGCCGGGCCGCCCTCCTCCCTTACTTAACCAGGGAGGGTGCGCTGGCGCAAGGGCTGGCTGCGGCCTTAGCCCCGGCCGTCCAGCTTCCGAGCGGTCTCCGCCGTGTGCTCCGCGATCCGGAAGAAGACCACAATGGACTCCAAGTACACCCGGGAGAGGATCACCATGAAGAAGAAGAGCACCGGCGAGATCAGCAGGAAAACCACGCCCACCGCGGGATCGTCTCCCGAGAACCCGGCCCCGATCAAGAAGAGCACTGTGATCCCAGAAACGCCGATGGCCAGCGCGTAGAGTAGCTTGACCAGGGATGTAGTGATGAAGTACGTGAAAGAGAAGTCGAACAATCGAGAAAAGAAGCCTGGCTGGGGCGCTTGAGGTGCTGGTGCGTCGGACATAGCCTCCTCCTTGCGTCTGAGTTGGTCTAGAGCATGGAGGAGAGCCTAACGCTTGTCAAGACCGGGCGATCACCGCCTCCCCGCGCGCCGGCGCCGGGCGAAGGCCGTCCCACCGGCCACGGCGGCCCCGGCCCCCACGGCCGCCGCCAGCCAGAGGCGGCCGCCCTCCGCGGACTCCCCCGGCCCGGCGCCGCCCTGCTCCGGGCCGTCCTCCCCCGCCTGCACCGGCGGCGTCGCAGAAGCGATGAGGTCCCGGTAGGCGTCGTAGGCGGGTTTGGGGGCCAGCGTCTCGTCCAGGAGCCCGTGCCGATCGA
Source organism: Dehalococcoidia bacterium (assembly GCA_036564075.1). Classification (GTDB taxonomy): domain Bacteria; phylum Chloroflexota; class Dehalococcoidia; order DATCLE01; family DATCLE01; genus DATCLE01. Next base: position 3,576 of record DATCLE010000136.1, read on the forward strand.
ACTGGGGCCCCACCACCGGCGTATCGAAGAGGGTGAACCAGAAGACGCGCGCCACGCCCAGGCTCAGCAGGTACGGGACCATCTCCCGCAGGTAGCGGGCCTGGCCCTCCGGACCGGCGTACTCCGGCGGCTCCCGGCCCGTCTCGTTGCTGGGGGAGCCCACCTCCGTCACCCAGACCGGCCTGCCCGCCGCGCCCGCCTTCGCCAGCTCGGCCTGCACGTAGTCGTAGCGTCGCTTGGCCTCCGCCGCCGGGCCGTAGTGGTGGAAGTCCAGCACGTCGAAGTAGCGGGCCGCGGGGTACGCGGGGTCGTGCAGGATGGCCGGCAGGAAGTCCCGATTCAGCACACCGGGGCTGCCGCCCAGGGAGAGGCCGCCCAACACCACCTGCGCCTCGGGGTCGGCCCGCTTCACGCTCTCGTACGCCACGGCCAGCAGCCGGGCGAACTCCGGCTCGCTGCCCCGCCAGAACCCGAAGGGGCCGTTCCCACCCAGGTCCGGTTCGTTCCACACCTGCCAGTACCGGACCCGGCCCCTGAAGTGGGCCGCGGTCTCGTACACGTACCGGCCCCACGCCTGGTAGTCCTGCGGCGGGTAGCGCTCCCGGTCCACGGCGCGGGTGACCTCCGGCGGTGCCGTGCTGTTCCAGACGGCGGTGAAGCCCAAGGTGCCCAGCACCTCCATCCCGTGGCGGCGGGCACCGTCCACCAGCGCATCGTGGGCGGTCCAGGTGAAGCGGCCGGGGTTGGGCTCGATCCAGCTCCAGGCCATGCTGATGCGGACCCAGCGGATGCCCGCCGCGCCCGCCAGCTCCAGCGCCCGGAGGCAGCGGGACGGGTCCCGGAAGTCGGCCACACCCGTGGTGAGCGCCACCCCGTAGGGGGAGCCCGCCGCGGGGTCCGCCGCCCCCGCCCTCGACAACGGGGAGAGCGCCAGGCAGGCCCAGACCAGGGAGCACGCCAGCAGGACACGGATCACAGTTCCCTCACCGGAGCAAGTATCGGAGCCGGACGCCGGGTTCCGCACCCCCATGCGCCGCGGGCCGCCCGGTGACCCGGGCGGCCCGCCTCCCCGCGCGCGTGCCACGGCTCCCTCAGCGGGTGAGCCAGGGGAACGGCTGCGGCTTCCGCCGGGCCCGCGGGTTGATGGGCACGTTGATGAGGGACGGCCGCTCCGCCGCCAGCGCCTCCCGCAGCGCCGCGCGGAGCTGGTCCGGCGTCTCCGCGTAGAAGCCCAGCCCGCCGAAGGCCTCCATCACCTTCTCGTACCGGGCGCCGGGCAGCAACGCCCCCGGCGGCACCGGCCGCTCCGGGTCCAGCCGCTCCACGCCCACCCCAATGCCGTTGTTGTTCACCACCACAAAAGTGATGGGCATCCCATAGCGGGCGGCCACCTCCACCTCCATCCCGTCGAAGCCGAAGGCGGAATCTCCCTCAACGGCCACCACCCGCTTGTCCGGGTGCGCGGCCTGCGCGGCGATGGCGAAGCCCGGCCCCACGCCCATGGTGCCGAAGGTGCCGGCGTCCAGGCGGTGCCGGGGCAGGTAGTTGTTCAGCACCGCCCGGCCGATGTCCATGGTGTTGGAGCCTTCGCTCACCACGATCGCATCCCGCGGCAGCGCCTCATCGATCTCCCGCAGCACGCGGTAGTAGCCCATGGGGACGGAATCGTCCTGCAGCATGGGCTCCACCTGCTGCCGGTTCCGCTCCTTCTCCTCCGCCAGCGCCCGCAGCCAGGGCGACTCCCCCAGCTGCCACGGCCGCTCCCGCAGCGCCGCCAGGAGCTGCCCCATGACCGCCCGCGCGTCGCCGGCCAGCGCCACCTCCGCCGGCACGTTGGTGCCGATCTCGTCGGCGCTGATGTCCAGCTGCACCACCCGCACGTCCGGTGCGAAGCGCGGCGGCAGCCCGAAGTGCATGATCCAGTTGAGCCGCGCGCCGATGAGGAAGACCAGGTCCGCGTGCTGGAGGGCGTAGGAACGCGCCGAGGCGGCACTCTGGGGGTGGTCGTCCGGGATGAGCCCCTTGGCCATGGGCGCCGGCAGGTACGGCAGGCCCGTGGCCTCCACGAACTCCCGCACCTCCCGTTCCGCCCGGGACCACGCCGCCCCCTTGCCGACGATGACCAGCGGCCGCTCCGCCGTCCGCAGGGCGTCCAGCGCCGCCCGCACCGCCTCCGGGTCCGCCAGCGGCCGCGGCGGGTCCAGCACCCGCGCCGGGTAGGCCACCCGCTCCTCCTCCGCCGTGCCGCTCAGCACGTCGCCCGGCAGGTCCAGGTACGTGGGGCCGGGCCGGCCGTACAGCGCGGACCGCACCGCGTCCGCCACAAAGCGGGGGATCTGCTCCACGCGCTCCGCTTGCCCGGCCCACTTGCACCACGGGCGGGCCGCCTCCACCTGCGGTGCCTCCTGGAAGTCGCCCCGGCCCCGCAGCGCCAGGTCTGATGACCCGCCCAGGAGCAGCATAGGCCAGCAGTTGGCCCACGCGTTGGCCAGGCCGCTGATGGCGTTGGTCATACCCGGCCCGGAGACCACCAGCGCCGCGGCCACCCGGCCCGTCAGGTAGGAGTACGCCTGGGCGGCGTAGGCAGCCGCCTGCTCGTGCCGCATGCCGTAGTAGCGGATGCCCTCCCGCTGCGCCGCCTGGGCCACGCCCGTCACCGGATGGCCCACCACGCCGAAGACGGCGTCCACCCCCTGCTGCCTCAGTGCCCGCGCCACCACCAGCGCGCCGTTCACCTCCGCCATGGTTCCCTCCTCGTCGGGTCGTTCCTCGGACGTGCCGGAACGGAGCGTACACCACCCGTCCGGGGGCCGTCCACCGCCGGGGCCGGAGGCCGTCGCGCGCTGCTCGGGCGCCTGCGGCGGCTGAGGGACAGGCGGCGGCAGGCAGAGCCGTCCTACGTCCCCCTGCCGCGCGGTGCCGCCGCTCGACAGCCCTTCCCCGACCGTGCTACGCTACCGGTAGCCCAGCCGGGCCGCCCGCAGGACGTACCGCCTGCGGGCGCGCGTTACCTGGAGGAGCCGTGGGGATCCGGGAAGGCAGCGTGGTGGTGTTCCTGCGCAACGGGCGCGTGCATGAGGGGCGCGTCTTCGCGCTCCATGACGGCGCGTACTCCGTGGAGGGCACCGGCGCGCGGGCCTACTGCGTGGAGCACTGGGAGGTCATCATGGTGCTGGGCGTGGACCCGGAGTACCTGGACTGGCTCCTCAACCCCGCGCCGGAGGCCATCTGAGCCCCGGCCGCCTCACTCCCGGCCGCCCCGCAGGCGTTGCAGCAGCGCCTGGATCTCCAGCGTCCCCACCCCCATGCGGCGCAAGGTGTGCCGCGTCAGCTCCAGCGCCAGCTCCCGCTCCGCCACCACCGCCTCCGTGACGCCCCGCTCCTCCAGGAAAGCCCGCTCCTCCTCGCTGTAGGCCCGCGCCACAATGTCCAGCCGCGGGTTGACCTCCCGCGCGTGGTCCACCAGCTGCCGGGCCGCCACTGGGTCCGGGATGGCCACCACCAGGACCTTGGCCCGCTCCAGCCCCACCCGCTCCAGCAGCACCCGGTTCTCCGCGCTCCCCTGGTAGGCGGGAACGCCTTCCTTCCAGAGGGACTCCACCACCCGCCGGTCCTGCTCGATGACCACGAACGAGAGGCCGCGGCGCCGCAGGGCGGTCCCCACCATCCGGCCCACGCGACCGTAGCCGCAGATGACCACCGGCACGCGGCCGGCCTCCGCCGACGGCGGCTCCAGCGCCTCCGGCAGCCGCCGTGCCGGCAGCCGGACGTCCAGCCACGCCGCCAGCGGCAGCGCCAGCCGGTGGAGGCCCGGCGCCGTCACAATGCTGGCCACGGCGCCGGACAGCATGAGGCTGAAGGCCGTGGAGCTCACGGCGCCCAGATCCGTGCCCAGCCGCGCCAGGAGGAAGGAGAACTCCGCGGACTGGGCCAGCGCCGCCCCCGCCAGGGCCGCGGTCCGGGCCGGGTACCCGGCCACGGCGATGATGGCCCCGGAGAGGAGCCCCTTGGCCCCCACGATGAGACCCGCCACCAGCAGCACCAGCGGCACGTTGCGCAGGACAAAACCCGGGTCCACCAGCATGCCGATGGAGACGAAGAACAGGCCGGAGAAGATGTCCCGCAGCGGCAGCACCTCCGCCAGGATCTGGTGGGAGAGGTCCGATTCCCCCACCACGACGCCGGCCACGAAGGCCCCCAGCGCCAGCGACAGGCCGAAGAACGAGGAGACGTACGCCGTCCCGAAGGCCACGGCAGCCACCGCCAGGACGAAGATCTCCCGCTGCCGCAGCGCCGCCACCCGCGCGAAGAACCACGGCAGGACCGCCACCCCGGCGGGCACCGCCAGCAGCAGGAAGGCGGTGGCCTTGCCCGTGGACCAGAGGAGGTCCGTCACCAGTCCGTCGCCGGCGCCCGCCAGGGAGGACAGCACCACCACCAGCACCACGGTCCCCAGGTCCTGCACCGTAGACCACGCCAGGGCGATCTGCCCGTGCGGCGACCCGGCCTCGCCCCGGTCGCCCAGGACCTTGCTGATGACGGTGCTGGAGGAGTTGGAGACCACGGCGCCCAGGAAGAGCGACTGGATGTGGGACCAGCCCAGCGCCAGCCCCACACCGTACCCCAGGCCGATGATGAGGACCACCTGGACGGTGCCGCCCACCAGCGCCACCGGGCCCACGCGGAGCAGGTCCCGGAAGGAGAGCTGCACGCCGATGGCGAACAGCAGGAGGATGATGCCGATGTTGGCCAGGGCGTCCACCGTGGCTACGTCGCCCACGAAGCCGGGCGTGTACGGGCCGATGGCCATCCCCGCCAGGAGGTAGCCCAGGACGGCGGACTGGCCCAGCCGCGCCGCCAGGAGCCCACCGGCGAACGCCACGGCCAGCGCCGTGACCAGGTTGACCAGGAGGTCTGTGCTCTGCATCCGGCGCGTGACCTCTCCGGGGCAGCGGGCGGGGCCCGGGCCGCCGGTGCTCTCCCCACGCCAAGGATACCATCCCCCGGCCCCTGCGGCACGTATCCCCTGCCCGCGCCGGCCTTTACCGAACGGACGAGCGGCGGTACCATGGGTGCCACGCCCGCCCGGCAGGCGGCCAGGAGGACGCACCATGGGCACGCTCCCCATCCCAGCAGGGCCGGAGGACCTCACCCCCCAGTGGCTCACGGACGCCCTGCGCGCCGGCGGCGCCCTGGACGGCGCGCGCGTCCGCTCGGCGCGGTGCGAGGTGGCCGGCCGGGGCATGGGGTTCATCGGCCAGATCGTGCGGGTGGCACTGGAGTACCAGGGGGAGGCGCCCGGCGCGCCCGCCTCCCTCATCGCCAAGCTCTCTTCGCCCAGCGAGGGCGCGCGCACCATCGCCGCCCTCTACGGCCTCTACGAGCGGGAGGTCCGGTTCTACCAGGAGCTCGCGCGGGACGTGGGGATGCGGGTCCCCACCTGCTACTACAGCGACGTGGACCCCGCCTCCGCGGCGCAGGTCCTGCTGCTGGAGGACGTCTCGTCCTTGGGCCACGTGGGCGACCAGGTGCGCGGCTGCACGGCGGCGGAGGCGGCGCCGGTCCTGCGCGAGCTGGGGCGCTTCCAGGCCGGCTGGTGGGCCAGCCCGCGGCTGGAGGGCATCCCGTGGCTGCCCGCCGGCACGGACCTAGTGAACGGCGCCATGCACCTGGCGTACCCCGGCGCCTGGCCGCGCTTTCTGGAGCTCTTCGGGGGCCAGCTCCCGGCGGCGCTGCGGGAGGCCCTGCCCGGCCTGGGGCCGCGCCTGGTGGCGGCGCTGGCGGGCTTCGCGGACCGGCCGCTCACCCTCCTCCACGGGGACTTCCGCCTGGACAACCTGGTGCTCTGCCACCCCGGCTCCACCCACGTGGTGGCGGTGATGGACTGGCAGTCCCCCAACCGCGGCTGGGGCATCTACGACGCGGCGTACTTCCTCAGCGGCGGCCTGGAGCCGGCGGAGCGACGGGCGGAGGAGCGCGCCCTGCTGCGGGAGTACCACGACGCGCTGACGGCGGGCGGGGTCCGCGGCTACTCCTGGGAGCAGTGCTGGGAGGACTACCCCCTGGCCCTCCTCATCTGCCTGGCCATTGGCGTGGTGAACAGCGCCACCCTGGAGATGGCCAACGACCGCGCCGTCCAGCTCTTCCGGGCCGGGCTGGACCGCCTGGCCGCCGCCGTCACGGACCGGCGCGCGCTGGAGGTCCTCCCCGCCGGGTAGCCCCGGCGCTTGCCCCTGCGC
>DATCLE010000137.1:0-1612 GCA_036564075.1 Dehalococcoidia bacterium
ACCATCGGCCGGGAGGGCCTGCCCCTCCGCCGCCTGGACTCGTTCCCGGTGCGGACGCCGGAGGGGCCGGCGGCGGCCACGGCGTGGGAGACGGAGGTGGACGGGGTGCCGGTGGCCCTGCTGGAGGAGGAGCGCTACCTCAGCCGCGCCCGCGTCTACGGCGACCCCGACGACGCCGACCGCTGGCTGGTCTTCTGCGATGCGGTGCTGGCGGCGGCGGAACGCCTGGGCTGGCGGCCGGACGTGCTGCACCTGAACGAGTGGCACGCCGCCTTCGCAGCCACGCGGCTCCGCGCCGGCGGCGGCACCGCCCCGGGGGATCCCGCCGTGGTCTACACCATCCACAACCTGGCCATCCGCGGCGACTTCGACGCCGCGTTCGCGGCACGCCACGGCCTGCCGGAAGCCGCCTTCCGCCCTCCCGACGGCGTGGACGTCGGGCTCCTCTACAACGGCATGGCCCAGGGCATCCGCTGGGCGGACGCCGTGAACACCGTGAGCCCCACGTACGCCCGGGAGATCCTGACGCCGGAGTTCGGCGCGGGCCTGGACCCCCTCCTCCGGTGGCGTGCCGCGGAGCTGACGGGCATCCTGAACGGCATCGATACGGAGGTCTTCGACCCGCGCACGGACCCGCACATCCCCGCCCGCTTCCACGCGGACGCCCTGGAGGCGCGGGCCGCCAACAAGGCGGCGTTGCAGGACCGCGTGGGGCTCCCCCGGCAGCCCCGCACGCCGCTGCTGGGGATGGTGACCCGCCTCTTCCACCAGAAGGGGACGGACCTGGCGGCGGAGGCGGTGGACCAGGTGCTCCAGGACGAACAGGTGCAGTTCGTGGTGCTGGGCACCGGGGACGCCCAGGAGGAACGCCGCCTGGCGGCGCTGCAGGAGTGGCGCCCCCACCAGGTGGCCGCCGTCCTGGCCTTCGACCCGGCGCTGGCCCAGCTCATCTACGCCGGGTGCGACCTCTTCCTCATGCCCTCCCGCTTTGAGCCGTGCGGCCTGGGCCAGATGCTGGCGCTCCGTTACGGCGCGGTGCCCGTGGTGCGAAAGACGGGCGGCCTGGCCGACACCGTGGTGGACTACGAGGCGGACCCCGCCCGCGGCAACGGTTTTGTCTTCCAGGAGCCCACGGCGGAGCGCCTGGCCAAGACCATCCGCCGGGCGCTGGACTACTACGGACGGCCGGAACGGTGGCGGGAGCTCATGCTCCGGGGCATGCAGGCGGACTTCTCCTGGGACCGGACGGCGGACCGGTACGTGGAGCTCTACCGCCGGGCCCGCGCGGCCCGGGAGGGCCGGGAGGACGGGAGATGAGCGGCTCGCAGGGGGCGCGGTACGCCGCCGCGGTGGACCTGGGCGGCACCAAGATCCTGACCGTCCTCCTGGACGGCGCCGACCGGGTGGTGGCGGAGGACCTGCGGGAGACGGAGGCCCACCTGGGCCCGGACGCCGTCCTCGGCCGGATCTACGGCTCCATCCGCGCCTGCCTGGCGGCCGCCGGGGTGGCGGCGGCGGACCTGGACGGCATCGGCGTGGCGGTGCCCGGCCCGGTAGACTTCGACCGCGGGGTGCTCACCAACCCGCCCAACCTGCCGGGCCTGGTGAACGT
>DATCLE010000138.1:0-2911 GCA_036564075.1 Dehalococcoidia bacterium
GGGCCACGCTCTTCTTGCCCCGCTGCATCACCTTATTGATGAAGCGGGCCAGCGTGACGCTCCCGTACTTGGGGTCAGGCGGTACCGGGCGCCTGACCACGCGCGCCCTTCTCGGCATGGCCGGTCCTACTCCTCTCCCAACAACCCCGGCGCGCACACGGCAACGCGGACCTCCCGGAGGCGGCCGCGCGCCCCGTACGCCCGGTCTGGCGAACTCCTGTCCCGTCAGGTGTGGCTAGGAGCCTTCCTTGCGGGTGCCGTACTTGCTGCGGCCCCGCTTCCGGCCCGCCACGCCCTGGGCGTCCAGGGCGCCGCGGACAATGTGGTAGCGGACACCGGGGAGGTCCTTCACACGACCGCCCCGCACCAGAACCACGGAGTGCTCCTGCAGGCTGTGGCCCTCGCCGGGGATGTACGCCGTAACCTCCATCCCGTTGGACAGGCGCACCCGGGCCACCTTCCGAAGCGCCGAGTTCGGCTTCTTGGGGGTCACGGTCCGCACCTGCGTGCAGACCCCGCGCTTCTGCGGCGACCCCTTCGGCTCACGGACCACCTTGTTGGTCAGCGCGTTGTACCGGAACCGGAGCGCCGGTGCCTTGGTCTTCTTGACGACCTTCTGCCGCCCTTTCCGTACCAGCTGGTTGATGGTCGGCAACGCTTCCCCTTCCCCTCGTTTCCTGGCCCCCACCAAGTCACAGCGAAAGGTCGAAAGCCTTATTCCTGAGCCGGTCCGGCGTAGGGCGCGCCCGCAGCCCCTGCGGTCTGCGCCGGCCCCACTAGTGCCGGCCGTTGTCACTTTACGGCCTTCCGACCTGTCAGAGACGCGCTATACAGGTTGGAGGGATGCCAAGCAGGAACTATAGCACGTCCCGCAAACCGTGTCAACGGCTGCGGGAAGGTTCGCCCGCGCCCGCTAGACGCCCGCGTAGGTGTGCAGGCCGGACACCACGAAGTTCACCACGAAGAGGTTGAACAGGATGGACGCGAAGCCAACGATACTCAGCACCGCCGTCCGCCGGCCCCGCCAGCCCCCCAGCGCCCGCGCGTGCATGTACCCCGCGTAGATGAGCCAGCTCACCAGCGCCGTGGTCTCCTTGGGGTCCCAGCCCCAGTACCGCCCCCAGGCGTAGTTCCCCCAGTACGCCCCCAGCGCAATGCCCAGCCCCAGGAGCGGGAACCCCACCAGGATGGCCTTGTGGCCGATCTCGTCCGCCACCTCCCCGGACGGCAGCCGCGGGAACCGCCGGCCCTCCCCCTGGAGCAGGTACAGCACCGCCGCGCCGAAGGCCACCGCCAGGACGCTGTAGGAGAGGAGCATGCACGCCACGTGCACCGCCAGCAGCCGGTTGTTCTGGAGCGCCGGCACCAGCGGCTCCAGCTTGCTGGGGAAGAACAGCTCGGAGATGGTGAAGAGCACGGCCACCACCGGCAGGACGAAGGCGCCCACCGTCCGCTGGCGGTACCGCCACTCGAAGAGGCCGTAGAACAGGGTGACGCCGAACCCCAGCGCCATGAAGTACTCCCACAGGTTCCCGTAGGGCGGCCGGCCCGCCGCCACGGCGCGCGTCACCAGGGCTGCCCCCAGGAACGCCACCGCGAACCAGGTGAGCACCGTGGCCAGGCGGCCCACCGCCAAGGGCGGCGTCTCCTCCGTCCGCACCGTCACCACGCCCGCGTTGGTGAGGGCCCGCACGCCGGATACCCGGACGCCCACGGCGTACCAGACGTACGTCACGGACGCCGCAATGACGGAGATGAATCCCGCCCAGAACAGGAAGTAGGACGCCTGCTCCATGTCCGCCGGAACCTCCCGCGGCCTACGCCGGCTGCCGGCCGAAGCGCAGCCGGCGGAACGCCTCCACCGCCGGTGCGCCGCCCCGCGGCACGAAGCCCGCCCGGCCCCGGGCCGCCGCCAGCCACTCGTCCCGGCTGCGGTCCCGGAGCACCTGGCTCTCGTGCCGGAGCGCCGCCTCGATCTTCCGCTCCACGTACCGGCTCACATCCACAAGGTAATCCGGCTGGTCGCTACCTGCAAGGAGCACCTCGTTGGTCCGGTGGGGCTCCAGCCCCTCCGCCAGGTGCTCCGGGAAGTACAGCCCGCTGCGGGAGAGGGGGAAGACGGCGTCCACTGTGACAACGCCGATTGTCCGATGGTCCCGGTGGTTGAAGCTCCGGCGGAACCCGTCCCACGTCACCACCACGTCCGGCCGGAAGCGCCGGATGGCCCGCACCACCCGCTCCCGCATCTGGACCGTGTCCTCCACGTAGCCGTCCGGGCAGCGCAGGAACTCCACGTGCCGGACCCCCAGCACCGCCGCCGCGGCCCGCTGCTCCTCCTCCCGGATGGCCGCCAGCCGCTCCGGCGTCATCTCCGGGTCCTTGGAGCCCTTGTCCCCGCTGGTGGCCAGGAGGAACGTCACCTCCCATCCCTCGTCGCACCAGCGGGCCACGGTCCCGCCGCAGCTGAACTCGATATCGTCCGGGTGGGCCATCACCACCAGGGCACGCCGCCCGGACGGCGCCAGTTGCTCCACCGCAGACCCCCTCAGGGGGCGACGGGCTGCCGCAGCACCTCCCGGTACACGGCGGCCACCCGCTCCGTCACCCCGTCCCAGCTAAACCGCTCCGCCCACTGCCGTGCCGCCCGGCCGAAGCTCCGCCGCAGCTCGTCGTTGCCCAGCAGGAGCTCCAGCTTCTCCGCGAAGGGCTCCGGGCAGCGCCACGGGATCAGGTAGCCGGTGACGCCGTCCCGGACGGTGCCCACCAGCCCGCCCACCCGGGACGCCACCACCGGCGTGCCGCAGGCCATGGCCTCCACCGCCACCAGCCCGAAGCTCTCGTAGTAGGACGGCACCACGCACACGTCCGCCGCGTTGTAGTAGCGCGGCAGCCGCTCGTGCTCCACCGGGCC
>DATCLE010000139.1:0-24433 GCA_036564075.1 Dehalococcoidia bacterium
GGGCTGCATGGTGCCCATGCTGATCCAGTTCCCCATCTGGATCGCGCTGTACCGCGCCATCGTCCTGCTGGTGGGGACCTCGCCGGAGAACCTGGTCAGCCTCTCCCAACGGCTCTACCCCTGGTCCTACATCCAGCACGGGGTGCCGGTGGACAGCACGTTCCTCTGGCTGAACCTGGGGGAACCGAACATTGTCCTGCCGTTCCTGGTGGCGGCCAGCATGTTCGTGCAGACCAAGACCAGCACGGCGCGGACGGCCAGCGCCAACCCCCAGCAGCAGTCCATGAACAACATGATGCTGTACACCATGCCGCTGATCTTCGGCTGGTTCAGCCTCACCGTTCCCAGCGGTCTTGCGCTATACTGGTTCGCCACCAACCTGATCGGCATCGGCATGAACTACCTGGTCTTCGGGAAGGAGAGCTTCAGGTTGCGGGAGCTCTTCAGCCTCTCCCCCGCACCGGCGGCGGGCAGCGGGGAGCGCGGGAAGCGCCCGCGGGAGAAGCGCGAGCGCGGCGCCTCCGGCGACGCCCGGCAGGAGGAGGCCGGCGATGGCACAGCCGGCGCGGAGACCGTAGAGCTGGGAGGAAAGAAGAGGGCCACGCATGGAAAGCCTCGAAGTCACCGGAAGAACCGTCGATGAGGCGGTGGAGAAGGCGCTCAGCCAGCTGGGCGTCAGCCGGTCGGAGGTGGAGGTCGAGGTGGTGAGCCCGGGCCGGCCGGGCATCCTGGGCATCGGCGCGGAGCCGGCCCGGGTGGTGGTGCACCTGCGGAGCGAGGCGCCGGTGCCGGCGGCGGCCGCCGGGCCCGCGGAGCCGGCAGGGGAGGGGGCGCCGGACTCGGTGGCGGCGGCCAAGGGGGTGCTGGAGGACCTCCTGCGCCTCATGGGCGTGGAGGCGACGGTGACGGTGCGGGAGCCGGAGACGCCCGGCGACGGTGTGGGCATGGCCGCCGCCGTGCTGGACATCCACGGCGAGGACCTGGGCATCCTCATCGGCCGGCGGGGCGAGACCATGGCCAGCCTCCAGTACCTGGTGAACCTCATGGTCAGCAAGCGGGTGAAGGGGTCCCAGCCGGTGAGCATCGACGTGGAGGGGTACCGGCGGCGGCGGGAGGAGTCCCTCCGGAACCTGGCGGTGCGGATGGCGGAACGGGTGCGCCGCAGCGGGCGGTCCGTGACCCTGGAGCCCATGCCGGCCAATGAGCGGCGCATTGTCCACCTGGCCCTGGCGCAGGACCCGGACGTGGTGACGGTGAGCATCGGCGAGGGGGAGTCCCGCAAAGTGGCCATCACGCCGCGGCGGTAGCGCCCCGACTAATACTTGACATAACGCATAACCGGCAGGAGAGTCCGGGCGGGGCCGGTGGCTCCGCGGAGTGCAGGATGCAGGCGCCGGACATCGTCGTGGTGGGGCACGTCACACGGGACCTGACGGAGGCCGGGCCGCGCCTGGGCGGGACCGGCGCGTACGCGGGCCTGGTGGCCGCACGCCTGGGCCTCCGGGTGGGGCTGCTCACCCGCTGCGGCCCGGAGGTGGACCTCTCCGCCCTGGCCGAAGCGATGGAGGTGCACCGGCTCCCGGACCCGGTCACCACCACGTTCGAGAACCGCTACGTTGGGGGGCGGCGGCAGCAGCGCGTCCCGGCCCTGGCGGGGCCCATTGGCCCGGAGGACGTGCCGGATGCCTGGTGCGACGCCCCCATGCTGCTCCTGGGCCCCGTGGCCGGAGAGGTGGACGCGGGGGTGCGGGAGCGGTTTCCCCGGGCGGCTGTGGGCGTCTGCGGCCAGGGCTGGCTGCGGGCCGTGGGCCCGGACGGCCGCGTGGAGCCCCGGGAGTGGAGCCCGGCCTCCCTGCTGCCGGGCTCCCACGTGCTCTTCGTGTCCGACGAGGACATCCCTTGGATCGAATCGCGCGAGGCGTTGCTCCGCTGGGCGGACGGCTGGCCGCTGGTGGCCTGGACCCACGGGCCCGGCGGCGCCGACGTGTGGGACGGGGGGCGCTGGCTGCGGGTGCCGGCGTACCCGGCGCCGGAGGTGGACCCCACCGGCGCCGGCGACAGCTTCGCGGCGGCGTTCCTCGTACGCTGGGTGGAGACGCAGGACGTGGCGGCGGCGGCGCGCTTCGCCGCGGCCGCGTCCAGCTTTGTCGTGGCGGCGGAAGGGACAGCCGGGATCCCCTCGCGGTCGCAGGTGGAGGACCGGCTGCGCAACGATCCGGGGGTGCTGGCCCGATGACTCGAATCCTCGCCCTGGCCAACCAGAAAGGTGGAGTAGGCAAGACCACCACGGCCATCAACCTGGGCGCCTGCCTGGCGGAGCGGGGCGCCCGCGTCCTGCTGGTGGACATCGACGCCCAGGGGAACGCCACCAGCGGGCTGGGACTGGACGGCACCGCCCACGCCGGCGTCTACCAGATGCTGGTGGAGGACGTGCCGGCGCGGGAGTGCATCATCCCCACCCACCAGCCGGGCCTGGAGATCATCCCCGCCTCGTCGGACCTGGCGGGTGCGGAGGTGGAACTGGTGCCCATGATGGCCCGCGAGTACCGGCTGAAGCGCGCCCTGGAGCCCCTGGACGGCGCGTACGACTTCATCCTCCTGGACTGCCCGCCCTCCCTGGGCCTCCTCACCCTGAACGCGCTGGCGGCGGCCACGGAGGTGCTCATCCCGGTCCAGTGTGAGTACCTGGCGCTGGAGGGGCTCAGCCACCTGGCCCAGACGCTGGACCTGGTGCGGCGGAACCTGAACCACGGGCTCCGCATCGGCGGGCTGCTGCTCACCATGTACGACTCCCGCACCAACCTCTCCCAGCAGGTGGCGGATGAGGTGCGCAAGCACTTCCCGGAGACGTTCCAGACGGCCATCCCCAGGAGCGTGCGCCTGAGCGAGGCGCCCAGCCACGGGGTGTCCATCCTGGCGTACGACCCCTCGTCCCGCGGCGCGGAGGCCTACCGGGCGCTGGCCGATGAGGTGCTGGCGCGGGACCCTGAAAGCTCTGTGCGAGGCTGACCATGTTCCGAGGTAAAGGTGGCTTGGGCCGGGGGCTGGATGCCCTCCTCCCTTCGTCCGGACCGGGGTTCCAGGAGGTGGACATCGACCTCATTGTCCCCAACCCGCAGCAGCCCCGGACGTACATCGATCCGGAGCAGCTGGCGGAACTGGCGGAGAGCATCCGGGAGCACGGCATCCTCCAGCCGCTGGTGGTGAGCCGCATGCTCGGGCAGGGCGGCGCGCCCACCTACCAGCTCATCGCAGGGGAGCGGCGTCTCCAGGCGGCCCGCCAGGCGGGGCTGGCCAAGGTGCCGGTCCTGGTGAAGGAGGCCACGCCCCAGGAGCTGCTGGAGCTGGCCTTGGTGGAGAACGTCCAGCGGGCGGACCTGAGCCCGCTGGAAGAGGCGCAGGCGTACCGGCGCCTCATGGAGGAGTTCGGCCTCACCCAGGAGGCGGTGGCGGCCCGGGTGGGCAAGAGCCGCGTGGCCGTCACCAACTCGCTACGACTGCTGAGCCTCTCCCCGGAGATCAAGGCCAGCCTGGCCCGGGGCGAGATCACGGAGGGCCACGCCCGCGCGCTCCTGGGCATCGCCGACGAGGCGGCCCGACACCAGGCCTGGGAGAAGGTGCGCACGGACGGCCTCTCCGTCCGGGAGACGGAGGAGCTGGTGCGGCAGTGGCGGGAGCAGGCGGAGCGCGCGGCGGAGGCGGGCGAACGGCCCCGGCGGGGCGCCGTGCGGGATCCGTGGATCGCGGCGCTGGAGGAGAAGCTGCGCAGCGTGCTCTCCACCAAGGTCCAGCTCAAGAAGGGCGGCCGGAAGGGCGGCCGGCTCACCATCTACTTCTACAACGACGAGGACATGGAGAGCATCATCGACCTGCTGCTGCGGAGGGGCAGCCGGGGGTGAGCGCGGAGGCCAGGCTGGCGGAGTTAGGCCTGATGCTGCCGGAGCCGCCCCGGCCCGCGGGTCTCTACGCGCCCACCGCCGCCTGGGGCGGCTTCCTCTTCACGGCGGGCCAGGTGCCGTTCCGGGACGGCCAGGTGGCGTACCGCGGCAAGCTGGGGCGCGACCTGACGGTGGAGGAGGGGAGGGCGGCGGCCCGGCTGGCGGCGCTGAACGGCGTGGCGGCCGCGCGGCGGCACCTGGGGAGCCTGGACCTGGTGACGCGGGTGGTGCGGCTGACGGTGTACGTGGCCAGCGCGGAGGGCTTCACGGCGCAGCCCGCCGTGGCGGACGGCGCCTCTGAGCTGCTGCGGGAGCTATGGGGCGAGGCCGGCGTGGCGGCGCGCTCCGCCGTGGGGGTGGCGGAGCTGCCCCTGGGCGCGGCGGTGGAGGTGGAGCTCACCTTCGCCATGGCATAAGGTGACATAACGACGCGCGTCCAGGCAAAGAGGCGCGTCCAGGCGGCCCTCACTCCCGCACGAAGAGGCCGATCATCCGGTACACCAGCTTCGCCGCCAGTTGGGCTGAGGCCGGCGGGCCGTACATGGGCGCCAGCTCGTTCACGTCGAAGCCCACCACCCGGCGCGTCCGCGCCACCTCCGCCAGCACCGCCGTCACGTCGTCCCAGAAGAGGCCGCCGGGCTCCGGGGTGCCCACGGCGGGCATCTGGGAGGGGTCCAGCACGTCCAGGTCCACGCTGACGTAGACGTGCTCCCCCAGCGCCGCCGCAATGCGCGCCGGGGCGTCCGGCTCCCGGCGGAAGGTGTGGGCGGGGAAGACGGGGATGCCGCGCCGGCGGATGAACTCGTGCTCCTCCCGGGTAGCGCTGCGCAGCCCCACGTGGACGGCGCCGCGGGCGTGCTCCAGGGAACGGCGGAGGGCGCAGGCGTGGTTGAAGGGGGTGTCCAGGTACTCCTCCCGCAGGTCCGCGTGGGCGTCCAGGTAGAGCACCGTCAGGTCCGGGTACCGCTGGGCGTGGGCGCGGACGCAGCCCGCCGTGATGGAGTGCTCCCCGCCCAACGTGACCACGAACTTCCCGTCCGCCAGCAGGTCCGCCACCACGGAGGCCACGCGGTCCACCATGGCCGCGGGGCTGCCGGCGTGGACCGCCAGGTCCGGCAGGGTGTGGATGCCCACGCGGTACGGCTCCCGCTCCAGGGCCACGTCGTACCACTCCATGTCGGCGGAGGCGTCGATGATGGCGGCCGGGCCCTCCCGGGTCCCGGCGCGGGCCGTGGTGGTGGCGTCGTAGGGCACGGGGAGGATGACCACGCGCGCCGTCTCGTACGCGGCGTACGCGGGCTCCAGCCAGGCGAAGGTGCGCTCGGTCTCGAAGCGGTCGTCGGTGGGTCGGGGCATCTCGTCTTAGGCGCCCGGCATGCCGTCCAGGCTGATCCGGGGGACGCGGCGGTGCTGGATGGCCCCGGCCTTCCGCTCCGCCAGGGCATTCACGATGAGCGGCAGGGCGATGGTGACATCCGCGTAGACGGTCACCGTATCCGCGTCCGGCGCGATCTTGCGCCAGGACTGCGCCTCCTCGAAGGTGCAGCCGGAGAGCCCGCCCCACTGGGGCTGGTCCTGGGTGATCTGGATGCCGTAGCGGTGCCCCGGCAGCTCCCGGCCGAACACGTAGGCGGAGACCTCCGCCTGCTGGATGAAGTTCTTGGGTGTGCCGCCGCCCAGGTAGATGACGCCGGTGCCGGCGGCCTGGGTGGCGATCCAGGACGTCTCCAGCACGTCGCCCACGATGTCGAAGGTGACGCGGTGGCCGTACTCGGTGCGCGCCGCCGCCAGGGCGATGCCGTGGACGCTGTCGCCCAGGGCGGGGCTGTAGACGGGCACGCCCGCCTTGTAGGCGGCGGTGAGGATCCCCTCCTCCTTGGCCAGCGGGACCAGGGCGCGGCCCAAGAGCTGGAAGTACTCCCGCGTCTTGTAGGGCCGGTCCGGGTCCAGGGAGAGGGCGAACTCCGTGATGAACCGTTCGCCGTGGTAGAAGTCATGCTCCGGCGCCAGCACGTCGTAGAAGCGGTTGACCTTGAGGCGGCCCAGCTCCACGTCGTCGCTATCGGGGCTGCCCTGCCAGTGGGGGTGGCCCAGCGTCTCGTACACGTCGTGGTAGAGGTTGGCGCCGGTGCTGACCAGGCAGTCGATGAGGCGGTGCTGGATGAGGTAGACCAGCACCTGTCGCATGCCGGCGGGCACCATGGCGCCCGCCAGGCCCGCGAAGATGGCGACCTCGTCCTCCAGCATGCGGCCCCAGATCTCTGCGGCCTTGCCCAGGCTCCGCGCCTGGAAGGAGGTCCCGCGCATCCGCTCCACCAGCTCGCCGGCGGTCATGGACGGCGAGACGGGGAACGGTTGGACACGGTGGTGGAACCGTTCGTTCACCCGCCGTTCTCTCCCACGGAGGCGGCCACCTCCTGCCGCTCCCGCAGCGCCAGCGGGATGGCCGACGCCACGTGGTGCGGGTACTCCAGGCCGCGCTCCAGCACGCGGACGGTCACGTCACCCAGCTCGAACTCCCGCTTCATGTCCTCGATGGCCTTGGTGGCATCGAAGGCCTTGCAGGAGAAGATGTCCACCCACACGTAGCGGTGCTCCGGGAAGGTGTGGACGCTGATATGGCTCTCGGCGATGAGGACGAACCCGGAGACGCCCCAGTCCTCCGGCTTGGCGCCCACGTAGCGGCAGACGTAGGGCTCCGAGATCTTGGTCATGCCGATCTCGCCCGGGTAGCGGTCCAGGAGCCGGCGGACCAGGTTCTCATCGGCCAGTTTCTGCGGTGAACCCTGGTAGCCGTCGATGGTAACGTGCATCAACCCCCCCTTGTACTGAGATTCCCCGGGGTCGGGGTGACGGCTGACGCGGGAAAGGCCGTCCAGCGGTTCCGGTGCCCGGAAACCACCAGTCCGGCCGTGTAGGATCGTTCCTGCTGTTGGCCTTACCCGCTATGCCATTGGCCCGCTCCGCGAGCACTGGCCGGATCATAGCACACCGGCCGCGGAGGCTGCAAGGAGATCAGGCGGAGTCCGGGGCACCCTGCTCGCCGTCGCCGGTCCGGCGCCGCTTCCGCCCGCCGCGGCGGCGCCGCCGCCGCTTCCGCCCGGCCGCGCCATCGTCCCCGGACGCGGCGCCGTTGGCCGCCGGAGCCGGGGGCGCGCCGCCCAGCCCCGGCGGCGGCGTGTAGCGGGTGGGGGCCTGCGCGGTCCCCGCCGCCTCCCGGGCGCGCTCCGCCGCCACAATGGCCTGCTCCATCTCCAGCGGCCGGACCAGGACGCCGTACTGGAGCTCCTCCTTGGTGACCTCGTGGGCCGTCTGGGTGCCCAGGAAGAGGAGGGTGACCGTCTCCTTGAGGACGTTGACGGAGAGCACCTTGGCCTCGCCGGAGGGGGTGGAGACCAGGGAGCCCTGCTTGGGGAGCTGGCCACGGAGCTGGCGGTACCCTTCGTGCTCGAAGGCCAGGCAGCAGAGGAGGCGGCCGCAGACGCCGGAGATCTTGGAGGGGCTCAGGGGCAGGTCCTGCTCCTTGGCCATCTTGATGGTGATGGAGGGGAAGCTGGTCATCCAGGACGCGCAACACAGGCGGCGGCCGCAGCGGTCAAACCCGCCCACCAGCTTCGCCTGGTCGCGCGGGCCTATTTGGCGCAGCTCTACCCTCACGTTCAGGGCGCCGGAGAGGTCCCGCACCAGGTCCCGGAAGTCCACCCGGTCCTCCGCGGTGAAGTGGACGGTGAGGCGGGTCCCGTCCAGGTTGTACTGCGCCCCGGCTACCTTCATGGGGAGCTCGTGCTCCGCCACCTTCCGGCGGACCACCTCCAGGTCCTGCCGCGCCTTCTCCTTGAGGGCGTTGGTGCGCTCCAGGTCCTCCGGCGTGGCCACCCGGACAATGGGCTTCAGCGGCTCCGTGATCTCCACCACCACCGCCTGGCTGGGGGCCACCACCACCCGGGCCACCTCCAGGCCGCGCGTGGTCTCCACCACCACGTGCTCGCCCACCTCCAGGTCCTCGTGGCCGGTGGGGTCGAAGTAGTAGATCTTGCCGGCTTCCTGAAACCGGACTCCCAGTACCTTGTCCATAGCGGGGGGCCGGGGCGGCTAACGCGGCCGCGCGGCCCCCTCCTCCTTCCTCCCCGCGGCGGGCAGGTCCAGCATGAGGACCTCCAGCGCCAGACGGGCGTTCACGTTCTCCTCCAGGTGCCGGCGCGCCGCCGCCAGGCTGCGCAAGAACGCCACCACCTCCTCCGGGCGGTGCCGCGCCGCCGCCTCCCGCAGCAGCGCCGCCTGCTCTTCATGCACCGCCTGCTCCGGACACCCGGCGGCGGCCAGGAGCACGTCCCGCCACCAGGCCTCCCAGAGCTCCAGCATGCCCAAGACGGCCACGCGGTCCTGGGGGAACCGGGCCGCCAGCTCCTCCGCGAAGGCGAACCGCTCCTGGAGCGGCGCGTCCGGCAGGGCCGCCAGCCGCGCCAGCGCCGCCCGCCGCTCCTCCACTGCGGCCGGGTTGCCCAGGGCGGCCACGGCCCACCCCAGCCGTCCTGCCGCCAGCCGGGCCAGGGCCTTCGCCTCGCCCGGGTCCGCGCCCCACACGGCGGTCAGCGCCGCCTCCACCTCCCGGCGCGGCAGCGGCGCCAGCACCAGCCGCTGGCAGCGGGAGACGATGGTCTCCGGCAGCCGGCCTTCCCGGGCGGTGACCAGGAGGATCACCACGGAGGGCGGCGGCTCCTCCAGCGTCTTCAGGAAGGCGTCCGCGGCGGTGGCGTTGAGGGCGTCCGCCGGATCGATTATAACAACCCGGCGGCGGCCCTCGAAAGGACGGAGGGAGAGGAGGGCCTCCAGGCGGCGGACCTGGCAGATCCTGATGTCCTTGGAGCCGTCTCGGGTATGGTCGTGCTCGCTCTCGTTGCAGAGGCCGCCCACGCCCACCAGCTCCACGTCCGGGAACTTGGCCTGGTAGCTGCCGTCCGGCTGCGCCCCGTCTTGGATACGGCGGCAGGGGCGGCAGGCGCCGCAGGGGGGATCGTCGCCGGTGCAGTTGAGCGCCTTGGCCAGCTCCAGGGCCAGGGTGCGCTTGCCCACCTGGGGCGGGCCGGTCAGCAGGTAGGCGTGGCCCGTGCGGCCCTCGCGGACCGCCCGGTCCAGGGCGGACACCACGCCCGCGTGCCCCACCACCCGCCAGCGTCCCATGGGCTACCCCGGGAAGAGGTCGGTGCGGAGGAGGTCGTCGTAGGTCTCGCGGCGGACCATGAGGCGGGCCCGGCCGTCCTTCACCAGCACCACGGCGGGGCGCAGGGCCAGGTTGTAGTTGCTGGCCATGGCCAGGTTGTAGGCGCCGGAGGCCGGCACGGCGATGAGGTCCCCCGGCTCCAACCGCGGCAGGTCCGCGTCCTGCACCAGGAGGTCGCCGGACTCGCAGTAGCGGCCGGCGATGGTCACGCGCGCCGTGGGGCCCGTAGCGCGCCGCCCGGCCAGCAGCGCCTCGTACCGGGCGCCGTACATGGCCGGCCGGATGTTGTCCGCCATGCCGCCGTCCACAGAGACGAAGGTCCGCACCCCCGGCACCTCCTTGCCGGAGCCCACCGTGTAGAGCGCCACGCCCGCCCGGGCCACAATGGCGCGCCCCGGCTCCACGGCCACCGCCGGGAGCGGCAGCCCGTGCCGCTCCGACGCCTGCCGCAGCGCCGCGGCCAGGGTCCGGGCGTAGGCGGCGGGCTCCGGCGCGGGCCGCTCCCGCACGTACTGGACGGCCATGCCGCCGCCCGCGTTCAGGAGGGGCAGGGTCCAGCCGTGGCGCTCCCGCACCGCGGCGGCGAACGCCATGACCACCTCCACAGCCTCCGCGTAGGGCTCCGTCTCGAAGATGGGGGAGCCCAGGTGGAAGTGGAGCCCGCGCAGCTCCAGGGCCTCCGAGGCCAGGACGCGCGCCACCGCCTCCGCCGCCTGCCCGGTGGCGATGGGGATGCCGAACTTGCTGTCCACGGTGCCCGTGGTGGTCTTGGCGTGGGTGTGCGGGTCGATGCCCGGCGAGACGCGGATCAGCACCGGCTGCCGGCGCCCCACCTCCCCGGCCACGCGCTCCAGGAGCGCCAGCTCGTAGAAGTTATCGATGATGACGTGGCCCACGCCCGCCGTCAGGGCCTCCCGGAGCTCCTGGGGCAGCTTGTTGTTGCCGTGGAAGTCGATGCGGTCCGCCGGGAAGCCCGCGGCCAGCGCCACGGCCAGCTCGCCGCCGGAGACCACGTCCAGCCCCAGGCCCTCCTCCCGCACCACGGCGGCGATGGTGCGGTTGATGTAGGCCTTGGCGCCGTAGCGGACGAAGGCCTGCGGGAACGCCTCTCCGAAGGCGGCACGGAAGGCGCGGCACTGGCCGCGCAGCGTCTCCTCGTCGAAGACGTAGAGGGGCGTGCCGTACTCCCGTGCCAGGTCCACCACGTCGCAGCCGCCCAGCACCAGGTGCCCCTGGGGGCTCACCGCCGCCGTGACGGGCAGGATGGGCCGCAGCGCCGCGTCGATCTCCGTCAGCTCTTGGGTCACGTCCGCTCCTCCGGGCAGGGCCTACGGGGATTATACGGGCGGGGACAGCGGAGCGTCGAGGCGGCAGGGAACGTCGGGGGCGGGCACCGGGCCCGCCCCCGCTCCGTCTTCTCTCCCGCCGCGGCCCTCAGGCCGTCAGCGTCACGCGGGTCTCCTGCTCCTCCTGGTGGAGCGTCACGGTGCCCTCCGCCTCCAGCTTCCGCAGGTGGGCCAGCACCTGGCCCTCCGCCATGCGGTACAGCCGCTTGTCCAGCTCCGGGTAGAGAGCGCGGCGCAGCGCCGTCACCGTGTCCTTCCCCCGGCGCACCAGGGCCAGGATCTGCCGCTCCCGGTCCAGGCGGTGCTGGATGAGCTCCCGTACCTTCTGCTGCGGGTTCTCCACCACCGGCCCGTGGCCGGGGCAGAGCCGGTCCACGCCGGGGTACGCCAGCACCTTCTCCAGGGACCGCAGGTACTGGGCCATATCGCCGGAGGGCGGCGGTGGGATGGCCACCGTCCCCTCCCCCACCACGTGGTCGCCGGTGAAGAGGACGCGGGCGTCCTCCAGGTAGATGCAGATGTGGCCGGCCTGGTGGCCCGGCGTGTGGACCACCCGCAGCGTCCGGCTCCCCACCTGGAGCGTCTGGCCGTCCTCCACCAGCACGTCCGGCGTGGCCTTGCCCACGGCCTCCCGCAGGTGCCGCATCCCCTCCGGGATGTCCGGGTCCGGCTCCTCCAGCGCCTTGCGGACTGCCTCCTCCTGGAGCCGGTGCATCACAATCTGCGCGCCCGTGGCCTCCCGGTAGCGGTAGGCGCCGCCGGCGTGGTCCAGGTGCGTGTGGGTGATGACCACGTAGCGGAGCCGCAGGCCGGGGAACTGCCGGAGGAACTCCAGGCGCGCCGTCACGGACTCGTCGTCGGCGAAGCCGCTGTCGATGAAGGCGCCCTCGTCGCCGTCGCGGACCAGGTAGACGTTGGGCGGGTGGGGGCCGGTGTACTGGGCGGGCTTGGCCGGGATGCTGTAGAGGTTGGGGGCAAGCTCCATGGAATCCTCGCGCTCGCGCCGGCAGGTCGGGGTTCCGGCGGGATGGTACCAGCGACCCCGGAGGGTGTCAACGCTTTACACCTCCCGCGTCCTCTGCTACCGTCGTCTACGCCAGTCGGTGACGCGGGAGGGAGCCACGGCCATGGAGGTCTACGAGCACGCGGGCGTGCGGCTGAGCCGGTTCGGGCCGCTGGGCCCGTACGGCAACAACGCGTACCTGGTCACGGACACGGCCAGCGGCGCGGCCGTCCTGGTGGACATGCCGGCGGACATGGAGCCGGTGCTGGAGGCGCTACGGGAGGTCCACCTGGAGCGGGTGCTGGTGACGCACCACCACTTCGACCACTGGCAGTCCTACGAGGTGGTGAAGGCGGCCACCGGCGCGCCGGTCTACGTGCACCAGGCGGAGGTGAACGTCCCGGCGGAGCGCGTGGACGGCCGGCTGGCCGACGGCGCGGAGGTGCGGGCGGGCGCCGCCGTCATCCGCGTCATCCATACCCCCGGCCACACGCCGGGCAGCATGTGCCTCCTGGTGGGGCCGTGGCTCATCTCCGGGGACACGCTGTTCCCCGGCGGCCCGGGCCGCACGCAGACGCCGGAGGACCTGCGACAGGCCATCCGCTCCATCACGGGGCGCCTCTACGTGCTCCCGGACGAGACCCTGGTGCTGCCCGGCCACGGCGACCCCACCACCATCGGCCGCTCCCGGGAGGAGTACGCCGTCTTCGCCTCCCGGCCGCACCCGGCCGACCTCTGCGGCGACGTGCTCTGGCTCTCCTCCTGACGCCGTCCGGCCTACCCCCAACCGGCGCCGCTCCTACGTCCATCGCGCTATTGTCCGGGGGATCCGGGGCTGCCACCATGGGTGCAGAACCGGGCCGGAGGCCCGCGCCAGCGCAAAGGAGAGACCGTCCATGTACATCGGCGTCGGCACCCTGATCGCCATCATCCTCATCATCCTGATCCTGCTGCTCATCTTCTAGCGTTCAGGGGGCCTGGAGCGAGATCCCACGGAGGCGGCCGCCGGCCGGCGGCCGCCTCCGTCTGTCCGGGCGCGGTTTGACCCCCGGCTCCGGGGGACCCTAGAATGGTTCTCAGCCGGGCGAGACGCGGCCGGCCCGGGCCGGTCCGGTTGGGAGCGACATGAGCGAGCAGTTCTGCCAGAAGACCACCCTGCCCAACGGTCTGCGTATCCTGACGGCGCCCATGCCGCAGACCCGTTCCGTGACGCTGAGCATCTACGTGGGCGCCGGCTCGCGGTACGAGGAGGCGCCCAAGGCCGGCCTCTCCCACTTTGTGGAGCACCTGTGCTTCAAGGGGACGGAGCGGCGCCCTACGGCCCGGGAGATCTCCGAGGCCATCGATAGCGTGGGCGGCGTCCTCAACGGCGGGACGGACCGGGAGCTCACGGTCTACTACTGCAAGGTGGCCCGCCCTCACTTCGACCTGGCCCTGGACGTCCTCACGGACATGCTGCGGCGGCCCCTCTTCCAGCCGGAGGAGGTGGAGAAGGAGCGGAAGGTGGTCATTGAGGAGCTGGCCATGGTGGCCGACTCCCCGGCGCAGCAGGTGGACATCCTCATCGACGAGATCCTCTGGCCGGAGCAGCCCCTGGGCCGCGACGTGGCCGGCAGCGAGGAGACGGTGAACGCCATCAGCCGCCAGGACGCCCTGGACTACCTGCACCGCCAGTACGTGCCCAACAACATGGTGGTGAGTGTGGCGGGCAGCATCACCCATGAGGAGGTGGTGCGGGCAGTGGACGCCGCCATGGGGGACTGGCCCGCCGGCGTGCCCCTGGGGTGGTACGCGGCGGTGCCGGCCAACGGCGCCCGACCGCTGGCGGTGAAGTACCGCCGGACGGAGCAGGCGCACCTCTCCCTGGCCGCCCGCGGCCCCTCCAGCCGCGATAGCGACCGCCACGCCGCGGACCTCCTCAGCGTGGTCCTGGGCGAGGGGATGAGCAGCCGGCTGTTCCAGGAACTGCGGGAGAAGCGCGGCCTCTGCTACGATGTCCACTCCTACACCAGCCACTTCCAGGACACCGGCGCCTTCACCGTCTACGCCGGCGTGGACCCCAAGAACGCCGTGAGCGCAGTGGGGGCCATCCTGGAGGAGCTGGCCCGCCTGCGGGACGGGGTGCCGGAGGAGGAGCTGCACAAGGCCCGGGAGCTCACCAAGGGCCGGATGCTGCTGCGCCTGGAGGACACCCGCAACGTCTCCGGCTGGCTGGGCGCCCACGAGCTGCTGCTGGGCTCCGTGAAGACGCCGGATGAGGCGGTGGAGGACCTGGAGCGCGTCACCACCGACGACCTCCGCCGCGTGGCCGGGCGGCTGCTGGGGAACGGAGGCCTGCGGCTGGCGGTGGTGGGCCCCTTCCGCAGCGACCGGCGCTTCGCGCCGCTGCTGGGCGGCTGAGGCCGCGGCCCGGCGTCAGCCGTTCCAGCGGGCCAGGAGCGGCGGCAGCTCCAGCAGGGAGGTTACCACGGGGCAGTCCACCCACGGCGGCGCCAGGCCCCGGCGGTCCAGCAGCACGGGCCGCAGGCCGGCCCCCCGGGCGCCGATGACGTCCCGGCCGTAGCTGTCCCCCACGTAGACGGCCGCCTCCGCCGGCACCTCTGCACGGACCAGGGCCTGGTGGAAGATCTCCCGGCTGGGCTTGGCGAAGCCCACCACCGTGGAGACCACCACGAAGCGCAGGTACCGCGTCACCCCCAGGGTGTGGAGGATGGGGAGGAGGTCCGCGCCCCAGTCCGAGATGACGCCCTGGACGTAGCCCTGCTCCGCCACGGCGGCCAGCGCGGGCAGGGCGTCCGGGAAGAGGCGCCACTGCTCCGGGTGGGAGTACCAGTCATAGATGGCGGCGCCGGCGGCCAGCAGGTCCGCCCGCGCGGCCGTCACGCCGGCGGCCCGGAAGGCGTGGGCGTAGTACTCCGCCCAGGCGCGGCGGGTCTGCTCGTCGGACTCCCAGACGGAGCGGCCCGGCCGCTCCCACTGCCGGAAGAAGTGGGCCAGGTCCGGCAGGGCGCTGGACAGCTGCGCGGGGGTCACAACCACCCCGTGGCGCGCCGCCACGCGGCACAGCTCTTCCAGGTCCGGGCGGGGCTCCAGGAGCGTCTCCCCGGCATCGTAGATCACGGCTCGGACGCGGCTCACGGCTCCAGGCTACCGGATGCAGCCGCCGGGCGGAAGCGGAGGGGACCATGCGGGACGAGAACCGGCAGGCCTGGAACCGGCGGGCGCGGAAGTACCAGGCGGAGGCGGGCTCCTCCCTGCCCACGGACCGGATCCACTACGCCTCGCCCGCCTTCCCGTACGACGATGAGCTGGGCCTGGTGGGGGACGTGGGCGGGCGGGACGTGCTGGAGATCGGCTGCGGGGCGGCGCAGTGCGGCATCGCCATGGCGAAGCAGGGCGCGCGGGTGACGGGGCTGGACCTCTCCGAGGAGCAACTGGCCTGCGCCCGGGAGCTGGCGGCGCGGGAGGGCGTCTCCCTGCGGCTGGTGCACGGCAGCATGGAGGACCTCTCCGCCTTTGCGGACGCCTCCTTTGACCTGGTCTTCTCCGCCTGTGCCCTGGGCTACGTGGCGGACTGGGCGGCGGTCTGCCGGGAGGCGGGCCGCGTGCTGCGGCCGGGCGGCGCCTTCGTGTTCAGCACCAGTCACCCGGTCTTCCAGGTGGTGGCCAACCGGGAGCTCTGGCACGACCCCACGTACCCAACGTCGTACTTCGCGCGGGGGCCGCTCCGCTGGGAGTGGGACGAGGGCTCCGGCGTCTGGTTCACGGAGTACAAGCGGACGCTGGGAGACCTGCTGAACCCGCTGGCCGCGGCGGGCCTGCTCCTGGAGCGGCTGGAGGAGCCGCAGCCCGTCCGGCCCGCGGCGGAGGACCCGTACTGGGACGCGGAGCAGCTGGCGCTGGCGCGGGAGCTCCCGCTGCTCCTCATTGTGAAGGCGCGGCGGCCGGGCTGACGCCGGGCCGGCGCGCCTCAGCGGCCCGTCCCCGCCCGGTCCTGCCGGCCGGGCCCGGGCTTCAGCCCCCGCTCCCAGGCGCTGGTCTGCCAGGCGTCCAGGGCGTCCGCCGGCGGGAACCACGGGGGCAGGGGCATGAGCAGGTAGTTCGCCAGGGCGTTCACGTACGGTTCGTACAGGGCCCGGAGCTCCGCCAGCCGGGCCGCCACCACGTCGTCCGGGTCCAGGGGCACGCCGGCCCCGGCCAGGAGGGCGTAGAGGCGGCGGAACGTTTCCCGGTCTAGCCGCGGCGGCTCGGGCTCCGCCGGGGCGGTCACGAACACCTGGGCCAGGTCCACGGCGGCGTGGCGCGCCATGGCGAAGGTGAGCCGGACCGGCTGGTCCGGGACCTTGCCCGCGCCCGCCAGCACCAGCGCCGAGGCGTCCAGGATGGTGGTGAGGGCCGCCAGCCAGGACTGGCGCTCGTGCTGGGAGCGGTAAAAGGCCAGGACGGGGTGGGAGAGGTGGGTCTCCAAGAGCTCCGCGGCCCAGCCCTCCCAGTCGCGCATGATTCGCTCCAGGGACCCGGCGCTGTCCCCGTTGTACCGTCGCAGCAGCTCCCCCGCGCTGGGCGGGGAGCCGGCGCGGGCGTCCAGGAGGGAGACGTTCACCTCACGCCGGGAGAAGGCCTGGTAGAGCACCGGCAGGTAGCTGACCACCAGCGCCAGGAAGGCCAGGCCGATGCCCACCTCCGCCACGGTGACGGCCCGTCCCGCCCGCGTCTCTGGTTGGATATCGCCCAGGCCCAGGGTGAAGAAGTTGGTGCCGCTCAGGTAGAGCGCCGTCCCGAAGGACGTGCTCCCGCCGCCGGGCGGCGCAAAGCCGAAGGCCCACAGCAGGCCGGCGAACCCGGCGATGAGCGCCGCGGACCAGGTGGCGAGGAGCAGGATGAGGGAGAGGGAGCCGTAGTAGCTGAGCAACGTCTCCCGCAGCCGGCCGCCGGCCAGGCGGCAGGCCGCTGCGGACCACGGCCGCCACGTCAGCCGGTAGAACGCCACCGTGAGCCGGACCTGCCGGGCCACGCGGCGCGGCAGGACGATGGTCTCGAAGGCGTCCCACAGCGTGGTCAGGATCAGGAGCGTGCCGCCGGCCGCCGCTACCAAGACCATGCCGCCCCTCCAAGCCGGCCGGTGTCCCGCCGGGGCTCCCGGGCGCCGGGCGGTGGTGCTGGGACAGCCTAGCCCCTTGCCTTGGCGGCGTCAAACGGGGGGAAGGGAACGGGCGCCGGACCTGCTGGCGGCCCGGCGCCCGTGGGCGGTCCTGCGGGACCCTTGCGCCGCTAGTAGTCCATGGGCGGCGGAGCGGCCGGCTGCGGCGGCTCCGGGATGTCCGTCACCAGGGACTCCGTGGTCAGCACCATAGCGGCGATGGAGGCGGCGTTCTCCAGGGCGGAGCGCGTCACCTTCGCCGGGTCGATGATGCCCTTCTCGAACATGTTGCCGAACTCGTCGCGGAGGGCGTCGTAGCCCTCGTCCGGGTTCTTCCGCTTGCGGACCTCGTCCACAATGACGGAGCCCTCCTGGCCGGCGTTGATGGCGATGAGCCGCAGCGGCTCCTCCATGGCCCGCCGGAGGATGGCCACACCGGTGCGCTCGTCGCCGGAGAGCTGGCCCTCCAGCTTCTCCAGCGCCGCCTGGGCGCGGATGAAGGCCACGCCGCCGCCGGTCACAATGCCCTCCTCCACCGCCGCGCGGGTGGCGGAGAGGGCGTCCTCCACGCGGGCCTTCTTCTCCTTCAGCTCCACCTCCGTGGCGGCGCCCACCTTGATGACCGCCACGCCGCCGGCCAGCTTGGCCAGCCGCTCCTGGAGCTTCTCCCGGTCGAAGTCCGACGCCGCGTCCTCGATCTGCGCCTTGATCTGCTTGATTCGGTCCTGGATGGCCTCATCGGAGCCGAAGCCCTCGATGATGGTGGTGTCCTCCTTGTTGGCCACCACCCGGCGGGCGCGGCCCAGGTCCGCCACCGTGGCGGTATCCAGCCGGCGGCCCATATCCTCGGTGATGAAGGTGCCGCCCGTGAGGATGGCGATGTCCTCCAGCATGGCCTTCCGCCGGTCGCCGAAGCCGGGCGCCTTCACCGCCAGCACGTTGATGGTGCCGCGCAGCTTGTTGACCACCAGGGTGGCCAGCGCCTCGCCGTCCACGTCGTCGGCGATGATGACCAGGTTCTTGCTGACCTGGAGCAGCTTCTCCAGGAGCGGCAGGATCTCGTTGACCGCGGAGATCTTCTTATCGGTGATGAGGATGTAGGGGTCCTCGATGACCGCCTCCATCCGCTCCGTGTTGGTCACGAAGTAGGGGGAGACGTAGCCGCGGTCCAGCTGCATGCCGTCCACGTACTCCGTCTCGTAGCGGAGGCCCTTGCCCTCCTCCACGGTGATGACCCCGTCCTTGCCGACCTTCTCCATGACGTCGGCGATGAGCTCGCCGATCTCGGGGTCGGCGGCGGAGATGCCGGCCACCTGGGCGATCTGCTGCTTGCCCTCCACGGGCCGGGCCAGGTCGTTACGGATGAAGGCGATGGCCTCCCGGACGCCCTGCTCGATGCCCCGCTTGAGGATCATGGGGTTGGCGCCGGCGGCCACGTTCTTCAGGCCCTCCCGGACGATGGCCTGGGCCAGGACAGTGGCGGTGGTGGTGCCGTCACCCGCCACGTCGTTGGTCTTGGTGGCCACCTCCTTGGCCAGCTGGGCGCCCATGTTCTCGAACGGGTTCTGGAGGTCGATCTCCTTGGCGATGGTGACGCCGTCGTTGGTGATGGTGGGCGCCCCGAACTTCTTGTCCAGGACTACGTTGCGGCCCTTGGGGCCGAGGGTGATCTTGACGGCGTCCGCCAGGGCGTCCACGCCGTTCTTGAGGAGGCGCCTGGCGTCCTCGTCAAAGATCAACTGCTTGGCCATGGTCTACCCCTTCCTTTCTGGCCTGGGTCGCGTCGGCTGCTGGGCTAGGACTCTACCTTCGCCAGGACGTCCTTCTCGGAGAGCACCAGGTACTCCTCCTGGCCCACCTTCACCTCCTGGCCGGAGTACTTGGCGTAGAGGATGCGGTCCCCCACCTTGACCTCCATGGGGACCCGCTTGCCGTTGTCGTCCAGCCGGCCGGGCCCAACGGCGATGACCTCGCCCTGCTGCGGCTTCTCCTTGGCGGTGTCCGGGATCACGATGCCGCTCGCCAGGACCTCCTCCTGCTGGACCTGCTTGACGACCAGCCGGTCACCGAGGGGTACAATCTTGGTTGCCACCCCGAACTCCCTCCTTCTCCGTGGGATGTCGTGCCTGAGGCGAAGTTTAGCACTCTCGCTGCGAGAGTGCTAATACCGAGTGCAGTGTACCCCAGCCCCTATCCCCGTGCAAGGTCCGCAAGACGGGAATGGGAGCCAACCTGTGGCAATCACGTGAACGAATGGGGAAATAGTGCGCTCATGCTCGCCCTCACGCCGCCGATCTTGCACGGGCTTCCCCGGCCGGCTCGTTGCAGCGGCTACACGGATCCGTGTACGCTGCCCCCATGGCACGGCGACGGCCGCAGTGGGACGCGGGCCGGGTGCGGGCGCTCCGCCGGCACC
Source organism: Dehalococcoidia bacterium (assembly GCA_036564075.1). Taxonomy (GTDB): domain Bacteria; phylum Chloroflexota; class Dehalococcoidia; order DATCLE01; family DATCLE01; genus DATCLE01. The sequence goes on from DATCLE010000139.1 coordinate 19,065, forward strand.
TGGGGCTGACGCAGGAGGGCCTGGCGCAGGAGCTGGGCGTCCGCCAGCAGACGGTGAGCGAGTGGGAGACCAGCCGCTACGCGCCGCGGGGCGCCTCCGCGCGGCTCCTCTCCCTCATCGCGGAGCGGGCGGGGTTCCGCTACGGCGCCGGCGAGGAGGAGGCCGGCTGATGGCCCGGCGCCGGCCGCGGGGGCCGGATGGGGGCGGGGAGGCCGCCCTGGCTTCCCTCTGGGCCGGCCAGCGGCTCCCGCCGGAGGCGCTGCGCACCGTGGAGGGGGAGCCGCTGCGGGTGATCTCCCCCGGACGCCCCAACGGCGGCGCCGGGCCGGACTTCCGGGACGCCGCCGTGCTCCTGGAGTCCGGCGTCCTCCTCCAGGGGGACGTGGAGGTGCACGTCCGCGCCTCGGACTTCCGGCGCCACGGCCACCACCGGGACCCGGCCTACGATGGCGTGGTCCTCCACGTGGTCCAGCGGGCGGACGAAGGCCCCCGGACCCGCGGCCGCGGCGGCCGGACGGTGCCGGTGCTGGCGCTGCCGCCGTGGCGGCCCCCGGCGGGAGGAGACGGCGGGACGCCGGCGGTGTGGGCGCCGCCGTGCGCGGGGGCCGTGGCGCGCCTGGGCCCCGCGGCGGTGGGGGCCGTCCTGGAGCGGCTGGGGGAGGAGCGGCTCTGGCGCCGCGCGGCGGCGCTGGCCCCCCGCGCGGCGGCCCTGGGCGACGCCGGGGCGCTGTACGCGGCGCTGGCGGAGGCCCTGGGGCTGGGGGGAGACCGGGAGGGGTTCGCGCGGGTGGCGCGGTCCGTCCCCCTGAGCTGGCTGTGGGAGCAGGCGGCGGGCCTGCCGCCGGCGCAGGCGGTCCGGCTGCTGGACGCGGCGCTGCTGGGCGCCGGGGGGCTCCTGCGGGAGGGGGACGCCCTCTACCGAGCCTGGCGGAGCCTGGGCGCCCCCGGCCCGCGGGAGGGCCTGGCCCCGTTCCGGGGCCGCCCGGCTAACCGGCCGGAGCGCCGCCTCCTGGGGCTCTCCCGGCTCCTAGTGCGTCACGGCGGCCCCGCGCTGCCGCAGCGGCTGGCCGCCGCCGTCCTGGCCGGCCCGCGGCCGCTGCTACACGCGCTGACGGTGCGGGAGCGGGGCGCCGCCCTCATCGGGCCGGGGCGGGCGTGCGAGCTGGCGGTCAACGCCGTCCTGCCCGCCCTCCTGGCGGCGGCGGAGCGGGACGGGCGCCCGGACCTCCGCGCGGCCGTCCTGGCGGCCTATGCCGTCCTGCCCTCGCCGGGGGAGTACGCCGCCCTCCGGCCCCTGACGGCGGTCCTGCGGCGGCCGGACGGCCGGACGCTGGTGACGGGGGCACGGCGGCAGCAGGGGGCGCTGGCGCTGCTGCACGGGGAGTGCCGCCGCGGGCGGTGCGGCCGCTGCCCGCTCTCCTGACGGGGCTAGGAGGCGAACTTCATCCCCGGCTGGGCGTCCAGGGAGAGGTCGGACCGGTCGCCCGCCTGCCAGCGGTAGAAGGCGGCGCCCGCGATCATGGTCCCGTTATCGGTGCAGAGCTTGGGCGGCGGCACCCGCACCGGCACCGGCGAGCGCTCCCGCATGACGCGCCGCAGCAGGCTGTTGGCCGCCACGCCGCCCGCCAGCAGGACCTCCGCCGCCCCGTGCGCCTCCGCCGCCACCAGCGTCTTGCTCACCAGCACGTCCACCACCGACTCCTGGAACGCCGCCGCCACTTGCTCCGCGGGCGGCGCGTCCGGCGCCTCCAGCAGCCGGAGGACCGCCGTCTTCAGGCCGCTGAAGCTGAAGTCCGCCGTGCCCTGGAGCCAGGCCCGCGGCAGGGAGACGGCGGGCTGCTGAACGCCCTCCGCCACCCGCTGGATGGCGGGACCGCCGGGGAAGCCCAGGCCCAGCAGCCGCGCCACCTTGTCGAAGGCCTCGCCGGCGGCGTCGTCCCGCGTCCGGCCCAGCCGCCGGTAGCGGCCGTGGTCCTCCATGAGCACCAGGTCCGTGTGCCCCCCGGAGACGATGAGGGCCACGCAGGGGAAGCGGGGCGGCGGCTCGCCGCCCAGGGCCTGGTCCAGCCAGTTGGCGTAGACGTGGCCCTCCAGGTGGTGGACCCCCAGCAGCGGCAGGTCTCGGGCGTAGGCCAGCGCCTTGGCGGCGTTCACCCCCACCAGCAGCGAGCCCACCAGCCCCGGCCCGGCCGTCACGGCGATGAGGTCGATCTCGCGCCACGTGGTGTCCGCCTGGGCCAGGGCCTCCTCCACCGCCGGCAGGATGGTGCGGAGGTGCTGCCGGGAGGCCACCTCCGGCACCACGCCGCCGTACCGGGCGTGGAGCTCCACCTGGGAGGCGATGACGTTGGCCAGCACCCGGCCGCCGTCGTCCACAATGCCCACGCCGCACTCGTCACAGGACGTCTCAATGCCCAGAACCCGCACGGGCCCTTCCCTCCGTCTACGATGTGTCCGCCGCGCGCTGCCCCGGTTCCGGCGCGCAGCCGCGGCCTAGCTGGGCGCCTCCGGCAGCGGCCCGGCGTAGAGCGACTGCCCCACCGCCACCACCAGCAGGCCGCCCTGGCCGTCCACCGCCATGGCGTTGATGGTGGTGAGCTGCGTGCTGACCAGCTGCTGCCGGAACCGCCCGTCCTGGCCCGCGACGACGATCCGCTGGTTGCCGCTGTCCGCCACGTAGAGGTGGCCGTTCCCCGTGGCCAGCGCCAGGGAGACGGGCGAGGCCAGCGGCGGGTCCACCCCGGCCAGCCGGAACTCCACCTCCGCGCCGCCGGCGAACCGCCGGAGCGCGCCGTCCTGCCCCAGCACGAAGAGGTCCGTGCCCACCGCCAGGTCCACCGCCCGGCGCAGGTCCGCGCCGGAGACCACCACCTGCGGCGCGCTATCGAACCCGTTGTCCGTGGGCGTGAAGCGGCGGATCTCCCCGGCGCCGGCGTCCAACACGTAGAGGGTGCCGCCGGAGACCTTCATGGCCCGGGGGTCCTGCCACTGGCCGGAGCCGCGGACGGTGAGGGCGCGGAGCTGGTCGCCCCGGAGGCCGAAGGCGCGTTTGTTCTGGTCCAGGATCAGGAGGTACGGCGAGTTGCCGGGCACCCAGGCGGCCAGGGCGGCCCGTCCCGTCTCCACGCCGTCCACCCGGCGCCCGGCCTCGAAGACCACCCGCGGCTGGGCGCCGCCGTTCCTGGGCACCGCCAGCACCTTCCCCTCCGCCGTGTCCAGGGCGTAGACCTGGTCGCCCAGCACCACCCGCGTCACCGCCTGGGGCCCCACGCCGCTGGTGCTGAGGTCCGCGATGCGGCTCAGGTTCTCCAGGGTAGTGCGGGCGTCCAGCTCCTGGAGCGCCTGCCGCACCTGTTCCGCCAGCGCCGCCGCCTCCGGCCGGTCCGGCGCCAGGTGGCGCGCCTCCTGGAGGTCCGCGTCCGCCTGCACCAGCAGCCGGCGGCGGTCGTCGGCGTCCTCCTCCGTCTGGGCGCTGCTGTAGGCCGCCTCCGCCCGCCGCACCAGCGTCTCGTACCGGTCCGCCTGGCTCTCGGCCAGCAGGCCCGGCAGCGCCAGCCAGGTGAGGGCTAGCAGGCCCAGGGCGGCGGCGGCGATGAAGATGGCACGGAAGGGGAGCCGGAGCCGCCGGCTGCCCAGCGAGGGGTACGGCCGCGCCGGCGCCCGGCTCCGTCCCGCCTGCCACGAGCCCGACGGCGCGGCGGGGGACGGTGCCCCCGCGGCGTGCTCCCGTTCCTGGATGTCCACGGTGGGCCGCTCCGGGCGCCGGCGCGGGTCCGGCAGGCGGGCGCGGAAGGCGCCGGGGTCCACGCTGGGCGCGGGCGGGGCCGCGGCAGCCCCGGTGTCCGCAGCCGGCGGCGCGGCGGCCTCCACCGCCTCTTCCTCCGCCGTCTCCTCGCGCGCCTCGGCGCGGGACGGTTCCGGCGCTGCCGTCTCCTCAGGGGGTGGGGGCGGTGCCTCCGCGGGGGGCTCCGGAGCGACGGCCGCCCCGGCCGTCGCCGCAGCCGCCGCCGGCGGGCCGGCCTCCTCCTCGCCGGCCGCCGGGAGGCGGCGCGCCACCACCAGCGCGGCGAAGTTCTCCTCCCGCCGTGCCAGCAGGTAGAGCTCCCGCAGAATGTCCTCCGGCGGCAGGGAGAGCAGCGCCGCCATCATGGCCTCGTCCGCCAGGCGGCCCACGCTGCTGGAAGCCAGCAGGGCCACGTCGCCCGGGCCCAGGACCACGCGGGCGAAGTACGGGGAGAACTGCTCGCTGGCGCCCAGCGGCTCCAGGGACGCCGGGCTCAGCGGCTCCAGGCGGCGGACCTCATCGCCGCGCCGCACGAAGACGGCGCACGGCCCCACGGTGGCCGCGTAGCCTTCGGCCCCCGCCACCGCCAGGCAAGCGGCGCCGGCGGCGATCCAGTGCTCCGGCAGGCTCTTGCGGTTCCAGTCCCGGAGGGAGTCGTGGGCGGAGCGGAGCGCCCGCTGGAGGCTCCCGGTGATGGATAGGTCCGTGCTGTGGAAGAGCTGGCCCAGCACCGCCACCAGCTGGTCGCAGTAGCTCTCGCTGCCGGGGAGCGCTGGCTCCGTGAGGACGAAGAGGTCCGCGGGGCGCTCCGCGTCCGGGGGCGCGTCGAACACGCCGACGAAGGGCCCTTCCTCCCGGACCTCCCCGCGGACGATGTTGAACTGGCCCAGCCAGAGGTGATCGGCCATGGCGCTCCCGGGCCGCCCGCCGTCCGGGCCGCGGCCCTCCCTATACTAGTACGTGGGTGTGCCCCCGCCAACCCGCGCCCGCGGGCGGCCCGGGCGTACCACGGGCCGGACCGGGGCCGGTGTCCAGGGGGAGATGGGGGTGCAGACGCCGGGCGCCGCGTCAGGACGGCAGGCCGGCGCGAGCGCTGGGGGCGGCGGCGGGCGCTAGCTCCCGGCCGCCTTGGGCGCGGCCGCCGGGGTGGACGGCCGGATACGGTAGGTGCAGGACTTATCGCCGCGCAGGAGGCTGGTGACCAGCTTGGCCTCGCCGCCCGTCAGGCGGCGGACGAAGTCCACCTCCAGGGCGCAGACGGCCCGGTGCTCCCGGGCCACCTTGGGGTACGGGCAGGTGCACTCATGGATGAAGAACTCATCCCCCTGCCGCTCCCACTCAGCGATGCAGCCCTGCTCCTGGAGGATCTGCACGGCCTCCGCCACGCGGCCCTCCAGGTCCTTCCCCTCCAGCCGCTCCGCGTGCTGCTCCGTCATGCGGGCGGAGACGCGCCGCAGGAGGGCCTGGAGGTGCTGCTGGCCGTCCATGGCCAGGACCTCGTCCAGGAGCAGGTTGGCCAGGATGTCGTAGTTCTTGGGGAAGACGGCGTCGGCGCGGTCCGTGAGCGTGTAGACCAGGGCCGGCC
>DATCLE010000140.1:0-4541 GCA_036564075.1 Dehalococcoidia bacterium
GGCCAAGGTGTACGTGACCCTCAAGCCCACGGTGAACGACCCCCAAGGCCTCACGGTGCGGGGCGGGCTCCAGTCCCTGGGGTTCGGGACGGTGCAGGACGTGCGCGTGGGCAAGTACATGGAGATCCGCCTGGACGAGGCGGACCGCGCCGCGGCGGAGGCGGCGGTACACGAGATGTGCCGCAAGCTGCTGGCCAACCCGGTCATCGAGGACTACCGGTTCGAGATCGAGGAGCCGGTCTCGGCGTAGCGCCGCGCGGCGGACGGGAGCGACGAGAACGGGGCCGGCATCTGCGATCTCATCCACGAGGGCCTGCGCTCCTGATGCCGTTGGTCGTCGATGTACCTGGACCTGGCTATGCGTGAGGGGCGTCCTCTCGCAACGCTGGACGGCAACGTGCGCCGGGCGGCCGCGACGCTGGGCGTCCGGCTCGCCGGCTGAGGGGCCGCCCTACAGCGTTCCCTTGGTGCTGGGCACCTCGCCCGCCCGCTGCGGGTCGATGCGGCTGGCGGCGTGCAGCGCCCGGGCCAGCGCCTTGAACGTCGCCTCCGCCTTGTGGTGGTCATCCTCCCCGGAGAGCAGCCGCGCGTGCAGGTTCATGCGCCCCGCCGCTGCCAGCGACTCCAGCGCGTGCCGCACCAGCGACGACGGCAGCCCGCCGATGCGCTCCAGCGTGAACGGCACCTCCACCACGGCGTAGGGGCGGCCGGAGAGGTCCACCGCCACCAGCGCCAGCGCCTCGTCCAGCGGGACGGCGGCGTGCCCCATGCGCACGATACCCCGGCGGTCCCCCAGCGCCTCGTCCAGGGCGCGGCCCACGCAGAGGGCCACGTCCTCCACCGTGTGGTGCTCGTCCACCTGGAGGTCCCCCCGGGCCTCCACCGTCAGGTCAAAGGAGCCGTGCTTGCCCAGTTGCTCCAGCAGGTGGTCCAGCATGCCGATGCCCGTGGAGACGCGGACCTGGCCGGAGCCGTCCAGGTTCAGGTCCACCGCCACCCGGGTCTCCTTGGTCTCCCGCCGGACGGAAGCACTACGCATGCTCTAGCTCTCCTCCCAGCTCGTGCAGCGCCGAGACCAGCGCGTCCGTGTCCTCCGGCCGTCCCACGCTGACGCGGATGCAGTTCTCCAGGAGCGGGCGGCGGAAGTAGCGAATGAAGATGCCCCGCTCCTGGAGCCGGTCGCGCACCAGCCGGGCGTCGCCGCGGCGGACGCGGCAGAGGATGAAGTTGGCGCGGGAGGGCAGCGGCTCCAGGTACGGCACCTCCTTCAGCGCTTGGAACAGCCGCTCCCGCTCCGCCACAATACGCCGCACCCGCTCCAGCAGCAGGTCCCGGTCCGCCAGCGACGCCAGGACGGCCACCTCCGCCGGCACCGTCAGGTTGTACGGCGGCTTGATGGCCATGACCAGGGAGGCGATGCGCGGCGGCATGACCCCGTACCCCGCCCGGATGCCGGCCAGCCCCGCCCACTTGCTGAAGGTGCGCAGCACCACCAGGTTCTCCCGCTCCCGCACCAGGGGCAGGAACGTCTCCCCCGCAAACTCCCCGTACGCCTCGTCCACCACCACCAGCGGCCCCAGCTCCAGCAGCGCCTCCAGCTCCTCCCGGCTCAGCAGGTTCCCCGTGGGGTTGTTGGGCGAAGCCAGGAAGATGATCTTGGTGCGCCCGTCCACCCGCTCCGCCACCGCGCCGGCGTCCACCCGGTAGCCCCGGTCCGCCAGCCGCGGCACGTTGGCCACGCGCCCGCCGCAGACCTGCGCGCTGAAGGCGTACATGCCGAAGGTGGGCACGCAGTCGATGACGGTGTCGTCCGGCTCCAGGAAGAGGCGGCAGAGGAGGTCGATGATCTCGTCGCTGCCGTTCCCGGCCACGATCATCTCCTCCGGCGCCCCCGTGTACTCCGCCAGCGCCCGGCGGACGGCGCGCTGGTCCGGGTCCGGGTAGATGTGGTAGGAGCCGGCGCGGGCCAGCGCCTCCAGCACGCGGGGCGAAGGGCCGTAGGGGTTCTCGTTGCCGTCCAGCTTGACGATGCGGTCACGGGGCACGCCCAGCCGCTCCGCCAGCACCTCCACGGGCTCCACCGGCTCGTACGGCTCCAGGCCCCGGAGGGCGCGGCGGACCAGCCGGAGCGGGTCCGGCTGCCGGGCTTCGCGGTCCTGATCCTGCTGTGGAATGGCGCACCTACCCCCGGCGGGCCAGGCGGATCTCCACGGCCCGCGCGTGGGCCGTGAACCCCTCCGCCCGCGCGATGGCGGCCGTGTGCGGCCCCAGCCGCTCCAGCCCGTCCCGGTCCACGGCCACCAGGCTGATGACCTTCACGAAGTCGTTGACGCTGAGGGGGGAGGACCAGCGGGCGCTGCCCCCGGTGGGCATGACGTGGCTGGGTCCCGCGGTGTAGTCGCCCAGCACCTCCGGCGAGTCCTCCCCCACGAAGACGCCGCCGGCGTGCTTCACCAGCGCCGTGTACTTCCAGGCATCCCGGACCAGCAGGCAGAGATGCTCCGGCGCGAACTCATTGGCCAGGTCCACCGCCTGCTCCAGCGTCTCCACCACCACCATCCCGCCGCGGCCCTCCAGGGCGGCGCGGCAGACCTCCGCCCGCTCCAGCAGCGGCAGTTGCCGCTGGAGCTCCGCCTCCACCCGCTCCGCCAGCTCCCGGGAGGTGGTGATAAGGATGGGGCCGGCCAGCTCGTCGTGCTCGGCCTGGGCCAGGAGGTCCGCGGCGCAGAGGGCCGGGTCCGCCGTCTCATCGGCGATGACGATGGTCTCCGTGGGGCCGTAGATGGCGTCGATGCCCGTGACGCCGAAGACCTTGCGCTTGGCCAGCGTCACCCAGATGTTGCCCGGCCCGCAGATCTTGTCCACCCGCGGGATGGTCTCCGTGCCGTAGGCGAAGGCGGCCACCGCGTGCGCCCCACCGGCCCGGAACACCGCGTCCACCCCGGCGATGTCCGCCGCCACCAGCTTCAGCGGTGAGACGGAGCCGTCCGCGCGGGCGGGGCTGGCCAGGTAGACCTCTGAGACGCCGGCCACCCGCGCGGGCACCGCCATCATGATCACGGAGGAGGGGTAGACGGTGGCCGTGCCGGGCATGTACAGCCCCACCCGCTCCAGGGGGCGGACCAACTGGCCGATGCCCTCCTCCTCAAAGCTCATCCACTGCTGGAGCTGGCGCTCGTGGAACGCCCGCACCCGCTCCGCCGCAAAGCGCAGGCTCTCCACCAGCGCCGCGGGCACCTCCCGGTACGCCGCCTCGATCTCCTCCCGGGAGACGCGGAGGTCCGCCGTCTCGGCGCCGTCCAGCGCCCGGTTCAGCGTGCGCACCGCCGCATCGCCGCCGGTGCGGACCTCCTCCAGGATGCGGTCCACCACCTCGGCCACGCTCAACCCTGGGCCGAAGAGGGCGCGGTCCCGCGCGCGCACGTGCTCCGGCACGTCCGCCCCCTCCAGCGGCTCGCGCCGGAGGACGGTCCGCCTGGCCTCTTCGGCACCGTGCACTACGCGCATCCCAAGTACCTCTCGATGAACGCCACGCTGGCCTCCGTGGACTCCTCCAGGAAGGCGTCCACCTGAGCGGCGCTCACGTGGCGGATGGCTTGGTCCAGCAGGTCCGGCACCTGCTCCATGAACTCCCGGAACGCCGCCTCGGACTCGATCCCGGCGGCCCGTAGGTGGCGGCTGGCCGTCCGCTGGAAGAGCTCCCAGTCCGGCGGCTGCCGCGCGATGTCCACGGCGATCTGCCGCCAGCGGGAGAGGGTCTCGCTGTCCAGGAAGCCGATGTTCACGGCGATCTCCGCCCGCTCCAGCTCCTGGCAGAGGTGGTCGCGGCAGCCGTCGTCGCAACGCCGCCGCCGCTCCAGCTCAAACTGGAGCAGGCGGTCCATGACGTTGGCGCGCAGGTCGCCGCCCAGGGCGGAGAGCTGGCCGAAGTACGGCCGGTAGACGGCCTGGATCCACCGCTCGTCCAGCACCAGGTGGGAGACGTACCCCACCACGAAGGCCAGCGTGGCGGCGTCCAGCGCCTCCGGCTGCTTCAGGTGACGGTTCTCCTCCAGGAAGGCGGCCACGCTGTCCTGGTGCTCCAGGGTTTCCAGCCGGAAGTAGTGGGTCCGGGCCCGGTCCCAGCGGGTCAGCACCCGGATGTCCGGCGTGGTGGCGCCCAGGTAGAACGTGCCCCGCTGCGCCTCCAGCGTGGGGTGTCCCACCCGGTCCTGGATGTCCTTGGCCAGCGCCATGTGCAGGAAGATGGGCGGCACGGCACCCCTCCCCGGCTCAGACGGCCGCGCCCACCGACTGGCGGAACTGCTCCACAATCTCCCGCATGAGTTCCGCCTTGCGGCCGGACGCCGCGCCCTGGTGGGCGATGAGACAGTTGGTGGACCGGAAGACGGTATCGATGACCTTCAGGTTGTTGGCCCGGATGGTCCGTCCCGTCTCCGACCCCTCGATGAGCAGGTCGGCGTCCTCCGGCACGAAGCCCTCCGACGCCCCGGCGATGGGGATCACCTGGTACCGCCCCAGGTGCCGGTGCCGGGCGTAGT
>DATCLE010000141.1:0-2072 GCA_036564075.1 Dehalococcoidia bacterium
GTGGAGGCCTTTGCCTACGGGCTGGGCGGGCTGGTCTTCGGGAACCCGGTGCTCTGGGCGGTGCTCATGCTGGCGCGGGCCGGCGGCAGCACCATGCACGCCCTGGCCGTGGGCACCACCGCCCTGGGCGTGTACGAGGCCGTCCACGAAGGCCGCCGGAGCCGCCTCCTACGCAACTACCTGCTGGCCGTGGGGCTGCACGCCGTCTGGAACGGGGGGCTGGTGACCCTGGGCTTCGCCCTCTTTGGGGAGAGCCTGGGCACGCAGAGCCCGGCGGCCGCCGCCGTCAGCTTCACCTACGTGGGCCTGCTCTCCCTGGTCTCCTTCTGCGGGCTGCTCATCCTCAGCCGCCGGCTGGGCCGGGAACTGCGCCGGGAGGCCGCGGCGGGGGTCCCCCTCAGCCCGCCGCTGGCGGGCGCCGGGGGATGACCGGCGACTCCAACCCCGGCGGCACCACCACCGTCAGCGCCCGGGGCACCACGCGGAACCGGGCGGGCGTGTCGCCCGCGTCCTCGCCGTCCACCTGCAGGGGCAGCGGGACGGCGGGCTCCAGGAGTACCTCGCGGGCCTGGCGGTAGAGCACGCCGGGGGCGCCGTTGTGGCGACGGGCCAGCGTGCGCAGCGCGTTGGCCACCGCCTGCCCGCGGCTCCGGCCCACGTAGGCGCAGACGTCCAGCAGGCCGTCGTCGGCCACGGCGCGGTCCGTCACCTCCACCACGCCGCCGTAGTTTCGGATGTTCCCCACCACCAGCATCACCAGATGGACGGCCAGCTCCTCCCCGTCCAGGGTCAGCCGGGCCGGGACCGGCCGGTACCGGGCCGCCTCCCGCAGCCCCGTGAGCACGAAGGCCGTCGCGCCCAGCCGCCGCTTCAGCCCCGGGGGCACCAGCCGGTTCACGTGCCCGTCGAACCCCGCGCCCGCGAAGAGGAGGAAGTAGCGCTCCCCCACGCGGCCCAGGTCCACCCGGCGGCGTTCGCCCCGGTGCAGCACCTGGGCCGCGGCGCTGGGAGCCCTGGGCAGCCGGACCTCCTTGGCCCACACGTTGGCCGTGCCCGCGGGGATCACCGCCAGCGCCGTGTTGCTGCCGGCCAGCCCGTTCACCACGCTGTTGACGGTGCCGTCGCCGCCCACCGCCACCACGGCGTCCAGCCCGTCCCGGGCCGCCGAGGCCGCCAGTTCCGCGGCGTGGGCGGCGGAGGCGGTCTCCTCCACCGCCACCCGCCAGCCGTGGAGGCGGAGCCAGGCGGGCGCGCCGGCCAGCCGGTCCGGGGGCGGCAGGTTGCGGGCCGCCGGGTTGACGATGAAGAGGGCGGAGCGGGACATGGCGGCCTCCGGGCTGGTGCTCCCGGAATGGTATGACGGCGGGACAGTGGGGGCAAGGCCGTGCCCTTCCTCCTACCCGGCGCGGGCGGTATCATCGGTGGCGAGCGAGACCAAAGGCGTGGGAGGACGTGCCGTTGCTGGGGATCAAACGGGTGGACCACGTGGGCATGGCGGTGTGGAACATCGAGGAGCAGCTTCCGCTGTTCACGGAGCTATTCGGCCTGGAGGTGGCGGGCCGGTTCGAGAGCCCGGAGGAGGGGTTCAAGGGCGTGGTGCTGAACTTCCCGGGCCGGCAGCTGCAGCTGGAGATCCTGGAGCCGCTGGGCGAGGACAGCTTCCTCCTCAAGTTCCTGCGGGAACGCGGCCCGGGCTTCCACCACATCACCTGCGAGGTGGAGGACATCGACCGGGCGGCCGCGGAGCTGCGCCGCTACGGCATCGAGCCGTTCCGCGGCGTCTACTCCGACGGCGACTGGCGCGCCACCTTCATCCACCCGCGCGACGGCAGCGGGATCCTCTGGCAGCTCTTCACGCCCCTGCCGGAGGACCAGCGGGAGCGGGGCGCGAAATGAGCGTCCGCGTGGCCCCGCATGAGGGCTTCCTCAAGCTCAACGGCCTCCAGATCCACTACCTGGACTACGGCGGCCCCGACGACCGCCCCCTGGTGCTGGTGCACGGCCTGCGGGACTACGCCCGCTACTGGGATGACCAGGCCCGCCGCTTCACCGATGCCTTCCACGTCTACGCC
>DATCLE010000142.1:0-2396 GCA_036564075.1 Dehalococcoidia bacterium
CTACCCCCTTACCAACGCGGTCGTGGAGGGGAAGCACACGCGGGTGAAAGCGCTCAAACGGCGGGCCTACGGCTACCGGAACGACCGGCACTTTCAGCTCAGGATCCTGAACTGTTTCCACACTGATTGACGAAGAGCCCCACCCCCGCCGCCCTCGACCTGCCGTCACGCCTCTGCTAAGGTGGGGCCGTACACTGCCCGGAGCGAGCCCCCATGGCCGTCGCCCATCTGCCGGAGCCCTCCCCGGCGTTCCTGGACGCCCTCCATGACTGCCTGCTCCGCTGGTTCCAGGCGGAGCAGCGGGACCTGCCGTGGCGCCGCACCACGGACCCCTATCAGATCCTGGTCTCCGAGGTCATGCTCCAGCAGACCCAGGTGGCCCGGGTGGTCCCCAAGTTCCGGGAGTTCATCGCCCGGTTCCCCACGCTGGAGTCCCTGGCGGCGGCGCCGCCGGCGGAGGTGATCCGCGCCTGGCAGGGGCTGGGCTACAACCGCCGGGCGGTCCGGCTCCACGCCATGGCCCGGCAGATGGTGGAGCGCTGGGGCCGCGTGCCGGAGGACCTAGCGGACCTGCTGTCGCTGGAGGGGGTGGGCCGGTACACGGCGGCCGCCGTGGCCGCCTTCGCCTACGGCGCGCAGGCGGCGGCGGTGGACACCAACGTCCGCCGGGTGGTGGGCCGCCTGGTCCTGGGCAGTGAAGCGGCCGCACCGTCCGGCCGACGGCTGGAGGCGCTGGCGGAGCGGCTGCTGCCGCCGGGCCGGGCGCGCCAGTGGAACGCCGCCCTCATGGACCTGGGTGCGCTGGTCTGCGTGGCGGGTCGCCCCCGCTGCGAGGCGTGCCCGGCGGCCGGCCTCTGCCGCGCCCGGGCGGTGGGCTGGGAGGGCGGCGCCGTAGCGGCGGAGCGGCGGCCCCGGCGGGTGGCGGAGGCCCCGGCCCGGTACCAGGGCTCCACGCGCTACTACCGCGGCCGCATTGTGGAGGCGCTGCGGGCGCTGCCGGCGGGCGCGTCGCTGGACGTGGAGTCGTTGGGACGGCGGGTGCGGGAGGACTTCTGCCCGGAGCACCGGGCATGGCTGGAAGGGCTGGTGCGCGGCCTGGAGCGGGACGGGTTGCTCCAGGTGGCGCGGGACGGGGACGGCGGACCGTGGGTCTGCCTGCCGTGAGGAGGGGACCGGACGGCGTGCGAGGGGACCGCTCCCTGGGGCTTTCGGTGGGCGCCGCGCACGCGCTGGTGCACGCGGCGGAGCTGACGTACGCGGCGCTGCTCTCCCGCCTGGGCGCCGAGTTCGGCGCGGGCCTGCTGGGGCTGGGCGTGGTGGCCAACGTGGGCGCCTTCGCCTACGGCTTCGGGGCGCTGCCCGCCGGCGTCCTGGTGGACCGCTGGGGCTCCCGGCTCATGCTCCGGGTGACCTTCCTGGGTGCCGCGGCGGGCGCGCTGGGGGTGGCCGCCGCGCCCTCCGTGGAGGCGCTGGCGGGGGCCCTGGCGCTGCTGGGGCTGGCCATCGGCCTGTACCACCCGGCGGGGATGGCGTACCTGGCGCAGGCGGCCCGGGAGCGGGGCACCGCCATGGCGTACCACGGCGTCATGGGGAACCTGGGCATTGCCGCGGCGCCGGTGGCCGCCGTGGGCGTCGCGGAGGCGCTGGGCTGGCGCTGGGCCTACGTCCTCCTGGCGCTGCTGGCCGTGGTGGCTGCCCTGCTGGTCCGCTGGCTCCCTGCGGCGCGGCCGGTCCGGGACGCGGCGCCCCCCGAGGCGGGCGGCGGGCGAGGCTGGGGCCACCTGGCCGTGCCGCTGCTCCTCACCTACGCGGCCTACGTCCTCTCCGGCTTCGTCTACCGCGGCGGCCTCACCTTCCTCCCACTGCGCATCGAGGAGAACGTGGGGTTCTCGCTCCTGGGCGTGGAGGCGGCGGTGGTGGCCGCGTCCTTCGCCACGGCGGCGCTCCTGTGCGGCGCCGTGGGGCAGATCCTGGGCGGCAGGCTCATGCGGGGCCGGCCGCCGGAGCAGGTGGTGCTGCCGCTGGTGCTGGCACTGCTGCCGGCGCTGGCCTTCACCGGCGCCCTGACGGGGCCCGCCGTGGTGGCGGCCGGGGGCGCCTTCACCTTCTCCTACTTCGCGGCGCAGCCGGTCTGGAACGTCCTCATTGCGGAGTACACGCCGGACCACCTCATGGGCCGCAGCTTCGGGGTGAGCTTCTTCGCCACCTTCGGGCTGGGCTCCTTCGCCGCCAGCTTCGCCGGGTACTTCGCGGAGCGGTGGGGCACGGACGCCGTCTTCTACGCGCTGGCCGGGGCCTCCCTGATCACGGCGGTCCTGGCCGCGGCGCTGCTGGGGCTGGCCGTGCGACGCGGGCGGGCCCCCGCCGCGGCGGAGGCGGCGTAGCGCGGTCAGCGG
>DATCLE010000143.1:0-2749 GCA_036564075.1 Dehalococcoidia bacterium
GGCGCGGGAGACACCGACAGCCTCGGCGGCCGCGGCGACGGACCAGCCGAGGTCGGTGACGCGCTGGACCAGCAGGAGCCTTCCGAACGGGGTGAGCTTGGCGGTACGATGGGCCATGAGGACCTCCTGACGGTAGGGATGCTGCGTGTCACCCCATACCGCCTCGGGAGGTCCTCATCTGTCAACAACGTCGGTGGGAAGTACACCTAGCCCGCCACCGCGGCGGCCAGCGCCACGAAGATGGCCAGGACCACCACCGCCGAGATGCCCAGGAAGACCAGGTCCAGCACCGTCGTGTTCATCCGCGAAGCCTCCTCATCAGGTTGCGTCCTCACCACCGCCCGCCTCCGAGCCCGGAAGCTGGCCCCGGCGCCGCATCCGCTCCCGGACCTCCCGCTCGAACCCCTGGTCCGACGGCTCGTAGTAGCGCCGGCCGGCCAGGCGGTCCGGCAGGTGCTGCTGCTGGACGTAGTGCTCCTCGAAGTCGTGGGCGTACCGGTAGCCCCGGCCGTACCCCAGCGACCGCATGAGCCCCGTGACGGCGTTGCGCAGGTGCAGGGGCACCGGCTCATCCGGCGCCGCGCGGGCGTCCTCCAGGGCACGCAGGTACGCCTGCCCGGCGCGGTTGGACTTGGGCGCCGTGGCTAAGTAGACGGCCGCCTCCGCCATGGGGTAGAAGCCCTCCGGCATCCCCACGAAGTGGACGGCCTGCTGGGCCGCCACGGCCACCACCAACGCCTGAGGGTCCGCCAGGCCCACGTCCTCCGCCGCCAGGATCACCATCCGGCGCACGATGAACAGCGGGTCCTCCCCGGACTCCACCATCCGCGCCAGCCAGTAGACGGCGGCGTCGGGATCGGAGCCGCGGAGCGACTTGATGAAGGCCGAGATGGTGTCGTAGTGCAGGTCGCCGGACTTATCATACCGCAGGGCGCGGTGCTGGAGCACCTCCTCCAGCAGTGCCGCCGTGATGCGCCGCCGCCCGTCCGCCCCCGGCTCTGCGGACTCCGCCGCCAGCTCCAGGGCGTTGAGCGCGGCCCGGGCGTCGCCCCCCGCCGCGTCCACCAGGAACCGCAGCGCCTCGTCCTCGATCTCCGCGCCCAGGGCGCCCAGGCCGCGCTCGCGGTCGGCCAGCGCCCGCCGGACGATGGTCTCCAGGTGCTCCGGCGCCAGCGGCTTCAGGGTGTAGACGTGGGCGCGCGAGAGCAGCGGGCCGATGACCTCGAAGGAGGGGTTCTCCGTGGTGGCGCCGATGAGGGTGACGGTGCCGTCCTCCACGTGGGGCAGCACCGCGTCCTGCTGCGCCTTGTTCCAGCGGTGGATCTCGTCGATGAAGAGGATGGTGCGCTCCCCGGCCAGGGCCCGCCGCTCCCTGGCCTCCGCAATGATCGTGCGGAGGTCCGCCACGCCGGCCGTGACGGCGGAGACGGGTGCGAAGTGGGCACGGGCCTGAGCGGCCACCAGGCGGGCCAGGGTGGTCTTGCCGCTGCCGGGCGGCCCCCAGAGGATCATGGACGGGATGCGGTCCGCCTCAATGCTGCGGCGGAGCATGCGACCGGGACCCACCAGGTGGTCCTGGCCCAGCAGTTCGTCCAGGGTGCGCGGGCGCATGCGGGCGGCCAGCGGCGCCTCCCGCTCCTGCCGCTCACGGGCGGCGCGGGCGAAGAGGTCCTCGGGCGGCTGCGGCTGCGGTCGAGACGGCATGGCACGCTCCGGCCCTTCGCCGGAAGGGCCCCGCCGCCATTATACGTCAAGCAGCGCCGGGCGGGGGCGCCGCAGCCGGTCGGGCGAGCGGTATCGCTCCCGCGGGTCGCTCAGCAGGACACGGGGCCGGCGGGTTCGTTCCCTCCCCACGTTTCGGGGTGGGGGCGCGCCCCGGCCGGCATGGGGCAGGCCGGTCCGCCGGCGCCTGCGGGCGGGGTGCTACTCCCCGCGGACCTGGACCACCAGCTCCCGCTCGCACGGGCGGTCCAGCTCCACCAGGAAGATGCGCTGCCAGCGACCCAGGAGCATGCGACCGTCCAGCACGGGGATGGTCTCGCTGGTGTTGAGGGCCAGGGACTGACAGTGGGAGTGGCCGTTGCGGGGTTCGTCCGGGGGCACGGGGCCGCGGCGCTCCAGGTCGTTGTGCTCGTAGGCGCCGTCCGGGGGCGAGATGCGGGCCAGGGTGCGCCGGAGGTCCTGGAGGAGCAGCGGCTCGTGCTCGTTGATGTGGACGGCGGCGGTGGTGTGCCGGGAGAACACCAGCACCGTCCCCTCCCGGACGCCGGACGCCTCCACCACCGCCTGCACCCGGTCCGTCACGTCTACGAAGTCGGTGCCGCAGCGGGTCCGGACGCGGATGCATCTGGTGAGCACGGCAAGCCACCTCCTCATGTGCGGCGTGGGGTATGATCGACGATACCAGGCGGTGCGCCGCGGTCAATTCAGCGGATGCATTGACGTAGCAGCGGGCGGGCGTGCTACCCTGCTGGGCAGGACGGTGCGGCCCCGGCAGGGGCCGCCGCACGGGCGAGGTGCCATGGCAGACCGCGATGAGGCGCAGGCGGCCCGGTGGGGCGCCATCCGCTCCCGGGTGGGCCGGCACCTGCGGGCCATCCGCAACGGCAGGCGGAGCCAGGCGGTGCTGTCCTGGGAGATGGAGGAGCTGGGGTACCACGTCACCCAGAGCATGATCTCCCGGTACGAACAGGGCCAGTTGGACACGCCCCTCAGCCTGGAGCGCCTGGTGGGTTGGGCCCTCTGCTGC
>DATCLE010000144.1:0-19025 GCA_036564075.1 Dehalococcoidia bacterium
GTCATCAACCAGACCCGCCAGGCCTACTACGAATGGTTCACCGGCGTGGGCGGGGCCGCCCTGGACGTGGGGGACCTGGCCGCCACGGGCGGGGCCAAGGCGGCGGAGGCCGCGGCGAAGGGCGCGGCCAGCGCCGCGGAAGCCGCGGCCCAGCGCGCCGCAGCCGTCGCGGCGCTGACGGAGGCCCACGCCCAGGCCGTGGCCAGCGCGGCGGCGGCCGCGGAGGCCATGGCGGCAGAGGTGGCGGCCACGAGCGGCGCCGCGACGGCCGCCGCCTGGCAGGCGGAGGCCGCCGGGCTGGGCGTGGAGTCCGCCACGGCGGCCGAGGCGTCCCAGGCGGCAGCGGCGGCCCGGGTGGCGGCCCAGAACCGCGCCGCCAACATGGCCAACCTGCTCCGCGGCGCCGCCGCCGGCGCCGAGGTGCTGGGCGCCGTAGGGATCGGCCTCATGCTGGCCCAGGCGGGGCTCACCGTCTACATCTACTGGCACGGCGGCTCCGCCAACGCCGCCGGCGACAAGGTCTCCGAGGGCTGGGCCTTCTTCCGCCGCTTCTGGGATCCGGAGCGCACCCTGGTCAGCGAGACCGAGGAGTGGCGCCGCATCGACGAGCCGCACCCCTGCACGGAGACGGAGAAGACGGGGGCGGCGGTGACCCTCCCGGGGATCGGAGCCCTCATCCGCGCCCTCGGGACCCGCTGGTGGCTCTGGCTCATCGGCCTGCTGGCCCTGGGCCTGGCCGCGGGTACGGCCGGGGCGGTGCTCCTGACCGGGGAGGAGGGAGAACGGCCGGCCGTGGTGGGAGACGGCGCGCCGGAGCCCCAGTCCTCGCCCACGCCCGCCCCCACGCCGGGCATGGTGACCGGCACCTACTCGGGGACCGTCTCCATCCTCAGCGACCCTGCCGGCCACCGCTGCTGCGTAGAGGTGGCCGGCACCTGGCAGGTCCTCCAGGTCCGCGACACCCGCACCAACGAGGTCACCATCCAGCTCACGGAGCTGCTCCCCGGCATCCAGCTCACCGGCAACCCGCCTGCCATCGGCGCGCCGTTCCGGGCCGCCGGCACCGGGACCGTGGCCGGGTTCCCCAACGTGGAGGTGGTCTTTGAGGGCACCGCCACGGCGGAGGAAGGGCTGAACGGCGTGCTGACCGTGGGCTCCAACGGGGCGCTGCCGGAGGGGCTGCCCATCACCTACCAGGTGCAGATGGCCAAGCAGCCGTGACGGCGCGGCGGCCCTCCCCGTGGGGAGGGCCGCCGCGGTTCGCTCCGGAGCAGGGAGGCGGCGCCTAGCGCTTGGTGAACTGCGGGGCGCGGCGGGCCCGCTTCAGGCCGTACTTCTTCCGCTCCTTCACCCGCGGGTCCCGCGTCAGGAGCCCCTCCTTCCGCAGCGCCGGCTTCAGGGACTCGTCCGCCGCCGCCAGCGCCCGGGCAATGCCGTGGCGGATGGCGCCGGCCCAGCCGGTGATGCCGCCGCCCTCCACCCGGACGGTGGCGTTGAACTTGCCCTCCTGGCCGGTGACCACCAGCGGCTTCAGGATCTCCGCCCGGTGGTCCACCCGGGTGAAGACCTCCTCCATGGGCCTGCCGTTCACCAGGATGGCGCCGGGGCCGGGGTACAGGCGGACCCGTGCGCTGGAGGTCTTCCGTCGGCCGGTCCCGTAGTAGTAGTGTTGTCCAGTGACCACGCCCGTCTCTCCTTCCCCGTCACTCCGCCGGCTTCGCGGCGTCCGCCGCCAGCGCCCGGGCGCTGCCGCGCACCTGCGCCTCGTGCGGGTGGTTCGGCCCGGCGTACACCTTCAGGTGGCGGAACAGCTTTCGTCCCAGCCGGTTGTGCGGCAGCATCCCCTTCACCGCCTTCTCAATGATGCGGGTGGGGTGCTCCTGCTTCATCTTCAGGTACGGCGTCACGCGCCCGCCGCCCGGGTAGCCGCTGTGCCGGAAGTACGTCTTCTGCAGTTCCTTCCGGCCCGTCAGCCGCACCTTCTCCGCGTTCACCACAATGACGAAGTCCCCCATGTCCAGGTGGGGGGAGTAGGTGGGCTTGTGCTTGCCGCGCAGCAGGTACGCCACCTGCGTGGCCAGACGGCCCAGCGGCTGGTCCGCCGCGTCAATGACGTGCCAGTCCCGGGTGATCTCGCCGGCCTTCACCGTGTACGTCTTCATCGTCATCACCGGTCTCGAAGCTGAAGTGCGCGTAGCGCACCGCTACCAGGTAGAGCCCCTCCGGCGGCGCCGTTGGCCCCGCCCGGCCCGGCGCCCCCTCCGAGAGCAGCCGGGCGAACCACCCCGGGTCCTGCCGTCCGCGCCCCACCTCCACCAGCGCCCCGGCGGTCCGGCGCACCTGGTGCGGCAGGAAGGCGTTGGCGGCCAGCCGGAGCGTCACCAGCGGCCCCCGCCGCGTCACCGCGGCCTCGTACAGCACGCGGACGGTGCTGGCCCCCGGCCGGGAGGGCTGCCCGGCAAAGGGGGCGAAGTCATGCCGCCCCACCAGGGCGCCCACCGCCGCCTGCATGGCCGCCACGTCCAGCGGCGGCTCCACGTGCCACGCCCGGCCCCGCCAGAGCACGGGCCGCGCGGGCGCGTTGTAGATGACGTACCGGTACTCCCGGCGCCGCGCGTGCCGCCGCACGTCCAGGTCCAGCGGCGCCTCCCGCGCGGCCCGCACGGCGATGTCCGCCGGCAGGTAGAAGTTCAGGCCCCGGAGCACGGTCTCCGGGCTGTGCCGAGAGGCCGTCAGGAAGGACGCCACCTGTCCCAGCGCGTGGACCCCGGCGTCCGTCCGGCCCGCCATGGCCACCCGGACCCGCTCCCCCGTGAGGCGGTGGATGGCCCGCTCCAGCTCCCCCTGGACGGTGGGCGCGTTGGCCTGGATCTGGGAGCCGCCGTACGCCGCTCCGTCGTACTCCAGGAGGAGCGCCAGCCGCCGGGGCTCCGTCACCGTCCCTCCGCGCTACACCAGCTCCACAATGGCCATCTCGGCGCCGTCACCCAGGCGGCGTCCCAGCTTCACCACCCGGGTGTAGCCGCCGGGACGCGCGGCGTACCGCGGCGCCAGCTCGTCGAACACCTTGCGGACCACCTTCTTGTCCAGCACGAACCGGAGCGCCTGGCGGCGGGCGTGGAGCGTCCCGTCCTTGCCCAGCGTGATCATCCGGTCCGCCAGGCTCCGGACCTCCTTGGCCCGGGCCTCCGTGGTGACGATCTTCTCGTACCGCAGGAGGTCCGTCACCAGGTTCCGGAGCATGAGCATCCGGTGCGCCGTGGGCCGGTTGAGCTTTCGCCCCGCTACTCGATGTCGCATGGTCCCTTCACCGTCCGTCCGGCTGGCTCAGCCGCGGTCCCCGCCGCCGGTCTCGCGCCGCAGTTCCTCCCGGGCGCGCAGCAGGTCCTCCGGGCTGGCGCCCCGCTCCTTCAGCGCCTGCAACAGCGCGGCGCCCAGGGAGCCCAGATCCTCCGTGTCCTCCTCATCCAGCACGGAGGCGGCCGTCCCGGCCTCCGCCGGCGCGGCCTCCCGGCCTTCCTCTTCGCGCTCCGGCTCCAGGAAGCCCATCTCAATGAGGCGCTCCTTCAGCTCCTCATAGGACTTCCGGCCGAAGTTGCGGAGGGAGAGGAGCTCATCCTCGCTCTTCTCCAGGACCTGGCCCACGGTCATGAGGCCGCTGCGCTTCAGGCAGTTGTACGCCCGGACGGAGAGGTTGAGCTCCTCAATGGGCATGTTGTACCGGTCCGGCGGCAGCGCGGAGCCGGAGCCCAGGCCGCGCTCCGCCACCTGCGGCGCCGGACGGCCCAACTGGCTCAGGTACTGGAACTGCTGGATGAGGATGTCCGCGCTCTGGCTGACGGCGTCCACCGCGTTGATGGTGCCGTCCGTCCAGACCTCCAGCACCAGTCGGTCCGCGTTGATGGTCTGCTCCACGCGGGAGCGGATCCGCTCCACCGTGTAGTTCACCTTCCGTACCGGCGTGTAGATGGCGTCCACCGGGATTACGCCAATGGGCAGCCCCGTGGCCACGCCGGCGGGCACGTAGCCCCGGCCGCGGCCCACGTTGAACTCCACCGTCAGCCGCGCCTCCTCCGAGTCCAGCGTGGCCAGGTAGAGCTCCGGGTTCACAATCTCGTAGTCCGCGGTGGTCTGGATGTCCCCGGCCAGCACGCGGCCCGGGCCCTGCGCCTCCAGGAACAGCTTCCCCGGCCGGTCGCTCAGCGCCCGGAGGCGGATCTCCTTCACGTTCAGGAGGAACTCCGTGGTGTCCTCCTTCATGCCGGGGATGGTGGAGAACTCGTGCTCCACCTCATCAATGCGAACGGAGGTCACCGCGGCGCCGGGCAGGGAGCTCAGCAGCACCCGCCGCATGGCGTTCCCGATGGTGGTCCCGAAGCCGGACGTCAGCGGCTCCACGGCCACCCGCGCGTACGTCTCCGTACTCTCTTCGATCTCGATCTGAGGGACTTCAAGCTCGATCAAGGAAGTCCTCCTCACGCAGCCCGCCGCCCCGTCCCCGCGGGCGGCAGCCGCCCTCCAACCTCAACGTACCCTTAGCGGGAGTAGTACTCCACAATGACGTTCTCGTTGAACCGGTGCTCGATCTCGTCCCGGCCCGGGGGCGCCAGGACCCGCCCGGTCATGGCGTTGGCGTCCATGGCCAGCCAGGACGGCACCGTGCGGCCCCCCAGCTGCTCCTTCAGCAGCTTGAAGTACTCCGTGGCCTTGCCCCGTCCCGTCCAGCCGATCTCGTCGCCCACGTGCACCTGGGCGGAGGGGATGTCCCGCTTGCGGCCGTTCACGGCAATGTGCCCGTGGCGCACCAACTGGCGCGCCTGGTCCCGGGAGTCCGCCCAGCCCAGGCGGTAGACCACGTTGTCCAGGCGGAACTCCAGGAGCCGCAACAGGTTCTCACCGGTGACGCCGGGGCGGCGCACCGCCTCCTGGTAGTACCGGCGGAACTGGCGCTCCAGCACGCCGTAGGTGAAGCGGGCCTTCTGCTTCTCCCGAAGCTGGAGGCCGCGGTCCGACACCTTCCGGCGCCGCACCGGCCGCTGGCCCGGCGGGACCGGCCGCCGCTCAATGGCGCACTTCGGAGTCATGCACCGTTCGCCCTTCAGGAAGAGCTTCTCCCCGTGGCGACGGCAGATCCGGCAGTCTGCATCCGTGTATCGAGCCATGCACTGCTCCTCACATTACTCCAGACCGTGCGCCCGGCATCAGACCCGGCGGCGCTTGGGCGGGCGGCAGCCGTTGTGCGGGATGGGCGTCACGTCCCGGATGCTGACAATGGACAGCCCCGCGCCCTGGAGCGCCCGGATGGCCGCCTCCCGACCGCTCCCGGGGCCCTTGACGTACACCTCCACCTGGCGGAGTCCGTGCTCCATCCCCTTCCGGGCGGCGTTCTCCGCCGCCATCTGGGCCGCGTAGGGCGTGCTCTTCCGGGAGCCCTTGAACCCAGACGCGCCGGAACTGGCCCACGCGATCACGTTCCCGTTGGGGTCTGTGAGCGTCACGATGGTGTTGTTGAAGGTCGATTGGATGTACGCCCGGCCGCGCGGGACGGACTTCCGCTCCCGCCGGCGTCCCCGTTGCGGTCTCCGATCCGCCATACGTCCCCCGTTCTGCCTCCGCTCCCTCTTCCCGGTCAGGTCTTACTTCTTGCCGGCGCGGCGCTTCCCGGCCACCGTCTTCCGTGCTCCGCGCTTGGTACGCGCGTTGGTGCGGGTGCGCTGCCCGTGCACCGGCAGCCCGCGGCGGTGCCGGATGCCGCGGTAGCAGTTGATCTCAATGAGGCGCTGGATGTTCTGCCGCACCTCCCGGCGGAGGTCACCCTCCACCGTGTAGCTCCGGTCGATCACCTCCCGGATGCGGGAGACCTCGTCGTCCGTCAGGTCCCGGACGCGGGTGGCCGGGTTGACCCGGGCCTGCTCACACACCTTGGCGGCCAGGCTGGGCCCGATGCCGTAGATGTACCGGAGGGAGACCGAGACCGGCTTCTCCCGCGGGATGTCCACGCCTGCAATCCGTGCCATACCGTACCTCCGCCCGCCTGCGCGGGCCGCCCTGCCTAGCCCTGGCGCTGCTTGTGCTTGGGGATCTCGCAGATGACCATGACCCGGCCGTGCCGGCGGATCACCTTGCACTTCTCGCAGCGCGGCTTCACTGATGCCCGTACCTTCATGGTCGCTCACCCCTTCCGGGCGTCCCGGGCATGCCGGGACGCCGGGCCTCCCACCGGCGGTGCCCCCGCGGGCCTACCGGAACCGGTAGGTGATCCGGCCGCGCGTCAGATCGTACGGGGAGAGTTCTACCAGGACCCGGTCCCCCGGCACGATCTTGATGAAGTGCAGCCGGATCTTGCCGGAGATGTGGGCCAGCACCTCATGCTGGTTGGGCAGCTCCACGCGGAACATGGCGTTGGGGAGCGCCTCCTTCACCACACCTTCCACTTCAATGGCTTCCTTCTTCGGCATACCGCTCCTGCGTCAGTCTCCTCGCTGCCAGGGCGTGGCGCCCTGTTCCGGCAGCGTCAACACCAGCGGCTCACCGTCCCGAATGGCGATGGTGTGCTCAAAGTGGGCGGACAGGCTGCCGTCCAGCGTGCTCACCGTCCAGTTGTCCGCGTGGCGCCTGGTGCGCCAGTCCCCCACGTTCACCATGGGCTCAATGGCCAGGACCATGCCCGGCTTCAGGATGGGCCCGCGGCCGCCCGGCCCGTAGTTGGGCACCTGGGGCTCCTCATGCATCTGGCGTCCCACCCCGTGCCCCACGTACTCCCGTACCACGGAGAACCCGCGGGACTCCACGTACGTCTGGATGGCGTGGGAGATATCACTCAGGTGCCGGCCGGCCTGGGCCGTCCGGATCCCCTCCCACAGCGCGCCGCGGGTCACCTCAATGAGCCGCATCGCCTCGTCGCTCACCCGGCCGCAGGGCACCGTCACCGCCGTGTCCCCCACGAACCCCTGGTACGTCACGCCGAGGTCGATGCTGACGATGTCGCCCTCCTGGAACGCCCGGTCCGACGGGATGCCGTGGACGATCTTATCGTTCACGGAGACGCAGACCGTGGCCGGGTACCCGTGGTACCCCAGGAACGTGGGCGTCACGCCCCGCCGCTTGTACTCACGCCGGACCGCCCGGTCCAGCTCCTTCTCGGTGACGCCGGGCCGGACCATCTCCACCAGCATCGCCAGCACCTCGCCGACGATCTGGCCGGCCTCCCGCATCACCCGGATCTCGTCTTCAGACTTCAGGATGATCGGCATGCGCCTCGCGTCCGCCCGTTACGCCGGGCCGCCGGCCCGCAGGGCCGCCAGGAGGTCCCGGCCCACCGCTTCCACGGGCTGCTCGCCGTTCACCTCCACCAGCTTGCCGCGCTCCCGGTAGTAGTCAATGAGCGGCGCCGTCTGCTCAAAGTACACCCGGAGCCGGTTCTCCGCCGTCTCCCGCGTATCGTCGGACCGCTGGTACAGCTCGCCGCCGCAGCGGTCGCACACGCCGGGGGTGCGGGGCGGCTGGAACTTCTCATGGTAGACGGCCCCGCAGCGCCGGCAGAGCCACCGGCCGCTCAGGCGGTCCAGCAGCTCCTCCCGGGAGACCTTGATGTAGAGCACCCTATCGATGCCGCCGCCCCGCTCCGTCAGCGCCGCGTCCAGCGCCCGCGCCTGCTCCACGTTGCGGGGGAAGCCGTCCAGGATGAACCCCTTGGCGGCGTCCGGCTGGGCAATGCGGTCCAGCAGCATCCGGATGATGATCCCGTCCGGCACCAGGTCGCCCCGGTCGTAGTACGCCTTGGCCTGCTTCCCGGCCTCCGTCCCCTGCTGCATGGCCTCCCGGATCATATCCCCCGTGGAGACGTGCAGCAGGCCCGTCTCCCGGACCAGCGTCTCCGCCTGCGTGCCCTTCCCGGCGCCCGGGGCGCCCAGCAGGACAATGTGCAAGCCGCCTACCCTCCTCCTGTCGTCTCCCCGCCGCCCGGCCCCGGAGCCGGACGGCGGTCCCTCAGCGGATGAACCCCTCGTAGTTGCGCATCAGGAGCTGCGCCTCCAACTGGCGCATGGTGTCCAGCACCACGCCCACCACAATGAGCAGCCCCGTACTGCTGATCTGGAGCGCCTGCACGTCCGTGAGGCCGGTGGCCAGGTACGGCACAATGGCCACCAAGCCCAGGAACAGCGCGCCCGCCAGCGTGATGCGCATGAGCACCCGCGTGATGTACTCGTTGGTGGGCCGGCCCGGCCGGATGCCCGGGATGAACCCCCCCTGCTTCTGGAGGTTCTCCGCCAGGTTCTGCTGCTGGAAGACCACCACCGTGTAGAAGAAGGTGAAGAAGACCACCAGCACGAACACCAGCGCCCAGTACACCGGGTTCTCCGGGCTGAACAGCCCCCGCGCCGCCTCCGCCCCTCGTTGCAGCCAGCCCGTCTCCGCCGTGGCGAAGTAGCTGGCCGCGTAGGACGGGAAGAGGACGATGGAGTACGCGAAGATCAGCGGGATCATCCCGGCGGAGTTCACCCGCAGCGGGATGTGGCTCTGGCCGGACTGCCGGTACATCCGGCCGCCCCGGAACATGCTCCGGGAGTACTGCACCGGGATCCGGCGCTGCGCCTCCTGGAAGAAGACAATGGCGAAGATGAGCGCCAGCACCAGCGCCACCAGGAACAGGATCCCCAGGATCCCCGCCCCGGAGTAGACGCCCTGCCCCACCAGCGACGGCAGCCCGGCCACAATGCCGCCGAAGATGATGATGGAGACGCCGTTGCCGATCCCCTTCTCCGTGATCAGCTCGCCCAGCCAGACCAGGAACATGGTCCCGGCCACCATGGAGGCCACGGCGGCCACCGTGGCCATGGGGTGGTCCAGCAGGCCGATGCCGGAGATGGCGCCGCCCCCCGTCTGGGACAGCACCACCAGCTGCCCGTACCCCTGCACCGCGGCAATGGGCACCGTCAGCCAGTGCGTGTAGATCTGGATCTGCCGCCGGCCGTGCTCACCCTCCCGGGACAGCGCCTGCAACCGCGGCACCAGCGGCGTCAGCAGCTGCATGACAATGGACGCCGTAATGTACGGGTAGACGCCCAGGGAGGCCACACTCAGGTTCCGGAGCGCGCCGCCGCTGAAGATGTTGAAGAACCCCAGGACCGCGTTCTCCTCAAAGACCCGGTCCAGGGCCGCCCGGTCCACGTCCGGCAGCGGCACGTGGGCCATGAACCGGAACACCACCAGCAGCCCGAAGACGAACAGCAGCTTCTGGCGGATGTCCGGCTGCCGGAAGGCGTCCACGGCCGCCTGGAGGAGCCGCGGCCTGGCGTCAGCCCGCTGCAAGGCCCATCTCCTCCACGGTGCCGCCCGCCTCCTCGATCTTCCGGCGCGCGGACGCGGTGAACTTGTGGGCGCGGACCCGCAGCGGGCGGTCCAGGTCGCCGTCGCCCATGATCTTCACCGGCTTCTTATCGTCCCGGACAATGCCCGCGGCCAGCAGACTCTCCGGCGTGACCTCCGCGTTGGCTTCGAACTTCGCCAGCCGGGAGAGGTTGATGGCCTCGTACTCCGTGCGGAAGCGCGCGTTGTTGAACCCGCGCTTGGCCACCCGGCGGATGAGCGGCATCTGGCCGCCCTCGAACCCGGGGCGCAGGTCGTTCCCGCTGCGGGCCTTCTGCCCCTTGATGCCCCGGCCGGAGTACGTCCCGTGGCCGCTGGCGTTGCCGCGGCCCACCCGCTTCCGCTTATGGCGCGACCCGGGAGCCGGCCTCACGTCATGCGTCTGCACCGGCCCCCTCCTTCTCCACCACGTCCTCCACGACGACGAGGTGCCGCACTTTATGTATCATACCACGGATCGACGGCGTATCGCTATGGACCACCGACTGGTGCAGCCGCCGGAGCCCCAAGGAGCGGATGGTGTCCCGCTGGTCCCGCGCGTAGCCGATGGCGCTCTTCTTCCACGTGATCCGCAGCTTGCGGCCCGCGGCTTCGCCCGCCGCCTTGGACCGCCCCGTCTGCCTAGCCACGCCTGCCACCACCTTCCTGCGCCAGCTGCATCCGGAGCGCCCGCACCTGCTCCGGGTCCCGGAGGCGGCTCAACCCCAGGATGGTGGCGCGCACCACGTTGATGGGGTTGTTGCTCCCCAGGGACTTGGTCAGCACGTTGCGGATGCCCGCCGCCTCCATGACGGCCCGCACCCCGCCGCCGGCAATGACGCCCGTGCCCTCTGAGGCCGGCTTCATGAGCACCCGGGCGGCGCCGTAGTCCACCACCAGCGGGTGGGGGATGGTGCCGTCCTTCATGGGCACGCGGATCAGGTTCTTGCGGGCAATGGCCGCCCCCTTGCGGATGGCCTCCGGCACCTCGTTGGCCTTGCCCAGGCCGGCGCCCACGTGGCCGTTGCCGTCGCCCACCACCACCACGGCGGTGAAGCTGAACCGGCGGCCGCCCTGCACCACCTTGGACACCCGGTTGATGTAGACCACCCGCTCCTGGAGTTCCAGGTCCCGGGGCTCGATCCGCTCAGTAGTCATCGTCATCGTTCCGTCCTGGTCACCCGCGCCCCGTCCCTCCGGGGGAGGCAGGGGCGCCGCTTGCCGCCGTCAGAACTGGAGGCCCGCCTCCCGCGCGCCGTCCGCCAGGGCCTTCACCCGGCCGTGGTAGCGGTAGCCGCCGCGGTCGAAGACCACGGCCACCACGCCCCGCTCCTTGGCCCGCTGGCCCACCACCTGCCCCACCAGCTTGGCGATCTCCGTCTTCCGCTTGCCGTCCCGCTGGCCCCGCAGGTCCGGCTCCACGTCCGAGGCGGCGGCCAGCGTGTGGCCCGCCTCATCATCGATGACCTGCGCGTAGATGTGGTTCAGGCTGCGGAAGACGTTGAGTCGCGGCCGCTGGGCCGTGCCGAACACCTTCTTGCGCACGCGGCGGTGCCGGCGCAGGCGCGCCGCTCTCGGCGTCTTCTTCCCGCTCATGCCCTTCTCACCCCGTTACCGGCGCCCGCCCTTGGCGGCCTTCCCGGCCTTCCTGCGGACGTACTCGCCCAAGTAGCGGATGCCCTTCCCCTTGTACGGCTCCGGCGGGCGGATGGCGCGGATGTTGGCCGCCACCTGGCCCACCTGCTCCTTATCGATGCCCCGCACCGTCACCCGGTTGCCCTCCACCTCAAAGGAGATGCCGGGCGGCGGCGTCACCTCCACCGGGTGGGAGAAGCCCACGGAGAGCACCAGCTTGCTGCCCTGGAGCTGGGCGCGGTAGCCCACGCCCTGGATCTCCAGCGTCTTGCTGAACCCCTCCGTCACCCCGGTGACCATGTTGGCCAGCAGCGTGCGGGTGAGCCCGTGCATGGCCCGGTGCTTGGGCGCGTCCGAGGGGCGGGTTACCACCATCTGGCTCTCCTCCAGGTGCACCGTCACGAAGGGCGGCAGCTCCCGGCTGAGCTGGCCCTTGGGCCCGGAGACCGTCACCCGCCGGTCCTGGAGCTCCACCTTCACCTGCCCGCTGAGGGGGATGGGCTGCCGTCCGATGCGTGACATGGTCTCCCCCTCCTCCTACCACACGTAGCAGAGGACTTCGCCGCCGATCTTCCGCCGCCAGGCCTGCTGACCCGTCATGACGCCCTCCGGCGTGGAGAGGATGGCGATGCCCAGCCCACCGTACACCCGCGGGATCTCCCGCTTCTGCACGTACACCCGCAGCCCCGGCCGGCTCACGCGCTGGAGCCCGGTGAGCACCGGCTCCTTCCGCCCCGTGTAGCTCAGGTGGATGCGCAGGAGCTTCTGCGGACCGTTGCCCTCCACCACCTCGTAGTCGCGGATGAAGCCCTCCTCCTTCAGCACCTTGGCAATGGCCAGCTTCAGCTTGGAGGCCGGGACGTTGACGAAGTCATGCCGGGCCGCCACCGCGTTGCGGATGCGGGTCAGCATATCGGCAATAGGGTCGCTCATGCTCATGCCTCGCCTCCTCCGGGCACCGTGCGCATCACCGCCTGGGGGTCCGCCGGCCTCACCAACTGGCCTTCTTCACCCCGGGGAGGTGGCCCTGCAGGGCCAGCTCCCGGAAGCAGATGCGGCACATCCCGAACATGCGCATGTACGCCCGCGGCCGACCGCACAGCTTGCACCGGTTGTACTGCCGCGACTTGTACTTCGCCGGGCGCTGCGCCTTGACGATCAATGCCTTCTTGGCCACGTAACCCTCCGTACCGGCCTAGCTGCGGCTGAACGGCATCCCCAGCAGCTCCAGGAGCCGCTTCGCCTCCTCGTCCGTCTCCGCAGTGGTGACGATGGTCACCTGCAGCCCACGGATCCGGTCGATCTTGTCGTAGTCGATCTCCGGGAAGATGATCTGCTCCCGGATGCCCAGGCTGTAGTTGCCGCGGCCATCGAAGGCGTCCCGCGGCGCCCCGTTGAAGTCCCGGATCCGCGGCAGCGCGATGTTGATCAGCCGGTCCAGGAACTCGTACATCCGCTCCCCGCGGACCGTCACCATCACGCCGATGGGGTTGCCCGCCCGCACCTTGAAGTTGGAGATGGCCCGCTTGGCCCGGGTGATCACCGGCCGCTGGCCCGTAATGGCGGCAATGTCCGCAGACGCGGAGTCCAGCGCCTTGGCGTTCTGGAGCGCCTCACCCAGCCCCACGTTGATGACCACCTTCTCCAGCCGGGGCACCTGCATGACGTTCCCGTACCCGAACTCCTGCATGAGGGCCGGGACCGCCTCGTTCTGGTAGCGTTCGCGCAGTCGTGCTGCCATGTGGTCCTACTCTCGCCCGCTTAGTCGATGTCCTCGTTACAGGACTTGCAGTAGCGGACCTTCTTGCCGTCGTCCCGGAAGCGGAAGCCCACGCGGGTGGCCTTGCTGCAGTGCCGGCAGATGAGCATGAGGTTGGAGAGGTGGATGGGCGCCTCCCGCTCCACGATCCCGCCGGGCTGGTTGGGGCCGCGGGCGCGCAGGTGCTTCTTCACCATGTTCACGCCCTGGACAACGGCACGGCCCCGTTTGGGCAGCACCTGCCGGACCTGCCCCTCCTTGCCGCGGTCCTTCCCGGCAATGACCTTCACCATGTCGTTGCTCTTGATCTTCTGCGCCATGGCCTACACCACTTCCGGGGCCAGCGAGATGATCTTCATGAAGTTCCGCTCCCGCAGCTCCCGCGCCACCGGCCCGAAGATCCGGGTGCCCCGCGGGTTCTGCCGGTCCGCCGCCAGCAGCACCGCCGCGTTCTCATCGAACCGGATGTAGGAGCCGTCCGGCCGGCCGTAGGGCTTCTTGGTGCGCACCACCACGGCGTACACCACGTCGCCCTTCTTCACCGCCGCGTTGGGCTGGGCGTCCTTCACGGAGGCCACAATGGTATCCCCCACGCGGGCGTACCGCCGCTTGGAGCCGCCCAGCACCTGGATGCACATGATCTGCTTGGCGCCGGAGTTGTCCGCCACCCGCAACCGTGAGTACTGCTGGATCATCGCTCGGGCTCCTCAGCCTCCGCCTGTTCCTCCTCCGGGGCAGGGGCCTCCTCCTCCGGTGGAGCCGCCTCCGCCGTCGGCGCCTCTGGCTCCGCTGCCGGCTCGGCCGGTGGCTCCGGCTCCGCTGCCGGCTCCGGCGCCGGTGCGGCCTGGGCGGCGGGTGCCGGCGGCGCCTCCGCGGCGGGGGCCGCGGGCTCCTCCGCCCGGGCGCCGGGGATCTCCACCTCCGCCGCCTCCGCCGGCGCCACCTCCGGCACCTCCCGCCGCTGGACGATCTCCACCACGCGCCAGCGCTTGTCCCGGGAGAGCGGCCGCGTCTCTTCAATACGCACCGTATCCCCCAGGCGCGCCTCGTTGTGCTCGTTGTGGGCCTTCACCCGCTTGGTGCGGCGCATGAGCTTCTTGTAGATGCGGTGGCGTTTGAACGTCTCCAGCGCCACCACCACGGTCTTGTCCATCTTATCGCTGACCACGGTGCCCACGCGCTGCTTGCGCCGCCCGGCGGTCTGTCCCTGCTGCGCCATCCTAACTCCCTCGCTCCTGCGCCGCCGCCAGCCGCCGCTCCGTCTGGATGGTCCGGATGCGGGCGATCTTCTTCCGGACCTCCGGGATCAGGCGGTCGTTCTCCAGTTGCCGCGTGGCGTGGCGGAACCGGAGGTTGAACAGCTCCCGGTGCGCCTCGTCCAGCTCTTTCTGGAGATCGGCGTCGCTCAGGGCCCGGAGCTCCTCAGCCTTCCTGTTCGCCATGGTGCTCCTCCCTCACAGCTCCTCCGCCCGGGAGACGATGCGCGTCTCCAGCGGCAGCTTCATGGAGGCCCGCCGCAGCGCCTCCCGCGCCGCCTCCTCCCGGACGCCGGCCACCTCAAAGAGCATCCGGCCGGGCTTCACCACGGCCACCCAGTGGTCCGGGTTGCCCTTGCCCTTGCCCATGCGGGTCTCCGCCGGCTTGGCGGTCACCGGCTTGTCCGGGAAGATGCGGATCCAGACCTTGCCGCCGCGGCGGAGCCAGTGCGTGATGGCCCGCCGGGCCGCCTCAATCTGCCGGGCGTCCACCCAGGCACGCCCCACCGCCTGCAGGCCGAACTCGCCGAAGGTGATCTGGTTCCCGGCGTTGGCCTGGCCCCGGCGCCGGCCGCGGTGCTGCTTCCTCCACTTGACTCGCTTCGGCTGTAGCATGGTGGTCCCCTACGTGGCCGGCTGTCCGGCGGGGCCCGGCCCGGAGGCGCCCGGCCGGACCAGCTCCTCCGGCTGGCCCTCCGCCGGCGCCGCCGCCTCCGTGGCGGCCGCCCGCTCCTGCCGCTCCGGCAGCACGTCTCCCTTGTAGATCCACACCTTCACGCCGATGCGGCCGAAGGTGGTGTGCGCCTCCGCCAGGCCGTAGTCGATGTCTGCCCGCAGCGTGTGGAGCGGCACCCGGCCCACCATCTCCATCTCCCGGCGCGACATCTCCGCCCCGCCCAGCCGTCCGGCCACAATGACCTTGATCCCCTTGGCCCCGCGCTGCATGGTCCGGCTGGCCGCCTGCTTGATGGCCCGCCGGAACGCCACGCGCCGCTCCAACTGGTCCGCAATGCTGCGGGCCACCAGGTACGCGTCCAGCTCCGGCACCCGGATCTCCTGGATGTTCACCCGCACCCGGCGCTTGGTCAGCCGCTCCAGGTCTGCCCGCAGCTCATCCACCTTGGCGCCGCCCCGGCCGATGACGATGCCCGGCTTGGCGGTGTGGATGGTCACGGACACCTGGTTGGCATTCCGCTCGATCTCCACCTTGGAGATCCCGGCCTCCCCCATGCGCTCCTTGATGCGGCGGCGGATGGCCAGGTCCTCATGGAGCAGGGTGGTGTAGTTCTTGTCCGCGTACCACTTCCCCTGCCAGTCGTAGATGACGCCCAGGCGGAAGCCAATGGGGTGTACTTTCTGGCCCACGGGTCACTTCCTCCGCTCGTCCACCACAATGGTCACGTGGCTGTAGCGCTTCAGGATGGGCTTCACCCGCCCGCGGGCGCCCGCTCGGTACCGCTTCAGCCGCCGGCCGTCCCCGGCGTACGCCGCCACGATGCGCAGGTCCTGGGGCGACATCTGGTAGTTGTTCTCCGCGTTGGCCGCGGCTGACTTCACCACCTTGGCCACCTGCCGCGCAATGGGCTTGCCGGAGAACCGCAGCAGGGTCATGGCGTCATCAATGCTCTTCCCCGGCAGCTCCCGCAGCAGCAGGCGCACCTTGCGGGGTGAGGTGGGCAGGTTCTTGGCCGTGGCGTGCACTTCCATGAGGACCCTCCGGTACCGCCTACCGCCGGCGCATCTGGGTGGTACGCTCGGACTTGCTGACGTGGCCGCGGAACGTCCGCGTGGGCGCAAACTCCCCCAGCTTGTGCCCCACCATGTTCTCCGTGATGAACACGGGCACGTGCCGCCGGCCGTCGTGCACGGCGATGGTCAGCCCGATCATCTGCGGCATGACGGTGGACGCCCGGGACCACGTCCGGATCACCGCCTTCTGGCCGCTGCGCCGGACCTTCTCCACCTTCTCCAGCAGCTTGGGCTCTACGTACGGACCCTTCTTACTCGACCGTGACACCGCTCCTCCTTGGCCGCGCTACTTCCGCCGCCGGACGATGTACTTGCTGGTCTTCTTGTTGCGCCGCGTCTTGGCGCCCAGGGTGGGCTTGCCCCACGGCGACTTGGGCCCCGGCAGCCCGATGGGCGCCTTCCCCTCGCCGCCGCCGTGCGGGTGGTCCCGCGGCGTCATGGCGGAGCCGCGCACGGAGGGCCGCCGGCCCAGGTGCCGCTTGCGCCCGGCCTTGCCCAGCTTCACCAGGTTGTGCTCTACGTTGCCCACCTGGCCAATGGTGGCCATGCAGTCAGACCGGATCCGCCGCATCTCCCCGGAGGGCAGCCGCACCAGGCTGTAGTCCCCCTCCTTGGCCGCCAGCTGCGCCGCCGCGCCCGCGCTGCGGACCAGCTGCCCGCCGCGTCCCAGGTGCAGCTCAATGTTGTGGATGAGCGTGCCCGTGGGGATGTTCCGCAGCGGCAGCGCGTTCCCCGGGCGGATCTCCGCCTCCGGGCCCGCCATGACCGTATCGTTCACCTTCAGGCCCACGGGCGCCAGGATGTAGCGCTTCTCACCGTCCACGTAGAAGATGAGGGCAATGCGCGCGGACCGGTTCGGGTCGTACTCAATGGCCGCCACCCGGCCCGGCACGCCGATCTTGTTGCGCTTGAAGTCAATGATGCGCAGCAGCCGCTTGTGGCCGCCGCCCCGGTGCCGGACCGTGATCCGGCCCTGGTTGTTGCGCCCCGCCTTCTGCTTCTTGGGCTGCGTCAGGGACTTCTCCGGCCGCTTCTTGGTGATCTCCTCAAAGGTGTAGCCGGACATCCCCCGCCGCCCGGGCGTGGTGGGTTTGTACTGCCTGATGGGCACGGCTCCGTCCCCCGTCTCCAGTCCGCGGGCTTACACGCCCTCGAACAGCTCAATGCGGTCGCCTTCCGCCAGGGTCACCACCGCCTTCTTCCAGTCCGGCTCCTTGCCCCGGCTGCGACCCACCCGCCGCCACTTGCCGCGGATGTTCATGACGTTCACCTTCTTGACCCGCACGTTGAACGCCCGCTCCACGGCCTCCCGGATCTGGATCTTGTTGGCCCGCGGGTCCACCTGGAAGGCGTACTTGCCCTCCTGGGCCAGCATGGTGCTCTTCTCCGTGATGAGCGGCCGCAGCAGCACCTGGTACGGGTGGATCTCCTTCGGCATGGCTCACTCCCCCGCCGGCACGGCCGCGCGGCGCCGGGTGGCCCGCTCACCGCCCCAGAGCGCCTCCGCCTTCCGCACCGCGTCCACGGACATCACCAGGTCCCGGTGCTGGAGCATGTCCAGCACGTTCAGGTACGCCGCCGGGATGGTCTTGGACCGCGGGATGTTCCGCGCGCTCAGGAACAGCGTCCGGTCCGGCTCCCCGGTCACCAGCAGGACGGAGCGGGTGGCGCCCAGCGCCTCCAGCATGGCCTGGACGTCCTTGGTGCGGGGCCGCTCCACGGCGAGGTCCTCCACCACCTTCAGCTCCCCGTCCGCCGCCTTGGCAGAGAGCACGGAGCGGATGGCCAGCCGCCGCATCCGCTTGGGGATGCGCTGGGAGAAGTCCCGCGGCTTGGGGCCGAAGACCACGCCACCGCCCGTCCGGTGCGGCGCCCGGTTGCTGCCCTGGCGCGCGCGGCCCGTCCCCTTCTGGCGGCGGATCTTAACGGTGCTGCCCCGCACCTCGCCCCGCGTCTTGGTGGACGCCGTGCCGGCCCGCCGGTTGGCCAGCTGGGCCAGCATGGTCTGGTGGATGACCGGCACGTTCGGCTCCAGGCCGAACACCTCGTCGGCCACCTCCAGGGTGCCGACCTCTTCTCCCTGCCTGTTCCAGACCTTGAGCTGCACGTCCTTCCCCCGCTTCCTTACCGAGACTTCCGGGCGGGCACCCGGGACCGCCGGATCTTCAGCAGCCCGTTGCGGGCGCCGGGCACGGCGCCCCGGAGCATGAGGATCCCCCGCTCCGGGTCCACCCGCACCACCCGCAGGTTCTTCACCGTCACCTGCTGGGCGCCCATGTGGCCCGCCATCCGCAGCCCCTTGAACACCTTGCCCGGCGTGGTGGTGGAGCCTATGGAGCCCGGCGCCCGGTGGCGGTCTGACTGGCCGTGCGTCTTGGGCCCGCCGGCAAAGCCGTGGCGCTTCACCACGCCGGCAAAGCCCCGGCCCTTGGACGTGCCCGTCACGTCCACCAGGTCCCCAGGCTGGAACAGCTCCACGGTGATCCGCTGACCCAGCTCGTAGGCCGCGGGGTCCTCCACGCGGAACTCCCGCAGGTAGCGGAAGTTCCCCAGCCCCTTCAGGTGGCCCTGCATGGGCTTGTTGAGCCGCTTCCGGGTGCCCCAGCCCACCTGGATGGCGTTGTACCCGTCCGTCTCCTCTGTCTTGACCTGGGTGACCACGCACGGGCCGGCCTCCACCACCGTGACCGGCACCACCGTGCCCGTCTCATCCCAGATCTGCGTCATGCCGAGCTTGCGGCCCAGCAACCCCTCGCTCATGGCTCTCCCTCACGCGGCCGTGAGCCCCGTGTGCCCAGCGGGCCGCCCCCGGTGCCGGCCGGGGCCCGCGTCTACAGCTTGATCTCGATGTCCACGCCCGCCGGTAGCTGGAGCCGCATCAGCGTGTCCACCGTCTTGGACGTGGGCTCCAGGATATCGATGAGCCGCTTGTGCGTCCGAACCTCGAACTGCTCCCGCGAGTCCTTATCGATGAACGGGGAGCGCAGCACGGTGAACCGCTGGATGCGGGTGGGCAGCGGCACCGGCCCTGCCACCGCGGCCCCGGTCCGCTCCGCGGCCTCCACAATCTGGCCGGCGGACTGGTCCAGGATCCGGTGGTCGAAGGCCTTCAGGCGGATCCGAATCTTCTGTCGTGGCATGGCGTCTGCTCCCTGGGGCGGCTAGCCGAGGACCTTGGTGATGACGCCGGCGCCGACGGTGCGGCCGCCCTCGCGGATGGCGAAGCGCAGCCCCTCCTCCAGCGCCACCGGCGTGATGAGCTCCACCGTCATCCGCAC
>DATCLE010000145.1:0-6827 GCA_036564075.1 Dehalococcoidia bacterium
CCCCGGATCTCCGCTCGCCTGGCAGCTCCCCGGGGCGTTTCGCCGCCACGCCGCGTCCTTCCTCGGCCTCGGCCGCCCGAGGCATCCCCCGCGTGCCCGATCTCGCTTGGCCCACCCCCGGCCCCGCGGCCAGGGGCGGCCCGCCCCGGCCCCCCGCGCCTGGGGGGACCGGGCGGCCCCGCGTCGCAGTCTCCTTCGCCCGCGCTCTTCCCTTGGTAAGGTGCCACCGGACGCCCCCGGCGCCCGCCCCCGCGGCCCGGCACCCCCGCCCGGCCCCAGGGGCCGACCCCGGCCCCACGCCCGCGTCTACATACGAAAACGGCCTGATGCTCAAGGCCGTTCCCGAAACGGTCGCCTCAGCGCATCAGTGACAGTCAGCCCGGTGTGTGCAGAATGTCCTTCACCGCGTTGCTGCTGTGCCTGCTCCGGTCGCCCACGTACGACCGATCCGCCAGACCAACGCTCAGTATACTCCGCCCCACCGGGCCTGTCAACGTGCACCGGCGCCGCCGTCACAGGCGGCCCGGCCCGCCGTTTCAGGATCCGGGGGCGGGGCGGCGGGCCCTTCCCTCAGAGGCCTGACAGGCGTTAGACTTACAGCACACCACCGCCGTTCCTGTTCCCCTGTGACGCGCCGCCGTTGGGCCAGCGGGAGGATCCATGTCCGGGGAGTCCTTAGACCTGCGCGCCGGCGCTGCCCTCATCCTGCGCCACCTGGGCCGCCAGTGGCTCTTCCTGCTGGTGGCCCTGGTCTTTGCCCTCCTCTGGGCGGGCGCGCGGGTGGTCATCCCGGTCCTCACGCAGGTGACCATTGACGACGCCATCCGCCCGGCCAGGGCCAACCTCCTCCTGGTCATGGCCCTGGCCGTGGTGGGGGCGGCCGCGGTCCAAGGTCTGGCGGCCGGCCTCCGGCGGTACTTCGCCATGCGCATCAGCTACCGCATTGAGGCGGACCTCCGCACGGCCCTCTACAACCGGGTCAACCGCCTCTCCTTCGACTACCACGACCGCACCTCCACCGGCCAGCTCATGTCGCGGGGCTCCGCGGACCTGCATGAGGTCCAGCAGTTCCTGGTGAACATCCCCATCAACACGGCGTACCTGATCATGGCGGTGGGCTCCTTCGTGGTGCTGGTGCGGGTGCACCTGCTCCTGGCCGTGCTGGCCTGCGCGGTGTACCCGCTCATGACCCTCATCACCTTCCGCTTCTTCACCCGCCTGGCGCCCGCCACCTCCCGCGTCCAGCAGGACCTGGCGGACCTGGCGGGCGTGGTGGAGGAGAACGTGACCGGCGTGCGGCTGGTGCGCGCCTTCGGCCGGGAGGCGTTCGAGGTGGCGAAGGCCCGGCGGGTGGCGGACCGCATCTACGACGATAGCATGGAGGTGGCGCGCATCCGCACCGTCTACACGCCGCTCTTCTACCTGCTGCCGCCCCTCAGCCAGTTGGTGGTCCTGGCCTACGGCGGCTGGCTGGTGCTCCAGGGGAGCGTCACCGCCGGGCAGTTCGTGGCGTTCTTCCTCCTGCTGAACATGCTCATCTGGCCCGTCCAGAGCCTGGGGGAGTTGGTGGCCCAGGGCCAGCGCGCCGCCACGGCCGCCGGGCGGGTCTGGAACGTGCTGCGGGAGGAGCCCACCATCCGGGAGCGGCCCCACGCCCGCCCGCTCCCGCGCGGCCGCGGCGAGATCCGCTTCGAGGACGTCTGGTTCTCCTACCAGCCGGGCCGGCCCATCCTCCGCGGCTTCTCCCTCCAGGTGCCCGCCGGGACCTCCGTGGCGCTGGTGGGCCCTACGGGCAGCGGCAAGTCCACGGTGGCCCGCCTGCTGCCGCGCTTCTACGACGTGGACGGCGGCCGCATCCTCATTGACGGCGCGGACATCCGGGATCTGCGCCTCCGGGAGCTCCGCCGGAACGTGGGCCTGGTCTTTGAGGATACCTTCCTGTTCTCCGATACCATCCGCAACAACATCGCCTACGGGCGGCTGGACGCCACGGACCGCGAGATCGAAGAGGCGGCGCGGCTGGCCCAGGCGGCGGAGTTCATCGAGCGGCTGCCGGACGGCTACGACACGGTGGTGGGCGAGCAGGGCCACTCCCTCTCCGGCGGCCAGCGGCAGCGCATTGCCATTGCGCGGGCGCTGCTCATGCAGCCGCGCGTCCTCATCCTGGATGACGCTACCTCCAGCGTGGACGCGCGCATGGAGGAGGAGATCCGCGGGGCGCTGCGGGAGGTGATGCGGGAGCGCACCACCATCATCATCTCCCACCGGCTCTCCACCATTGCCCTGGCGGATCAGGTGGTGCTCATTGACGAAGGGCGCGTGGTGGATACGGGCACCCATGCGGAGCTCATGCTGGGCTGCCCGCGCTACGCGGAGGTGCTGGGGCAGGTGACGGCGGTACCATGACGGACGGCAGGGACGGCGACAACGAACCGCTCACGGTGCCGCGGCGGAGCAGCCTGCTGGAGGCGCTCCGCATGCTGGCGCCCTACTGGCCGCTGGCTGCCGTGGCCAACCTGGCCATCTGCCTGCTGACGCTGGCCAACCTGGCGCGCCCCGTGGTGCTCCAGCAGGCCATCGACCGCGGGCTGCTGGGCGGCGACCGCGAGACGCTGGTGACGGCCTCCGTGCTGTTCCTGGCGCTGGCGGTGGCGGTGTACGTCTTCCAGGCCGTCAGCCTCTACACCATCACCAAGGTGGGGCAGGACTTCCTGCGGGACCTGCGCCTGCGCCTCTTCACCCACTACCAGCGTCTCTCCATCTCCTTCTTCGGCGCGGAGAACTCCGGCCGCCTCATTGCCCGTATGACGGCGGACGTGGCCGCCCTGACGGACGTGCTGAACAACGGTCTGCTCATGGTGGTGCAGTCCTTGCTCATGCTGGCGGGCACGCTGGTGGTGCTGTTCTACCTGGACTGGCAGTTGGCGCTCCTCACCTTCGTCATTGTGCCGCCGCTGGTGGCGGCCACCGCCGTCTTCCGCGTCTACTCCGCCCGCGCCTACGAGGCCGTGCGCGACCGCATTGCGGAGGTGCTCATCCACATGCAGGAGACCTTCGCCGGGCTGCGGGTGGTGCAGGCCTTCGCGCGGGAGCAGCACAACATGGAGCGCTTCGGCGCCATCAACGAGCGGAACTTTGAGGCGAACGTGCGCACGGTGCGCATCTCCGCCTGGTACCTGCCCTTCGTGGAGTGGCTGGGCGGGCTGGGCATCGGCATCATCCTCTACTTCGGCGGCCGGGGCGTCATCGGCG
Organism: Dehalococcoidia bacterium; assembly: GCA_036564075.1. Classification (GTDB taxonomy): domain Bacteria; phylum Chloroflexota; class Dehalococcoidia; order DATCLE01; family DATCLE01; genus DATCLE01. The sequence continues at coordinate 3,253 of DATCLE010000145.1, forward strand.
AGCAGGTGACCGTGGGCACGGTGGCCGCTTTCATCTTCTACCTGGACTTCATCTTCCAGCCCATCCAGCGCCTCTCCCAGATCTACGATATGCTCCAGGCCGCCATCGCCGCGCTGAACAAGATCTTCGGCCTGCTGGCGGTGGAGCCGGAGGTGCGGGAGGCGCCGGACGCCGCGCCGCTGGCCGGCCCGGCCCGCGGCCGCGTGGAGTTCCGGGGCGTGACCTTCGCCTACCGGCCCGGCCGGCCCGTCCTGCACGACGTCAGCGTCGCCATCGAGCCCGGCCAGCGGGTGGCCCTGGTGGGGCCCACCGGCGCGGGCAAGTCCACCCTGGCCAAGCTCATGGCCCGCTTCTACGATCCCACGGCCGGCGCCGTGCTCCTGGACGGCCGCGACCTCCGCAGCCTCCCCTTCCAGGACCTCCGCCGCGCCCTGGTGATGGTGCCCCAGGAGGGGTTCCTGTTCACTGGCACCATCCGGGAGAACATCCTCTTCGGCCGGCCGGACGCCTCCGAGGTGGACGTGGAGCGTGCCTGCCGGGACCTGGGCATCCACGACTTCATCGCCGCGCTCCCGGAGGGCTACGAGACGCTGGTCAGCTCCCGCGGCTCCCGCCTCTCCGCCGGGGAGAAGCAGTTGGTCTCCCTGGCGCGGGCGTTCCTGGCGGACCCCGCCGTGCTCATCCTGGACGAGGCCACCTCCAGCCTGGACCCCGGCACGGAGGCCATGGTGGAGGAGGCCATGCGGCGGCTGCTGACCGGCCGCACCAGCATCATCATCGCCCACCGGCTCAGCACCGCGGAGCAGGCGGACCGGGTGCTGGTGGTGGACGGCGGCCGCGTGGTGGAGGACGGCGCCCACGCGGACCTGGTGCGGCAGGACGGCTACTACGCCGCCCTCTACCGGCAGTGGATCCGCGGCCGCGGCGCCTCCCAGGAGGTGGCATAGGTCGCCGCGGGCCGGTCGTTGACGCGGTCCTGCCGGTGGTGTACCGTACTCCCGGCGGCGCGTGTCGGCGCGCCGCACACTCCAAGGAGCGTCGTATGGGCGTGTGCAGGCAACTGCTACGGGCGGAGCCGCCGGGCTTGCCGGCCCCGGTCCGTTGCCTGCGCGCCCGCGGAGCGCCGGCCCTGAGGTCAGGCGCGGGCCACCGGTAAGCAGTCTCCCGTTCCCTGACGGCATCCGCCCTCGGCGTCGCACCAGCCGGACGGCTGGGCGGCGTTTTTGTTTGTCCGGATGCACGCCAGGAAGGGAGGCCGCCGTGCCCGCAACACGTCACGAACCCTTTGACCTTCGGTACACGCAGAACTTCCTGAAGAGCCGCCGCCTGGTGGAGCGCCTGTTGGATCGCTCCGGCATCGGACCGGAGGACGTCGTCCTGGAGATCGGGCCCGGCAGGGGGCGCGTGACCGCCTGCCTGGCCGGGCGGTGCCGTCGCGTCATCGCCGTGGAGCTGGACGGCGCCCTGGCCGCCCGCCTCCGCCGGACCTTCGCGGGCCAGCCCCGCGTCGCCGTCCATCATGGCGATGCCCTAACCTTCCCCCTCCCGGACGGCCCGTACAAGGTCTTCGCCAGCATCCCGTTCCACGTGACCACCGCCATCGTGACGCGCCTGACCGGCGCCCCGAATCCGCCGCAGGACGCGTACCTCGTCATGCAGCGGGAGGCGGCGGAGCGCTTCTGCGGCGTGCCCGCCGGCTCGCTCTACTCGGTGCTGCTGAAGCCCTGGTTCGAGCCGCAGGTGGTGCACCGCTTCGCCCGCGCCGACTTCGACCCGGCGCCGAACGTCGACGTGGTGATGCTCCGCCTCCGCCAGCGGGAGCCCCCGCTGGTTGCCCCCAGTCAGGCGCAGCGGTATCGGGACTTCGTGGTGCACTGCTTCGGCGGCGGGCCGGTGGCCCGGCGTCTCCGGCTGGGCCCACTGGGACGGCGCGGCGCGCGGCGCCTCCTGGCCCGCCTCGGCATCGATGCCCACGCCGGGCCCGCCGCCCTCCGGTTCGAGCAGTGGCTGGAGCTCTTCCGCCGGACGGAGGAAGCGGCCGGCCCGGACGGGTGGCGGGCCGTGGCGGGCGCCGAGCGCCGTCTCCGGCGCCTTCAGGCCGGGCTCCAGCGGCCGCGCCGGGCCCCCTCCGGTGCCCGGCGTCACGCCGGGGGGCCACCGCGCCGGTGACGGCCGGGCCGGCCGCACTTCGCGAAAAAAGTTGTTCCCGCCTCTTGAACCTGACGTAACGTCAGGCCGTACCCTCGCTCCAGGAGGCAGACCGCCATGGCGCGCCTGTACCGCGTAGGGGAGGTGGCGGCCCTCACGGGGGTCTCCGTCCGTGCCCTGCACCACTACCACCGCATCGGCCTCTTGCGGCCGTCGGCGCAGACAGAGGGAGGGCACCGGCTGTACGGGGAGGCGGACCTGCTGCGCCTCCAGCAGATCCTGACCCTCCGCTACCTGGGCTTCCCCCTCCGGCGCATCGGCGAGCTGCTGGACCGGCCGGACTTCGACCTGGCGGCCTCGCTCCGGGTCCAGCAACACGTGCTGCACGAGCGCATGGCTGAGCTGGAGCGCGTGGCGGCGGCCGTGGGCGACCTGCTGGAGCGCAGGCTCCGGACAGGACGCTGGGAGTGGGGTCCGGCGGTGCGGGCCTCCTCGGCGGCGCAACGCGGCCTCCAGGAAGGGGGTGAGCACATGTACGATAGGATCAAGGACCTGTACACGCCGGAGAACCTGCGGCGGTTCCAGCGGCTGGCCCAGGAGGTCTCCCCGGAGGAGATCCAGCGGATCCAGGAGGAGTGGGCCGCGCTGATCCAGGAGGTGGGGGAGAACCTGCACCTGGACCCGGCGGACCCCAAGGCCCAGGCGCTGGCGGAGCGCTGGGAGGCGCTGGTCCAGGCCACTTTCCGCGGCCACCAGGACATCATGGAGGCCGTGGGAGAGAACTACCGGCAGGGCAAGTTCCAGGGCCTGCCGGGGGTGCCGCAGGCGGAGCACTTCCAGTTCATCCAGCGGGTCCAGGCGGCCCGGGGGAAGGGCGCGTCCGGCTAGCCTCCCCGGGCGACGCCCCGTGTGCCGGGCCGGAGCGCTACATCGCAGGCGCTCCGGCCCGGCACGTGCCGTCCAAGGCCGCCCCGCGATGCAACCTGACCGGCTCCGGCCGGTCCGCGCGGAGGACCGGGTGATCCGGAACCGCCCGCCGCATCCAACGGAGCGGTCGACGGCCGTCCCGCCTGCGGGCGCCCCTTTCACGTTTTGATACGATTCGGCCTCCCTCCCTGCGGGACACGAACTCCGCTTCTCCCGGTCCGTGACCGTCACGCCCCAGCCCTTTGATCCCGCCGTTGGAAGCGAGCCGGGGGGCGCGAAGCACGGGGCCTGGTGGATCGGCGACTACCAGGGGCTGGCCACCACCCCGGGCGCCTACCACCCCCCCGTGGAACGATACGCGGGCCGGACGCCTGGAGCTGTTCACGGCGACGGTGCAGAGGCAGTGACGCCGCCGGCCCCTCTGCACGGGGAGCCCCGGACGGGGCTCCCCCTCTTGTGGGCGGCGCCCGCTCCGTGTAGGCTTGCCCTGCGCCGCACAG
>DATCLE010000146.1:0-7090 GCA_036564075.1 Dehalococcoidia bacterium
GTCCCGGCCCATGCCCACCTCCTGGGCGCCCTGGCCGGGGAATACCCACGCCAGGTCTGCGCAGGCGGGGCCCGCCGGCGGGGCGAGATCCGGGGTTGGGGTATCCTGCGGCACGCCGGCCTCCTCAGGTCAGGGATGCGCGCGGCCCACACGAAACCGCCGCGCCAGCGGCGCGGCGGTGGTGGGAGCGGGCGGGCTCAGCCCCCCTCCAGGGAGGGGTTCTCGATGGCGATCTCTTCGCGCCCACGGTAGTAGCCGCAGGTGGGGCACGCGTGGTGCGCCAGCCGCGGGCTGTGGCAGTGCGGGCACGCCACCACGGTGGGCGTCTTCAGCCGGATGTGGCTGCGTCGCCTCCCCTGGCGGGACTTGGGGTACTTCTTCTTCGGTAGCGGCGGCAAAGCTGGCGGTCTCCTTTCCTAGCTCCCCTCCGGGACCCGGAGCCGGGCCAAGGCGGCCCAGCGCGGGTCCGGCGTCTGGACCTCGCAGCCGCAGCGGTCCACGTTGCGGTCCGCGCCGCAGACCGGGCAGAGCCCGGCGCAGTCCGGGCGGCAGAGGGGTTGCATGGCTTCGGCCGCCACCAGGTACTCCCGGACGGCCTCGCTCAGGTCCAGGTGATGTCGCTGGTCGATCCGGAAGGCCTCCGGATCCTCCGGCTCCGGCAGGCGCACGCCGGTGACGGGGTCGATGGTGGGGACGTACTCCTCTTCGATGTCCAGCCGGACCGGGTACTCCACGTCCCGCAGGCAACGGCTGCACGCGTCGCGCGCCGTGGTGAGGACGCGGGCCTGCACCAGGACCCCGCTCTGCGTCCGCGTCAGGAGCGCCGTCCCTTCGACGCCCACGGGCTCAGCTCCGCGCTCGAGGACCACCGAGGGTTCGCTGATCCGGTACTCGCGCCGGGAGCCCACCCGCTCCCGTAGGAGCTGCGAGACGTTGAACAGCACAACCCACCCCCAATGGTGCCGGAGACCTCTTGCATTATAGGAACGGCTGTTCCAGGGGTCAAGCCGCGCGGACCGCCGCGGGACGCCGGTTGCCGGGGCGCCGGGGCCGGGCTATAATCGCCGCGGGCGCCTAGCCGAAGCCGTGGAGGCCGGGGTCTGCCGCCCCGGCCGCCGCCGCGCCCGGCCCGTCACGCCCCAGCACCGCCGCGGAGCCCGATGACGCGTCTCGCCGACCTCATGGCCCTGCAGGACCTGGACCTCACGCTGGAGCGCCGGCGGCAGGCGCTGGCGGACGTCCGGCACCGCATGGCGGACGAGTCCGCCCTGGCGGCCGCCCGGGAGGAGGCGGCGGCCCAGCAGTCGGCCGTGGAGCGGCTGGAGCGCCGCCAGCGGGACCTGGAGACGCAGGTGGAGGACCTCCGCGCCCACCTCACGCCCCTGGAGACCCGGCTGTACGACGGCTCCGTGCGCAACCCCAAGGAGCTGCAAGGCCTCCAGCAGGACGTGGAGAGCCTGCGGCGCCGGCAGCGGTCCCTGGAGGACCAGGCCCTGGCCGCCATGGCGGAGGCGGAGGACGCCGCCGCCGTGCTGGCGGAGCGCCGCCGGGAGGTGGAGCGCGCGGAGCAGGAGCGGGCCCGGGCGCTGGCGGCGCTGCGGGCGGAGGAGGCGGCGCTGGAGGAGGAGATCGGCGGGCTGGAGGCGCAGCGGGCCGGGCTGGCCGGACGCGTGGACCCGGCGGACCTCCGGCTGTACGAGCGGCTGCGCTCCGCCAAGGGCGGCCGCGCCGTGGTGCGGCTGGAGCGCGGCGTCTGCCAGGGCTGCCGCCTCACGGTGCCCAGCACCGTGGCCACGCGCGCCCGCTCCGGGCTCCAGGTGGTCCAGTGCCCCAGTTGCGAGCGGATCCTCTACCTTGGATGAGCCAGTGAGAGCCGTCGGCTACTTCCGCGAAGACCCGGCCGAGCGCGGCCCAGGGGACGCCCTGGCGGAGCAGAACCGCGCCTTCCTGGAGTTCTGCAAGCGGGAGGGCTACCAGGTGGCCGCCACTTTCATGGACACCGCCGCCTCCGGCACCGACCGGCCCGGCTTCCGCCAGATGATCGAGTACCTGAAGCGCCCGGACCGCGGCTTCACGGTGGTGGTGGTGCAGGCGGCGGAGCGCCTGGGGCCCGGCCCCCTGGCGGCGGCCCGGGCGCTCTTCCAGCTGGACCGGCTGGGCGCCAAGGTGGTCTTCCTGGCGGGCGAGCAGGATCCCCTGCCGACCCTCCTCTCCCTCTGGCGGGACCGCGGGCAGGCGGAGCGCCTGGGCGACCGCGTGCGCGCCGCCATGCGCAAGAAGGCCGTGAAGGGCGAGGCGCTGGGCCGCCCGCCCTACGGATACCGGGTGGGGGCGCGCCGCCGCCTGGAGGTGGTGCCGGAGGAGGCCGCCGTGGTGCGGCAGATCTTCAAGCTCTACCTCCAGGAGGGGCTGGGCATCCGCCTCATTGCCCGGCGGCTCAACGAGGAGGGCCACCGCACCCGCCGGGGCGGCAACTGGAGCATGGTCACCATCCGGGACATCCTCCGCAACCGGGCGTACCTGGGCACCTACACCCGCTTCGGCGTGCGGGTGCCGGGCAGCCACCCCGCCCTCATCACGCCGGAGGAGTTCCGCCAGGCGCAGGAGAAGCTGGAGGAGCGGCGCACCGCCCCCGGCCGGCGCCAGGCCGCGCCGTTCCTGCTCTCCGGCCTGGTCCACTGCGGCCACTGCGGGAACCGGATGATCGGCGTCAGCCGGCGCCAGCGCTGGACCCGCCGCCAGGACGGCGGCGAGAGTACCGCCGAGTACCGCTACTACCAGTGCGAGTCCCGCACCAACCAGAGCATGTGCGACTACCACACCCGCCGCGCCGCGGACCTGGAGGCCGCCGTGCGGGACTCGCTGGACCGGGCGGCCCTGGAGTCGGTCCCCAAGGCCGGGGACGACGCGGCGGTCCTGGCGGGCCTGCGGCTGGACGCCTCCCGCGTCCGCGCCCGGCTGAAGCAGACGGACCGCCGGCTGGAGACCCTCCTCACGGCGGCCGCCGGCGGGCGGCTGCGCCCGGACCGGCTCCGCGCCCTCAGCCTGCAACTGGCCGGGGAGCAACTGGAGCTGGAGGAGCAGATCACGGAGATCGAGAAGCGGATCCACCAGCAGGCCACCGCCGCCGAGCGGCAGGAGGAGCGGAACCGCCGTCTGGCGGAGCTGCGCGACCGCTGGGACGAGCTGACCTTCGAGCAGCGGCGGGCGTTGCTGCGCCAGGTGGTGGACCGCGTGGTGGTGACGGACGACGGCATCAAGACGTACCTGAAGCCGTAGCGCCGCTTGCGCCCGGCGGCCGGCTCGCCTACCATACCCGGCGCCATCCCAGCCCGATAGGTGCTCCCATTTCCGCCGAACGCGACACCCCAGCCTACACCGTCCACGCCGACGGGGCCTCCCGCGGGAACCCCGGCCCCGCCTCCATCGGCGTAGTGGTGCGGGACCCCGCCGGCACCACCGTCCACACCATCGCCCGCCGCATCGGCCGCGCCACCAACAATGAGGCGGAGTGGCGCGCCGCCCTGGCCGGCCTGGAGGCCGCCCTGGCCCTGGGCGCCCGCGCCGTGGAGCTGCGCATGGACTCGGAACTGGTGGTCCGCCAGATCAGCGGCCGCTACCGCGTCCGCAACCCCCGCCTCCTGCCTTTCTACCACCGGGTCCTGGGCCTGCGGGACCGGTTCCAGCGGCTCACCGTGCGGCACGTCCCCCGGGAACAGAACCGGGAGGCAGACGCCCTGGCCAACCGGGCGCTGGACCACGCCCTGGACTGAGACCCGCGTGACAGGCCTGGTATACTGGACATGGTGCCAGGAGACCGGGTGGCCGCCTCGGCCCCAGCCGGCCGGGGAGGAAAGTCCGGGCTCCACCGGGCAAGGGTGCTGGGTAACGCCCAGGCGGGGTGACCCGACGGAAAGTGGCACAGAAACCAAACCGCCCTTCCCACAGGGAAGGGTAAGGGTGAAACGGTGCGGTAAGAGCGCACCAGCGGCGTGGTGACACGCCGGCTGGCCAAACCCCACCCGGAGCAAGGCCAGACAGGGGGCTGCCAAGGGTGCCCGGCCCAACGCCCCCGGGTAGGCCGCTGGAGGCCGCGGGCAACCGCGGTCCTAGAGAGATGGCCACCTCCCCCTCCGGCTCCTCACGGAGCGGGAGGGGCAGACAGAACCCGGCTTACAGGTCTCTCTGGCCACCGGCCCGGACGGTGGTAGACGTCCCCTCTCAGACGGGAAGGGCGGGCTACCACCGTCCGGGCTCTTCTTTCCTGCGCCGGAGATCTCCCAGTGGCGGCCGCATCCCCGCATGCTGTACGATGTCCCACGGCTCACCACGGGAGGACCGTCAACACAGCAGAGGGGGAGGAACCTCACATGGAGTACCGTCCGTTAGGCCGGTCCGGCCTCCACGTATCCGCCATCGGCCTCGGCTGCAACAACTTCGGCCGCCGCTGCGACGCCGAACAGACGGCCAGGGTGGTGGGGAAGGCGCTGGACCTGGGGATCACCTTCTTCGATACCGCGGACGTCTACGGCCAGCAGGGGCTCTCCGAGGAGTACCTGGGCCGGGCCCTCCAGGGTCACCGCCGCGAGGTGGTCATCGCCACCAAGTTCTCCAGCCCCATGGGCGAAGGGCCGCTCTGGCGCGGCGCCTCCCGCCGCTACATCTTCGACGCGGTCCACGACTCCCTGCGCCGCCTGGGCACCGACTACATCGACCTCTACCAGGTCCACTTCCCGGACGCCAGCACGCCCATTGAGGAGACCATGCGCGCCCTGGACGACCTGGTGCGCCAGGGGAAGGTCCGCTACGTGGGCTGCTCCAACTTCACGGCGTGGCAGGTAGTGGAGGCCCAGTGGGTGGCCCGGACGGAGCACCTGACGCCGTTCATCTCCGCCCAAAACCAGTACAACCTGCTGGAGCGCCGCATTGAGGCGGAGCTGGTGCCGGCCTGCCGGAAGTACGGCCTGGGCATCCTGCCCTACTTCCCGCTGGCCAGCGGCTTCCTCACCGGCAAGTACCGCCGCGGCGAGCCGCCGCCGGAGGGCACGCGGCTCTCCCAGGCGGGTCCCATGGCCTCACGCGTGCTCACGGACCGCAACTTCGATACGCTGGAGGCGCTGGAGGCGTTCGCCACGGAGCGCGGGCACACCGTGGCGGAGCTGGCGCTGGCCTGGCTGGCCTCCCAGCCGGCGGTGGGCAGCGTCATCGCCGGGGCCACCACGCCGGAGCAGGTGGAGGCCAACGTGCGGGCGGTCGATTGGACGCTGAGCGCGGAGGACCTGGCGGAAGTGGACCGCATCACGGCCCGCCGCTGACCGTGCGCGCCGGGGCGGACCGTCTCCAGGCAGCCTGCCCCGGCGTCCCGCCTCCCCCGGTCCCATCCTACCCGGCGGCCGGCCCCGCGCCGGCCGTCCCCGGACGTTGCGCATGGCCGTGAGCAGCAGGCTGCGGCGCCCGGCCCTCTTCCGGGGCTGGGCCGTGGTGGCGGTGGCCGCCCTGGCCACCTTCGCCGAGGTCACCTTCTTCAACCCCGTCCTGGGCGTCTTCGTGGCGCCGTTGGAGGAGGAGTTCGGCTGGGGGCGCGCCACCATCGCGGCGGCGCTCACCTTCGGCGGCTTCGCGGCGGCGGCCGTCTCGCCGCTGGTGGGCCGGGCGCTGGATGCCTGGGGCGGCCGGCCGCTGCTGGCCGCCGGGGCGGTGCTGGTGGGCCTCTGCGCCTTCGGCCTCATGGCGGTGGACCGGCTCTGGAGCTTCTACCTCCTGTACTCTGTGGGCCGGGCCGCCTCCGTGGGCGTGGTGAGCCTGGCGGCGGCGGTCACCGTCTCCAACTGGTTCATCCGCCGCCGCGGCCTGGCGCTGGGCATCCTCCAGGTGGGCACCCGCGCGGGCCAGGCCGTGCTGCCGCTGGTGGCGCAGCTCACCATCGCCGCGGCGAGCTGGCGGGCCGCCTGGGGCGTCCTGGGCGCCCTGACACTGGCCGTCACCGTGGTCCCCACCCTCCTGGTGGTGCGCCGACGGCCGGAGGACGTGGGCCTCCTGCCGGACGGCGACGCCCGGCCCGTCCCCGTGGCGGGCGGCTCCGACGGCCCGGCGGCGCCGGAGGTGGAGGAGACGTGGACCTTCCGGGAGGCCGTCCGCACGCGGGCCTACTGGCTGCTCCTGCTGGCGCTCTCCGCGGAGGTGATGGTAGGCGGTTCCATCAACTTCCACCTCTTCCCGCACCTCACGGACCGCGGGCTGCCGCCGGGCATCGCCATCACCGTCCTCAGCACCTACGCCACCATCGGCGCCGTGGGCGGCATCGCCGGGGGGTGGGTGCAGCAGCGGGCCGGGGCCCGGTGGACCATGGCGGCCAGCCTGGTGCTGTCCGCCGCGGGCCTGCTCATCCTCATCAACGTCTCCACCCGGGCCACGGCCTTCCTCTTCAGCCTGGTGTACGGCCTGGCCTTCGGCTCCGTGGTGACCATGTCCCACGCCGTGGTGGCGGAGTACTTCGGCCGCCTCTCGCTGGGCACCATCCGGGGCTCCATGCAGCCGGCCATCCTCACGGTGAACGCCCTGGGGCCGCTCACCGCCGGCCTCGCCTATGACCTCACCGGCGAGTACACGCGGGTCTTCCTGCTCTTCGCCGCCATGGCCCTCCTCAGCAGCACCCTCCTGGCGCTGGCACCCCGGCCGCACCGGGCCGCCGCCTGACCGCCGGGCCACCCTCCCCCGTACTTTGATGGACTTTTGTTATGTCCTCCGCCTGCGGCGGGGCGGCGGCCCCGCTATGCTGGCGACAGGCCCCGCCGGACGGAGCCCCGCATGGCCATCCGCTACCGGACGCTCCACGCGCTGGTCCTCCTGCTGGCGGCGGTCACGCTGGCCGCCGCCTGGCGCACGGACCAGCCCCCCAGGCTGTCCGGGCCGGACGCCCGGGCCGCCGCCCCCGCCGGGCCGGGTCCCACGGCGGGCCGCCGCGCCGCGGTGCCCCCAGGGCAGGACGCGCCCGCCCCGGCCGCCGGGGCCGCTCCCACGCCGGAGGCGGCGCTGGCGGGCTACGTCGCATCCCGGCTGGGGCGTCCCTTCGCCGGGGACTGCCTGGACG
>DATCLE010000147.1:0-17477 GCA_036564075.1 Dehalococcoidia bacterium
CTATGACCTCCGAACCCTCCACCATCGCCGGCAGCGACGCCCAGCTCCGCACCCTGGCGGAGGAGCTGCTGGCGGAGCGCGAGCTCATCATCGCCAGCAACCGCGGCCCCGTGGAGTTCACTATTGGGGCGGACGGCACCCTCTCCGCCCAGCGCGGCAGCGGCGGCGTGGTCACCGCCCTCAGCGCCGTCAGCCGCTTCGTGGAGCTCACCTGGATCGCCGCTGCTATGACCGACGGCGACCGCCGCGTGGCCGCGGAGGCGGGCACGGAGCGGGTCAAGGCCCCCACCACGGATGACCGCCTCTACCTCCGCTTCGTGGTGACGCCGCGGAACGTCTACCAGCGGTACTACAACGTCTTCTGCAACCCGCTCCTCTGGTTCCTCCAGCACTACATGTGGAACACGCCCCGCACGCCCAACATCTCCCGCGCCATCTACGAGGCGTGGGAGGGCGGCTACGTGCCCGTCAACCGCGCCTTCGCGGAGGCCGTGCTCCAGGAGGCGGCGGGCCAGCAGGCGCCGCCCTACGTGATGGTGCATGACTACCACCTCTACCTGGTCCCCGGCGAGGTCCGGCGGCAGCTTCCGGAGGCCATCATCCAGCACTTCACCCACATCCCCTGGCCGGACCCCCGCTACTGGGAGCTCCTCCCCCGCTTCATGCGCCACGCCATCTACACCAACCTGGTGGCCGCGGACGTCATCGGCCTCCAGACCATGCGGGACGTGCGGAACTTCCTCCACTGCTGCGAGGCGTTCATCGAAGGGGCGGAGGTGGATTACCGCCGCTCCACCGTCTGGTACGACGGCCACCTCACCCACGTGAAGCACTACCCCATCTCCATCGACGCCCAGGGGCTGACCGCCCTGGCGGCGTCCGAGGAGGTGCAGCGGTACGAGGAGGCGCTGGCGCCCCTCTTTGAGGGGCGCACCATCGTCCGGGTGGACCGCTCAGAGCCCAGCAAGAACATCCTCCGCGGCTTCCGTGCCTATGAGCTGCTGCTCCAGCGCTACCCGGAGTTCCACGGACAGGTCACCTTCCTGGCGTTCATCGTGCCGTCCCGCACGGAGATCAACCTCTACCAGACCTACACCGACGAGATCTTCGAGCTGGTGGACGAGATCAACGACGAGTACGGCACGGCGGACTGGCAACCCATCCACCTGTTCTTCGAGAACAACTACGAGCAGGCCATTGCCGCCATGCGCCACTACGACGTGCTGCTGGTGAACGCCGTCATCGACGGGATGAACCTGGTGGCCAAGGAGGGGGCGCTGGTGAACACGCGGAACGGCGTGCTGGTGCTCTCCGAGGCTGCGGGCGCCTTCGAGCAGTTGGGGGAGTACGCGCTGCCGGTGGCGCCGGCGGACATTGAGGGGACGGTCCGGGCGCTCCACGCGGCGCTCATCATGCCGGAGGCGGACCGCCGGCGCCGCGCCCAGGCCCTCCGGCGCCGTGTCTCCCAGGAGGACATCACCACCTGGCTGGAGACCCAGTTCAGGGACCTTCTGACGCTGGCGTAGCCAGGGCCGCCGCCAGGCGCTCCAGCAGCCCCTCCGTGCCGGCCACGCCCTCCACCACCTCGTCCGCGGCCTCCACCACAGCGGGCGGCGTCTCCCCGTGGCGCACCGCCACGGTGCGGCCGGCCAGCCGGCCCTCCTCCCGCAGCGCCCGGATGGCGCGGAAGGCGTCCAGGTCCGTCCAGTCGTCCCCCGCGAAGACGGCGGAGCGCAGCCCCTGCCGCTCCGCCAGCGCCCGCACCGCCGTGCCCTTGTTGACCTCCACCGCCGGGAACAGCTCCACCACCTTGATGGCCTCCCGCAGTTGCACCCCTTCCGGCAGGTCCAGGGACGCCAGCGCCTTCAGGATCCGGGTCCGGGCGGCTTCGGGGTCGTCCGCCAGGCGGTAGTGGACGGCCAACACCGGCCCCTTGCGCTCCACCAGGATGCCCGGCTGGTCCAGCGCCGGGGCCAGCCGCTCCGCCACCCCGGCCATGAGCCGCCGGAACCGGGCCACGTAGGGGGCATCCACCTGGCGCCCATCCAGCCACCACTCCAGGCCGTGGTTGCCCACGTAGGCCACCCCGTCCAGGCCCACCATGCGCCGCGCGTCCGTCAGGTCGCGGCCCGTGACCACGGCGGTGAAGTCCGCCAGGGACGCCACCTTCGCCAGCAGCGCCCGGGCACGCGGGCTCACCACCGCCGCGCCCGGCGTGGCCACCAGGGGCGCCAGCGTCCCGTCGATGTCGCAGAAGAAGCCGAAGGGGCGGTGACGGTTCAGGGCGTCGAGGGTCAGGATGCGGTCGTCGGACACGGACAGCGGCTCCCCGGGCGCGGGCCTCGTAGCCAGCCTAGTGCAGCGGGCCGCCGCCGGTCAAACGGGGCGCGCCGCCGGCTACCGGTCCTGGAACCGGGCCCCGCGGCGCTCGCGGAACGCCTGCACGCCCTCCCGGTGGTCCTCCGTGAAGGTGAGGAGGATCTGCGTGCGGTTCTCCAGGTGGCGCATGGTCTCCAGGGAGGCGCCGGACAGGGAGACGTTCAGCAGCTCCTTGGTCATCCGGAGCCCCGCCGGGGAGACGCTGGCCAGCATCTCCGCCGCCAGGCCCTTCGCCGCGCCCAGCAGCTCCTCCTCCGGCACCACCCGGGAGACCAGCCCCATCCGGAGCGCCGCTTCTGCGTCCACGGCCCGCCCGGTGTACAGCAGCTCGGCAGCCTGGGAGGCGCCCACTACCCTGGGCAGGAAGAACGACGCGCCCATCTCGCCCCCGGACAGGCCGATCTTCACGAACGAGGCGATGAAGCGGGCGGAGGGCGCGGCGTAGCGGACGTCCGCCGCCAGGGCGATGGCCAGCCCGCCGCCCGCCGCCGGCCCGTTCACCGCGGCGATCACCGGCTGCGGGATGGCCCGCAGTTCACCCACCACGTCGCTCAGCGCCTCCTGGAGCAGGAACCGCGCCTGGACCTCCCCCACGTCGTGGTCGAAGCCGGGGGGCCGCTCCCGGCCGCCGGTCAGGTCGGTGCCGGAGCAGAACCCCCGGCCCGCGCCGGTGACGATGAGGACCTTCGTCCCCAGGTCCCGCCGCAGCCCGTGCAAGACGTCCAGGAGCTCCGCCGCCATCTGGTACGAGATGGCGTTCAACTTCTCGGGCCGGTTCAGGGTGAGGACGGCCAGCGGGCCGTCCCGCTCCACCGCAAGCGTCTGGTACGGCACCAGCGTTCCCTCCCGGGGCTGAGGTACTCCGTGGCAGGCGCCACTCTACGGGCCAGCCCGGCCAACGTCAAGGACCGGAGCGCGGCGCCCTACGCCTGCTCCAGCAGCCGCGCGATCTCCTCCTGCACCCCGCGTAGCTGGGTGTGCTCCCGCACCAGCACCCGGCCGCGCTCCGGCGACCGGTCCCGGCCCCAGGCCGCCTCCGCCAGCAGCGTGGTGTAGGCCAGCAGGCTGCGGATGGCGTCCGTGACCTGCGCCGCCGGGAGGGGGTCCGGCCCCGCCTCCCCCTCCGGCAGGGCGCCGGCCTCCGGGTCCGCGGCGCTGGCCAGCAACAGCTCCGCCTGTTGCCGCAGCGCCGACGCCTGCACGGGCGCGGGCCAACTGGCCGGGTTCAATGGGTCGTGCGCCAGCGCGTCGGACGCCACGCGGTAGAACTCCCGCGCCAGCAGCAGGCGCCGCTCCCGCGCCGTCTGCGCCGACTCCACCTCCAGCAGCCGGGCCATGGTGGCCTGGTCCAGCGTCACCTGCGGCAGCGGCGGCCCGGACGGAGCCGCCGGGGGCGGCGCCGGGGCCTGGGGCGCGGGGGCTGCAGCCGCCGCCGGGGCAGGAGACGGCGCCGGGGCAGCACCCCCCTTGGGGTAGTTGACCTGGAACACGTAGGACCACAGGTAGATGGCCGCCAGGACCAGGCCCGCCAGCACGTACACCGGCGGCTCCGTCAGGAGGACGGCAGTGAGGACGGCCGCCGCGGCCCAGAAGACGGTGAAGAACCACTTCCAGCGCCGGGGGTAGCGGGTCCCCTTCCACGTCACCGCCAGGGCAACCAGGCTGGCCAGGGGCGCCAGGAAGACCATGGCGGCCGCCAGGAGGAGGCTCCCCAGGCAGCCCCCTGCCCCCAGCTCCTGGGTCACGGCGGCGCCGGCTGGCGACGCCCCGGCCCGCTCCTCCGCTTCCACCCGGCGCCGGAGCGGGCCCTCCCGCACCTGGTCCTCGTCGCGCCGGGGACGGCCGTACCAGCCTGCCCGGCGCAGGGCCCGCCGGCGGCGCCGCGGCCCCCCGCCGTCCGAGGCGCCGGCGCCCGCACCCAAGCGCCCTTCATCATCCCGGGCGCCGGCGCCCGCGCCCAGGCGCCCTTCACCGTCGCTCATCGACCCTTCCCCCCGTGGCAGCGCCGCCGGCCGCCGGTCACGACCAGCCCCCCGTCTCCAGCCCGGCCTTCAGCCGCTCCAGGGCCTCCCGCCAGTACGCCCGCAGCCGCTCCACCGCTGCGGCGTCCTCCAGCTTGCTGTGCTGGAGGCTGACCTGGCTCTTCCCCTCCCCCTTGGGGGAGAAGTTCACGTCCAGGTTGGTCCGGCCGTCCACCCAGGTGACGCGCAGGGACTTGTCCTGCGTGGCCTTGCGGACGGTGAAGCCCGCGTCCGGCAGCCAGCGGGCGCGGACCTCCGGGTCCGCCCAGGCGGCGTAGAGCGCCGCCAGCGGCACGTCCACCGTCTTGCTGGCGCCCACCTGGTAGCCCTCCGGCGTCTGGTGCGGCGCCCGCTTGCCCCGCCCCTGCTCGTAGCCCACGGTCACCATCTGGCACCACCAGTCCGGCACGCCGTGCTCCTCCCGCAGGTACCGGACGGTCTCCTTGTGGCCCCACGCCACGGCGCCGGCCGCGTCCAGGATGGCGAACCATTCGGCCCAGCCCTTGCCGGTCCTGGCGCGCACCGCCGCGTCGCTGACGCCGCCCGCCCGGGCGGCGTGGCCTTCCTTCCCAGCCACGGCACGCCTCCTCCCCCGCGACGCCCGACCGCCGTGCACCCTAGGACGCCTGCATCTGCTCCAGCACCGCGTCGTACGTCCGCTGCAACTGCGCCCGCTCGCGGGCCCAGACCCTGAGCTGCTCCGGCGCCGGCACCGGCACGGCGCGCAGCGCCGCCACCTGGTCCAGGTACTGCGCCAGTTCCCGGATGGCCGCCACCAGCGTCTCATCGGTCAGGCGGTCCGGCGGCGCGGGGTCCGGAGGCCGGCCCGCCTCCGGGTCCGTGGCGCTGGCCAGCAGCAGGGCAGTCTGGCGCTGCATGTCCTGGAACAGCGGCAGGTCCGGCCAGGTAGACCGGTCCGTCGGCTCCATCCGGAGCGCGTCGCCCGCCAGCCGCCCGAACTCGCGCGCCAGCAGCCAGCGGCGCTCCTGGGGCGTCTGCGCCTGCTCGATCTCCAGCAGGCGCCGGTAGCCCAGCGCCAGAGTCGCCTCCGGGCGCGACCGGGCCAGCCGGCGGTGCAGCAGGCCGGCCAGCCGCTCCCAGCCGCTCCTGGCGCCGGGCGCCGGGCGGCTGAGCCGCAGGACCAGTCCCGCCACCAGGTAGAGCAGTGGGAAGAGGAGCCCCACCGTGACGCCGCCGGCAATCCAGACCTCCGCGTAGGTCTGAGAGGCCAGCGCGCCCGGCCAGAAGGCCGCCTCCAGCACCAGCCCGACAACCACCGTGGCCCGCAGCGAGACGGCCCGGAGGAGCGTGTACCGCCGCAGGAAGGCCAGCAAGGCCGGGATCCCGAAGCCCGGGATGAACAGCAGGACGCCCACCACCAGGCTGGCCAGGAAGCCGAAGACGGTGAGCCGCACGGGCAGCGCCTCACCGCCCCGTCGCGGCGTCAGGGCCCCCGGCCGCGCCTCCGCCGGCGTCAGGTCCGACGTCATCGCCCGCTCCTCACCCGGCCGCGCGCTGGCGGTACTGGATGGCCTCCGCCAGGTGCGCCGCGCCGATGGCCTCGCTCCCCGCCAGGTCCGCGATGGTCCGCGCCAGCTTCAGCACCCGGTGGAACGCCCGCGCGGACAGCCCCAGCTGGTTCATGGCCAGCCGCAGCAGGGAGCGGGCCCCTTCGTCCAGCACGCCCTGGCAGTACGCCCGCACCTCCACGGGGGTCATCTCCGCGTTGCAGGTGATGCGGCCGTGGCGGAACCGCGCCTGCTGGACGGCCCGCGCCCGCTCCACCCGCTCCCGCACCGCCGCCGAGGGCTCCCCCGCTGCCTCCCCGGCCAGCTTCTCGTAGTCCACGCGCGGGACCTCCACGAAGATGTCGATGCGGTCCAGCAGCGGACCCGAGATCCGCCGCTGGTAGCGGGAGACCGCCGCCTCGGAGCAGGTGCAGTCCCGCGCCGGGTCGCCGTAGTAGCCGCAGGGGCAGGGGTTCATGGCGGCCACCAGCATGAAGTTGGCCGGGAAGGTCACGGAGCCCTGCGCCCGGCTGATGGTCACCACCCGGTCCTCCAACGGCTGCCGCAGCACCTCCAGCACCTGCTGGCCGAACTCCGGCAGCTCATCCAGGAACAGGACGCCCCGGTGGCTCAGCGTGATCTCCCCGGGCCGCGGGACCCGGCCGCCCCCCACCAAGCCGGCGTGGGAGATGGTGTGGTGCGGCGCCCGGAACGGCCGCGAACGGATCACCGGGGTCTCCGGCGGGAGCTGCCCGGCCACGCTGTAGATCTTGGTGACGTCCAGGCACTCCTCCGGCCGCATCCGCGGCAGGATGGACGGCAGGGAGCGCGCCAGCAGCGTCTTGCCGGAGCCCGGCGGCCCCGTCATCAGCACGTTATGTCCACCAGCGGCCGCCACCTCCAGCGCCCGCTTGGCGTGCTCCTGCCCCCGCACGTGGGAGAAGTCCGTGCCCTCCCACGGGTCCGGCCCCGGCCCCTCCGGCAGGCCGGTCCCCTGCGTCACCGGGAGCGGCTCGCCGCCGGTCAGGTGCTGGATCAGCCGGGCCAGGGACGGCACCGGCACGACCTCGATCCCTTCGATGAGCGCGGCCTCGGCCGCGTCACACTCCGGGACGTAGACGCGGCGGAAGCCGCGCTCCCGTGCCAGCGCCACCATGGGCAGGATGCCGTGGGCGTGCCGCAGCGCGCCGTTCAGCGAGAGTTCGCCCAGGAAGAGGGCGCCGTCCACGTCGGCGACCACCTGCTCGGAGGCCAGCAGGATCCCGACGGCAATGGGAAGGTCGTACGCCGGGCCCTCCTTGCGGAGGTCGGCCGGGGCCAGGTTCACGGTGATGCGCTTCTGGGGGAAGGTGCCGCCGGAGTTGCGGATGGCGGAGCGGACGCGCTCCCGCGCCTCCTGCACGGCGGCGTCCGGGAGGCCGACGATGTTGAACGCGGGGAGGCCGGAGGCGATGTCCACCTCCACCTCCACCACTTCGCCGTCCAGGCCCAGGACGGCGCAGGTGAGCACGTTAGCCAGCATGGACGGGTCGCCACCTCACCCGTGGGTGGCGCCATCATAGCAGGAAACGCGGCGGGCGCAAGGGAGCGCCCGCCGACGGCATGGTCAGCGCAACGTGGTCAGGACGTCCAGCCAGGTGGTGATCAGGCGCTTCATGGCGGCGCGCTCCCTGGTGGGGCGCCGCCGGATCTCGGAGAACAGGAGCTCCAGCTCCTGGTCATGGGGGACGCCGGGGGTCTGCGGTGCGTCCTCCGTCCACTGGAGGAACTCCGCCACGCTCATGTCCAGGGCACGGGACAGGGCGACGATGATGTCCCAGGACGGGGCCTTCCGGCGGCCGTTCTCCAGGGCGCTGATGTAGCTCCGGTCCACGCCGGAGCGCACCGCCAGCTCCGTCTGGGTCAACCCCTTGACCACGCGCACGGAGCGCAGCGCGGTGGCGAGGCCGCTCTCGGTTGTTTCCTTCACAGATGCTGGCTGCCTCTAGAAAGATCCCGGCCGCCACGGGAACCCCTAGTCCCCAGCGGTGTCACCCACGGCAGTTGGTTGTTGTCCTAAGGTTAGGGACTTCGGCGACAATACTCGATGCTCTACGGTCCCTGTCCTGGGTCCAGTTGCCACACGCAGGAGGGGAAGAAGGTGCCGGGCGGACGGGACGGCCGGGCGCCGCCTGGGGGCGAGGAACGTATCGCGCTGGGGGGATGCGCGTCCTCACGCCACCGCCCTAGGGTTCAGGATACACCCTTCCGGGGCCCTCGTCCAGCAGGGGCCGCGGCCCAGCGCCGCCTTCAGAGCACCCCTACCGTTGACGAGAATTGCTACGGAGACGTGCCGAGAGCATGCCCCCAGTGAGGAGGGCCATGACCAGGGACCGTCTGGAGCTCACCGCCGGGTTGCTGGTGCTCTCGCTGCCGCTGGCGGCGTTCGGGTACCTGCTGGCCAACCCGCACCTGGACCGGACCCTGGTGGTACCCACGGAGCACTTCTACATCGTCTCCGCGGCCTCGCTCCTGGCGCTGGCCCTGGCGATCCTGGTGGGCGCCGCCTCTGTGGCCTCCCGCCAGCCGAGGGTCTTCTGCACGGCCGCGGCGTTCCTGGCCGTTGCGGGCATCTTCGCCGTGCACGGGCTCACCACGCCGGGGGTGCTGGTGCACCACCCGTACCACGCCCTCACCGTCAGCCCCCGGCTCAGCCTGCTGGTCGGCGGGCTGCTCTTCGCCCTGGGGACGGTGGAACCGCCGGAGCGCGCCGCCCGCTTCATCGAGCGGCACCACGGCGCGCTCATGGCGGCCGTGGCCGGCCTCGTGCTCCTCTACCTGTGCGGCAACCTGCTGCACGAGCACCTGCTGGACTGGATCCCGGTGGGCGACCCCGCGGTGGACTACGGGACGGCCTTGGCCGCCGGGGCAGCCCTGCTCTTCGCCGCGTGGCGGCACTACCAGGTCTTCTCCATCTCCCGCCTGCCCGTGGCCGCCGCCTTCAGCGTGGGGCTGGTCCTCCTGGCGGAGAGCCTAGTCAGCATGACCTTCGGCCCGGTGTACCGGCTCTCCTGGTGGGAGTACCACGTGCTGATGCTGCTGGGTTTCCTGGTGCCCATGCTGGGGATCGGCTATGAGTACGTGCGCGGCCGGCAATTGAAGGGCATTGTGGAAGGGCTGTTCCTGCGGGACGTGCTGACCAAGCTGGAGCAGAGCCTGCCGGAGGCGGTGGGCGCCCTGGTGGCCGCCACGGAGGTCAAGGACCCGTACCTTCGCGGCCACGCCCAGCGCGTCTGCCGCCTGGCCGTGCTCATCGGCCGGGAGCTGCACCTGCCGGACTCCCAGCTCCGGGCTGTGGCGGCCGCGGCCCTCCTGCACGACGTGGGCAAGATCGGCATCCCGGACGCGGTGCTGCAGAAGCCCGGCGCCCTGGATCCGCAGGAATTCGCCGAGCTCAAGCACCACACCACCCGCGGCTACCACATCACCGCCCAGATCCCCTCCCTGGGCCGACGCGTGGCCGACGCCGTCAAGTACCACCACGAACGGCTGGACGGCAGCGGCTACCCGGACGGCCTCCAGGGCGACCAGATCCCGCTGGAGGCCCGCATTGTGGCCGTGGCGGACGTCTACGACGCCCTCACCTCCGACCGCGTCTACCGCGCCGCCTGGAGCCGCGATGCCGCGCTCCGGCAGATCCAGCAGGAGGCCGGGGAGCGGCTGGACGCCCGCTGCGTGCAGGCGCTCCTGGACATCCTGGCCCGCGGCGAGGACCTCTCCGAAGCCGCCGCCCTGCCCCTGGTGGAACTGACGCCGCAGCAGCGCTGGGCCGCCTGACGGCCTACGCCTCCACCGGCGTCACGAACTCCCCGTCCTGCATCACCAGCCGCACGGAACGGGTAGCGTCCAGGTCCGCCAGCGGATCGCCGTCCAGCACCACCAGGTCCGCCCGGCGGCCGGGCTGCACCGTGCCCAGGTCGTGCTCTAGGCCCAGCGCCCGCGCGGCGTTCAGCGTGGCCGCCTGGATGGCCTCCATGGGCGTCAGGCCCACCGCCGCTAGCTCCCGGATCTCCCGGTGGATGGCGTCCGGGCCGGTGTAGGGCGTCCCCATGTCCGTGCCCACCACCACCGGGACGCCCAGGCGGTGCGCCGCCGCCACGTTCCGCCGGTGGTCCTCCGCCAGCTGCCGTGCCCGCTCCGCCGTGTGGCCCCGGATGCCCGCCTCCTCCGCGTGCTCCAGCAGGTACTGGATCACTGCCAGGGTGGGCACCAGGAACGTCCCCCGGCGCAGCATCTCCTGCACCAGCTCCTCCGTGAGGTAGGCGCCGTGCTCCACGGTGTCCACCCCGCCCAGCACGGCGTTGCGGATGCTCCCTTCCCCGTGGGCGTGGGCCGCCACCCGCAGCCCGGCACCGTGCGCCTCCGCCGCGGCCACGGCCACCTCCTCCTGGCTGAACTGCACCGAGTGCGGCCCCAGGCCGGGCCCCACCACGCCGCCGCTCACCATCAGCTTCACCAGGTTCGCCCCCGCCTTGATCTCGGCCCGGACGGCCCGCCGGAGGGCGTCCACGCCGTCCGCCTCCACGCCGATGGGCCAGCCGTGGCCGCCCGTCACGGTGATCCACCGGCCCGCCGCCAGGATCCGCGGCCCCCGCACGTGGCCCGCCGCCACGGCGTCCCGCAGGGCGAAGATGACCGGCCCCACGCCGCCCACGTCCCGGGCGGTAGTCACGCCCTGGGCCAGCAGCGCCGCCGCCCGCCCCGCGGCCAGCAGCGCCTGGTACGGGTGGGGCTGCGCCGTGGCGTTGCGCATGGCCTCCGGCGTGGCGTCCAGGCTCAGGTGGGTGTGGGCGTCGATGAGGCCGGGGATGGCCGTGGCGCCCTTCAGGTCCAGGGCCCGGTCGCCTTCCGCCGCCAGGCCGCTGCCGACCTCGACGAAGCGGCCGTCCCGGACGCGGACGTCCACCCCGTCATGCACGGCGCCCAAGCCGTCGATGAGCCGCAGGTTCCGCAGGAGCATTGGCATCCTCCCCTCGGTTGGGATCCCTGGAGCGGGGCGCGGCGGCACACGGAAACGGGCCGGCGTCGGCGGCCGGCCCGTCGGTCCGTCCCGTGTCCGACGGCTACCCGTCGGTGCGGACCGCCTCGCCGCGGGTGCGGGCCACGGACAGCACGCCGCGCACCGTCTCCAGCTTGTTCAGCAGCCGGGTCAGCTGCTCGATGCCGGTGGTCTCCAGGGTGATGTACACGGAGGTGGTGCGGTCGCCGTGCTCCTGGGTGCGCACGCCCACCATGTTCACCCGCTCCTCCGCCACCATGGTGCTGATGTCCCGCAGCAGCCCCACGCGGTCCCACGCCTCGATGCGGATGGAGACGGGGTACCGTTGCTGTCCCGCGCCCCAGTCCACCTCAATGAGGCGTTCCGTCTCCTCCTCATGCAGGATGTTGTGACAGTCCCGCCGGTGGATGGTGACGCCGCGGCTGCGCGTCACATAGCCGATGATAGGGTCGCCCGGGACGGGGTTGCAGCAGCGGGCCAGCTGCGTCAGCACGTCCGCCACGCCCAGCACGGAGACGGAGGTATCCACCACCGGCTGGAGCGGCCGCCCGGGGGCGCCCGCGGGCGCGCCGGGCTCCTCCTGCGGCTCCGTGAAGGCCGCCAGCTTCAGCGCCAGTTGGTGGGCGCTGACGGTGCCGGAGCCCAGCGCCGCCAGGAAGTCCTCCATGGTCTCGTGCCCCAGGGCCCGGATGACCTCGTCGTTGAACTCCGCCAGCGTCATCCCCTGGCGGCGCAGCTCCCGCTCCAGGATGGCGCGCCCCCGCTCGATGTTGTCGGCGCGCTCCTGCTTGCGGAACCACTGGCGGATCTTCTCCCGGGCGTGGCTGGTGCGCACGTAGCCCAAGTTGGGGTTGAGCCAGTCCAGGGAGGGGCCCTTGGAGGACTTGCTGGTGAGCACCTCCACCATGTCCCCGTTCTGGAGCTGGTAGTTGAGGGGGACAATGCGCCCGTTCACCTTGGCGCCGATGCACTTGTGCCCCAGTTCCGTGTGGATCCGGTACGCGAAGTCAATGGGTGTGGCGCCGGCGGGCAGGTCCTTGATCTCCCCTTTGGGCGTGTAGACGAAGACCTGGTCCCGGAAAAGGTCCGTCTTCACCGCCTCTACCAGCTCGTGGGCGCCGGAGAGCTCCCGGTGCCACTCCAGGAGCTGCCGCAGCCACGCCATCCGCTCCTCGTACCGCTGGTCCCGGCGGCCGCCCTCCTTGTACCGCCAGTGGGCCGCCACCCCGTACTCCGCCAGCCGGTGCATCTCATACGTGCGGATCTGCACCTCCAGCGGCCGCGCGCCCAGGCACATAACCGTGGTATGCAGCGACTGGTACATGCTCTCCTTGGGGTTGGCGATGTAGTCGTCGAACTGGCCGGGGATGGGGTGCCACAACCCGTGGACCACGCCCAGGGCGCTGTAGCAGTCGCTGACGGTGTTCACCAGCACCCGCAGCGCCAGGAGGTCGTAGATTTCGTTGAAGCTCTTCCCCTGGGCCGCGTACTTCTGCATCTTCTGGTGGATGGAGTAGATGTGCTTGGCCCGCCCCTGCACGTCCGCCTGGATGCCGTGCTTGGCCAGCTCGTCCCGGAGGATGCTCTCCACCTGGGCAATGTAGCGCTCCCGGTGGGCCCGCTTGGAGGCCACCAGCTGCGCGATCTCCCGGTACCGCTCCGGCTCCAGGTGGCGGAAGGCCAGGTCCTCCAGCTCCCACTTGAACTGCCAGATACCCAGGCGGCTGGCCAGCGGCGCGTAGATCTCCATGGTCTCCCGCGCCGTGCGGACACGGCTCTCCGGCGGCTTGGCGTCCAGCGTCCGCATGTTGTGCAGCCGGTCCGCCAGCTTGATGATGACCACGCGGACGTCCTCCGCCATGGCCAGGAACATCTTGCGCAGGTTCTCCGCCTGGAGGCCGTCGTCCCCCAAGGCCGGCTCCGGCGAGGTCAGCTCCAGCCGCGTCAGCTTGGTGACCCCGTCCACCAGCTTCGCCACGTCGTCGCCGAAGCGGCGGGCCAGCTCCTCCGTGGCCACGCCGCAGTCCTCCTTCACGTCGTGCAGGAGGGCGGCGGCCACGGCGGCGGCGTCCAGTTGCAGCCCCGCCACCAGGTACGCGGCGTTCAACGGGTGCTGGATGTAAGGCTCGCCGGAGACGCGCAGCTGCCCATCGTGCGCCCGCTCGGCGAAGCGGTACGCCTCTTCGATGAGGCTGAGCTTCTCGGCCGGGAGATACTCCCGCGCCTTGGCCAAGAGGCCTTCCAGGTCCATGAGGGCGGTGCCCGTGATCAGCTTCATACCGTCTGGTTCTAGTGTAACACTCGGCACCAGCCCCTGCTACGGACACCGGCGGCCCTTCCCGGCCCACCAGGGGCGCGTCACGCGCGGAACCGCCCGCGGCCATGGCCGCCTTTACACTGGCGGGCGCGCCCGGTATCCTGCACCTTGGCCCTCCGTTCCCCGCACCCCCTGGCAGGGAGGTCCCTCCGTGTACCAGGCACCCCGCGGCACCGACGACGTGCTGCCGGAGGAGTTCCCCTACTGGCAGTACATCCAGGAGACGGCGGCGTCCTTCGCCCGGCGCTACGGACACCAGCCCATCCGCACGCCCATGTTCGAGCAGGCGGGGGTGTTCATCCGCGCCGTGGGCGAGGGCACGGACATTGTGGAGAAGGAGATGTTCTACCTCCGCACGGAGGAGGACCTGGTCCTCCGGCCGGAGGGGACGGCCGCCGTCTGCCGCGCCTACCTGGAGCACGGCATGTTCAACCTCCCCCAGCCGGTGCGCCTCTTCTACTTTGCCGAGGCCTTCCGGTACGAGCGGCCCCAGGCCGGCCGTCTCCGCCAACACACGCAGTTCGGCGTGGAGGCCATCGGCGAGGAGGACCCCGCCCTGGACGCCGAGCTCATCGACATGCTCTGGCGGCTCTACGCCTCCCTGGGCCTCCAGAACCTGACGCTCCTCCTCAACAGCATCGGCGACCGGGCCTGCCGGCCCCGCTACCTGGAGGTCCTCAAGGCGTACTACGCCGATAAGTTGGAGGACGTCTGCCGCGACTGCCGCACCCGGTACGAGCGCAACCCGCTGCGCCTCCTGGACTGCAAGCAGGAGTCCTGCCAGCCGGTCATCGCCGCCGCGCCGGTGATCACGGACTACCTGTGCGAGCCCTGCCGCCGGCACTTCGACCGGCTCCAGGAGTACCTGACGGCCATCGAGATCCCGTACACCCCGGCGCCGCGGCTGGTGCGGGGGCTGGACTACTACACCCGTACCGTCTTCGAGGTGGTACCGGAGGGGGCGGGCAGCCAGGGGACCATCGGCGCCGGCGGCCGCTACGACGGGCTCATGGAGGAGCTGGGCGGGCGGCCCACGCCGGGCATCGGCTTCGCCACCGGCATCGAGCGGATCATCCTGAACCTGAAGCAGCAGGGGCTCCAGCCGCCGGAGGTGCCCGGCGTCCAGGCCTACGTGGCCCACCTGGGCGACGCCGCCCGCCTCCCCGCCGTCCGCCTCACCCGGGAACTGCGGGCGGCGGGCATCCGCACGGTCATGGGCCTGGGCGGTCGCAGCCTGCGGGCCCAGCTTCGCCACGCCAACGCCGTGGCCGCGCGCTACGTCCTCATCATCGGCGACGAGGAGGCGGCCAGCGACACCGTCCAGTTCCGGGACATGGCGGAGGGGGCCCAGCAGCGCCTCCCCCGCGGCGAGGCCATCCTCACCCTCTCCCACGCCCTGGGGACGGAGGTCCGCTGAGGGCGGCCCGTCACGCCTCCGTCAGCACCGCCTCCCGCTCCCGCCGGGAGGCCGCCGTCCACGCCGCCAGCGTCGCCGCCGCCAGCGTCCCCAGCACCGCGCCGCCCGCCAGGAACGCCGTCCGCAACGAGCCCTCGTCGGCGGCCAGCCCCAGCAGGGGCGCGGCGCCGGCCATGAGCAGCGCGGAGCCGGCGGACGCCATGCTGAGCATGGTGGCCCGCAGATGCTGGGGCGCGTGCCGCCCCAGGTAGTCCTGGTGGACCGGGTAGAAGGCCGCCGCGCAGAACGAGACCACCGGGAACATGGCGAAGGCCAGGAGCGAGGGAACGCCGCCCAGCACCAGGAACGCCGCCGTGACCCCGGCGGCCACGCCGTACACCACGGCCCGCTCCCCGAACCGGCCCGCCAGCCGGTGCGACGCCAGCGACCCGGCAATGGAGACCAGCCACGCGGGCATCACCAGCAGCCCGAACGCCCCGACCGGGACGCCGTGCCCGGCCAGGAACGGCTGCGAGAAGATGTGCGCGGTGGTCGCGGCGCCCTGGAGCAGTGCTACCATGACCAGCATGAGGCCCACGTCCCGCCGCCACCACGCCAGCCCCGCCGCCTCCCGGAGCGTGGCTAGGTAGGACGGCCGCGCCGCCGTCCCTTCCCGCGGCGGCTCCCGGAAGGTGAGCACCACCAGGAAGGCCCCGCCCGCGAAGGCCGCGCCGGCCAGCACCGGCACCTGGAGCGACGTGGCGTCGGCCAGGGGCGCGCCCAGGAGCCCCGCCGCCAGCCCGGCCGCGATCCAGACGGCCCGGCCGCGGCCGTAGGCGCGGGAGAACTCCACCGCCCGGCCCGCCGCCGCCAGCGTGTCGTAGAGGAAGGCGGTGTCGGCGCCGGAGCGGAGCGTCATGGCCACCGCCCAGGCCACGTAGGCCACCAGCACCGGCCCGAAGCCGTCCGCCAACCCGAACAGCAGGATGGCCAGCACGTAGCCGGTGGAGCCCAGGAGCAGCGAGAACTTCCTGCCCCAGCGGTCCGCCACGGCCCCCGTGGGGACCTCCGCCGCCACCAGGACGGCCTGGTAGACGGCCTCCAGCGCCATGATCTCCGTCAGCGAGAGGCCGCGCTGCACCTGGAGGTACACCACCCAGATGGGGATCCAGGGCTGGAAGTTCTCGAAGCACAGGTAGAGGTAGAAGCGGCGCACGGGCGTGTGCCGCTCTGCCCGCGGCGCTTCCGCCGTCTCCCTCCCTCCGTCTACCGTCATCGCACACCGTCCTGGAGCTTCGATCCTCCACCCAAGGGCACGAGAACGTTGAAGGCCGCGGGTGGTGCCCGCGGCCTTCGCGTCGTAGTCGATGCAGAACGGTCTACGCTACCCTGGATCGACGGCAGGCGCGCCACGGGCACGGCCCGGCGTTCCCCACGCGGGGGCCGGGAACAGGAACGTCATGAACGCGCCGCTCATGCCTGCTGACCTTGTCCCTTCCTGCATCCTGCCGGTGCGCCGGATGGTATCATGGCGGAGCCGGGCTGTCCAGCCCCAGGAAGCGCGCCATGGCCCACGCGGACCCGGACGGCGCCGGGCCGTCCTTCAGCGTCCTCACGCTGAACGTCTGGTTCTTCTCCGACCCCTGGTGGTTCGATCCGCCCAGGGGTGCGGTGCCGGACAGCGCCGCCTGCCGCATGCACCCAGCGCCCTCCTGGCCCCGGCGGCGGGCGCTCATCCTCCGGCTGCTGGAGGAGCACCGTCCGGACCTGGTGGCGCTCCAGGAGACCGGCCGGGACGGGCGCTGGCACCTGGCGGGGCCGGACCAGGGGCGCCAGCTGGCGGAAGCGGCCGGCTACCGGGCCGTCTACCACGCCGCCCAGTGGGGCTCCTCGCCCCGGACGCCGCACTGGGAGTACGGCCTCTCCCTCCTCTCCCGGCACCCCGTCCTGGACGCGGGCTTCATCCGCCTGCCCCACAACCCCCAGCGGGCGCGGGATGTGCGGCGCATCTGCCAGGCGGCGGTGGTCCGCTTCCCCTGGGGCGAACTGGCGCTCCTGAACGCCCACTTCTCCCTGGACCCGGACGCCCGCCTGGCCAGCGCCCGCGCCGTGCTGGCCTACGCCGACCGCGTGGCCGGGAGCAGGCCGTGCGTCATCGCCGGCGACCTCAACGCGCTACCCCGCGGCCGCACCCTGGCGGCCCTCACCGCCGGCGGCGCCTACCGCGACGCCTGGCGCGCGGCCTCCGGCGGCCGCCCGGGGCCCACCTTCCCCAGCCACCGTCCGTCCCGCACCCTGGACTACGTCCTGGCCGGGCAGGGCCTGCACGTCCGGGGCGCCCGCCTGGTGGGCGACCGGCCCGACGCCCTGGGCTACTACCCGTCGGACCACCTGGGCGTCCTGGCGAACCTCTCGCTGGCGGCGGGCGGGCGCCGGTGGTATACTGGGGAGTAGAGACGGAGCAAGACCCCCAAGCTTCCCTTGGGGGTTTCGTATGTCGGCAGGCACGTATGTGGGAGCGATTGGAGAGCATCGAGGCCCGGTATGAGGAGCTGACCTCCCGGCTGGCGGACCCGGAGGTGGCGGCGGACTACACCCGCGTCCAGGAGCTGGCGCGGGAGCGGGCCGCGCTGGAGCCCGTGGTGCGGCTCCTGCGGGACCACCGGCAGGTGGTCCGGAGCCTGGAGGACGCCCGGCAGCTCCTGGCGGAGACCTCGGACCCGGAGCTGCGGGAACTGGCGCAGGAGGAGGTTCGCACCCTCACGGAGCAGGAGGAGCGGCTGGTCCAGGAGCTGAAGCTGGCCCTCCTGCCCAAGGA
>DATCLE010000148.1:0-6859 GCA_036564075.1 Dehalococcoidia bacterium
CCACCCCGCCAGTAGGCTCCTTGTAGCATGGACCGACACGCGCGTCAAGACGGCGTCCGGGCGGCTATACTGGGTGCGACGGCGGGCAAGCGCCCGGAGGGGTGCGATGGCGCAGGCGGCGTGGAGCCACGGGGAGGCGGAGGCCAACGGCATCCGCGTGCACTACGTGAGCCAGGGCCAGGGGCCGCTGGTGCTGCTGCTCCACGGCTTCCCGGAGCTCTGGTACTCCTGGCGCCACCAGCTCCCGGCGCTGGCCGCCGCGGGCTTCCGCGCCGTGGCGCCGGACCTCCGCGGCTACGGCGGCACCGACGCGCCCCGCCGCGGCTACGATGTCCGCACCCTGGCCGCGGACGTGCGGGACCTGGTCCGGGCGCTGGGGTACCGGCGCGCCGCGGCGGTGGTCGGGCACGACTGGGGCGGCGGCGTGGCCTGGGCCCTGGCGGCGTTCCACCCGGAGGCGCTGGAGCGGCTGGTGATCCTGAACGCGCCGCACCCGGGGGCCTTCGCCCGCGGCCTCTGGCGGCCGGACCAGCTTCGCCGGAGCTGGTACATGTTCTTCTTCCAGATCCCGGTCCTGCCGGAGCGGCTGCTGGCCCGCCGGGACTACCGGCTCCTGGAGCGGGCGTTCCGCGGCGCCCGCGGCCCGGTGCTGGGGCCGGAGGACCTGGAGGTGTACAAGACGGCCTTCCGACGGCGCGGGCTGACCGGCCCGCTGAACTACTACCGGGCGCTGTTCCGGCCCGGAGCGCTGGCGGTGCGGCGCCGGCTGGAGCGGCGGCTGGAGGTGCCCACGCTGGTCATCTGGGGCGAGCAGGACTTTGCCCTGGGGAAGCGCCTGACGGAGGGGCTGGACCGCTGGGTGGCGGACGTGCGGGTGCGGTACGTTCCCACGGCGGGGCACTGGGTCCAGCAGGAGGAGCCGGAGGTGGTGACCCGCGCCATCCTGGAGTTCCTGGACGGCGGACCGGCAGGCCGGGCATGACGCCCGCCGCGGGCCGCCGCGGCTACGCCTGGTGCGCCCCGGCCGCGAGGCGCGTCCCGATGGAGCGCCTACCGGCCCCAGAACCGGTCCGCGTTGCCGATGTACCAGCGGGTGACGCGTGCCAGCAGGAGGGAGACGCCGCTGATGCTGGCGGCCAGGGCCAGGGCGCTCAGCGCCCCGTCCAGCGGCGGGAAGCCCAGGGCCAGGTTCCAGGCGAAGAGCCCCAGCCAGACGGCGCCCACGCTGCCGGCCAGCGTGGGCAGGAACGCCAGGCCCAGGCGGACGCGGTAGTGCCAGAGCGCCGTCAGGGCGGCGAACGCTGTCAACACGATCAGCGGCTCGCTCAGTTCGACCACCACTCGTCGTCCCCCACGTCGCGCAGCCAGCGGTTCCATCGGTGCCGCGCCCGACCGGTACGGTACCACTCCCACCCGATCAAGGCAACGAGGGAGGCGGGCAGGGTGGAGAGGAAGACCACGGCCGCCGCCGTCATGGCGGCGGAGAGGGGGATGTGCCCGGCGTAGGCGTGGGCGCCGAAGAGGACGGTCCACGTGCCCGCCAGCAGCAGGCTGAGGGTGAGGGGGTTGAGGCGGCCCAGGTGGGCCAAGGCCGCGCCGGCGGTCAGGGCCAGGGCCGGGACCAGGAGCGTGACCAGCACCGCCATGGGGCTCCTCCGCCGCGGGCGGAGGGCGCGGCCTTGGCCCCACCGTAGCCCCCGGCGCCGGCGGGCGCATCCAGCGGAGGTGGTATCCCGCCGGGCTCAGCCGGCGCCGTAGCGGGCCAGCGCCTCCCGGTACTCCTCCGGGGTGTTCAGGTCCAGGCAGGCTGTGGGGTCGTCCACCGGCGCCTCGTGGACCTCCGCGGCGCGGGCCGCTAGCACCGCGCGGAGCCCTTGGGTGGCTTCGTCCACGGCGCGGAGCGCCGGCAGGAGGTCGCCCGCCAGGACGGGCGGGTGGCCGCGCCGGCCGCGGTAGACGGGTGCCGTGATGCGGGCCCCGGCGGCTCTGTGCGCTTCGATGAGGGTGCGGAGGAGTGCGGCGGAGCGCGGCTGGTCCACGTTCAGCACCAGAACCGGATCGGCGCCGTCCGGCACCGCCTCCGCCCCTGCCCGAAGCGACGAAGCGCGGCCCTCCCGGTACGCCGCGTGCACCACCGCCGTCACGCCGGGAGCCTGGGCGTGCGGCCGGATGGCTTCCGCCTGGTGGCCCAGCACCACCACAATGCGCTCCACGCCCGCCGCGGCGAGCTGCTGGATCTGGTAGGTGATCAGCGGCCGCCCGGCCCACGGCAGGAGGGCCTTGGGCTGTCCCATCCGCCGCGACTCGCCCGCCGCCAGCAGGATCGCCGCCGTCATGATGCCCCTAACCCAAGCGGCCCAGCGCCCGCAGCACCCGCTCCGGCGTGACCGGGATGGCGTCCACCCAGACGCCCAGAGCGTCCGCCACGGCGTTGGCGATGGCGGCGCCGCCCGCCGTGATGGACGGCTCGCCCACGATGCGCGCCCCGTACGGCCCCTCCTCCGAGGGTACCTCCACAATGACCGACTCCAGGTCCGGCACGTCCATGGCCGTGGGCATCCGGTAGTCCAGCAGGCCGGGGTTCTTCAGGTTCCCCGCCGCGTCGTACACCATCTCCTCCCAGAGGCCGATGCCCAGCCCCTGGGTCATGCCGCCCTCGATCTGCCCGGCCACCGCCAGCGGGTTCACGGCGAAGCCGGCGTCCTGTGCCCCCACCATGCCCAGGAGCGTGATCTGGCCCGTTTCCGGGTCTACCTCCAGCTCCACCATCTGCGCCGTGAACCCCGGCGCGGAGCGGCGGGCCGTCACGTTCCCCACGCCCACAATGGGCGCGTGCCGGGCGGCGAAGGCGGTGGTGAGCTGGCCCAGCCGCTCCAGCGTCAGGGTGCGGCTGGGGTCGCCCTTGACCCGCACCTCGCCGTCCGCCAGCTCCAGCTCCTCCACCGGGGCATCCAGCCGCTGGGACGCCACCTCCAGGATCTGCCGTCGCGCGTCCTCTGCCGCCAGCTTCACCGCCCGGCCCACGGTGTAGAGCGTCTTGGAGCCGGCGCTCATCCCCGCGTAGGGCGCCGTCTTGGTGTCGCCCTGGCTCACCGTCACCTGCTCCACGGGCACCCGCAGCTCCTCCGCCGCAATCTGGGCGAAGGCGGTGTTCACGCCGGTGATGTCGTTGGAGCCCACCATCACGTTGATGGTGCCGTCGGAGTTGAGGGCCACGTGGGCGCTGGCCGGTTGCAGCCCGCCCAGCCAGCCGCCCACGGCAATGCCCACGCCCCGCGGCCGGCCGTTCCCGGCCTTGCGGGCGGCGCGGTCGCGCCAGAGGGGGTGCCGCTGGAGGGCCTCCAGGCACGCCCGCAGCCCCACGCGGGGCAGCGGCTGTCCGTTGGGGAGCTGGTCGCCCTCCTCCACGGCGTTGCGCAGGCGGACCTCCAGTGGGTCCAGCCCCAGCTCCCGTGCCATGAGGTCCATGTGCGCCTCAATGGCCAGGGTGGCGTTGTGGGCCCCCGGCGCCCGCAGCGCGCCCACGCTCACCTTGTTGGTCAGCACCTCAAAGCCCTGGATGTCCAGGTGCGGGAACTTGTAGTAGCCGCCTACCAGGAGCGCGCCGGGCACCACCGGTGCGCCGGGGAAGGCGCCTGCGTCGTAGATGAGGCGGGCCTGGAGCGCCGTCACCGTCCCGTCCTTCCGCATGCCCGTCCGCAGGTGGACAATGGCCTGGGGCGAAGGGACGCCGGAGAGCAAGTCGTCCTTGCGACTGTAGACCAGCTTCACCGGCCGCCGCGCCACCAGCGCCAGGGCGGCGGCCAGCCCCTGGATGAGGAAGATCTTGCCGCCGAAGCCGCCGCCCACCTCCGTCCCCACCACGCGGATCTTGGTCTCCGGAAGCTGGAACAGGCGGGCCAGTTCGTCCCGCGTATGGAAGGGGCCCTGCGTGCTGGTCCAGATCGTCAGCTCGCCCGTGGTGGCGTCGTAGTCGGCCACGGCGGCGTGCGGCTCAATGTAGCCCTGGTGAACCAGCGCGGACCGCCACGTCCGCTCCACAATGACGTCGGCCTCGTTGAACCCCTCCTCAATGTCGCCGCGGCTGAAGCGGATCTGGTTGGAGACGTTGGGGGAGCCGCGGCCGGCGCCCTCCTCCTCCTTCACGTCCACCGTGACGTGGCCCGCCTCCTCGCTCCGGTCCGCGGCGCCGGAGGCCAGCCGGGCCGGCGGCGCGTCCGGCCGCATGGCCTCCTCGGGGTCGATGACGGCGGGCAGCGGCTCGTACTCCACCTGGATGAGGTCCAGCGCCTCCTCCGCCAGGTCCTCCCGCGTGGCCAGGACTGCGGCCACCGCCTGGCCCTGGTAGACGACCTCGTCCTCCGCCAGGAGCAGGCCGTGCCGGGCGCCGGGGTTCTTCCGGTACGGCGGCAGGTCCGCCGCCGTCACCACGAACTCCACACCCTCCAGCGCCCGCGCCCGCGCCGTATCGATGCGGCGGATGCGGGCGTGGGCGTGGGGGCTCCGCAGGATGCGGGCGTACAGCATGCGCGGCAGCGTGATGTCCGCCGCGTACACCGTCTTCCCCGTCACCTTCTCCGGGCCCTCGATGCGCGGCAGCGGCCGGCCGACCACCGCGTGCTCCCTCCGTACCTCCGTCGTCATGGACCAACCTCCCGGCCGCCTCAGGCGGCCTCGCTGCTCAGAACGTCCGCAATGATGGGCACCGGGTACGGTAGCTGCATGACCCGGTTGTGGAACGCCTGTAGGTTGAAGCGGCTCCCCAGACGCGTCCGGAGCCGCTCCCGCAGCGCCAGGATCTCGTGCTTGCCCAGGGTGTAGGCGTAGTAGGAGGGGCTCAGCACGCCGCGGCGCGCCTCCCGCTCCGCGATGACGCGCGTGGCGTACCCCTCCCGCACGAAGAACTCCACGGCGTCCTGGAAGCTCCAGCCCTCCGTGTGCAGCCCGAAGGCCGCCAGGTAGCGGCACAGCCGCAGCAACGCCTCCCGGAGCTGCATCAGGTGGTAGCGGGGGTCGCCGCCGCCGTAGCCCGCCTCGATGAGCACCTGCTCGCAGTAGTGCGCCCAGCCCTCAATGGTGGTGGTGTTGGGGAAGAAGCGCCCCACGCGGGAGTCCGCCTTGCGCAGCCACGTCAGGTGGACGTAGTGGCCGGGGTACACCTCGTGCCCGCCGATGAGGGGGATGGCGTACCGGTTGAAGAACCGCAGGTAGCCCTCCCGGCGCTCCGCGTCCCAGTCCGGCGCCGGGCGCGTCACCCAGTAGAACGCCTCCGTGGCCCGGGCCTCGAAGGGACCGGGGGTGGAGCAGGCCGCCTGGGCCAGGTAGCGGTAGTACCCCGGCGTCTCCTCCACCCGGATGGGCTCGTCCGTGGGCATGGTCACCAGCCCCTGCTCCACGCAGAAGCGCCGCAGGTCCTCCAGGCACGCCTCGGACTCCGGGATGAGGTCGTCCGCGGTGGGGTGCTCCGCGGAGACGCGGTCCACCACCTCCGCCACCGGCGCTCCCGGCTGGATGCGCTCCGCCGTCTCCCGCAGCAGCGCCTGCGTGCGGGACAGGTCCTCCCGGGCCCGCCGCACCAGCTCCTCCGCGGGCAGGGTGATCATGTCGGCGTCCCGCAGCAGGATCTCGAACCGCTCCCGCCCCAGGGCGATCTGGCCCGCCGCCCGGGGGAGCAGCGTCTCCCGGATCCAGGCGCCGTAGCCGTCCAGCGCCGCCAGGACGCCGGCGTTGGCGTCCTCGAAGTCGCGGCGGGCGGCGGCGTCTCCCGCCTCTGCGGCGAAGCGCGGCAGGTCCTCCGTGAACAGCAGGCGGAGGCCGGCCAGTTGCTCCAGCGCCGTCTCCGCGTGGATGGTGGTGCAGAGGTCCGGCTCCACGCCGGCCCGACCCTGGGCCAGCAGCTCCGGTACCAGCCGCTCCCGGGCAATCAGGCTGCGCAGCCGCTCCGGCGCCGGGGCGAAGCTCCGCCGCACCAGGGAATCGCACGCGCCGGAGACGATGCCCAGGTACGTCATGGGGCTGCGGGCGAAGGGGCGGAGCTCCTCCAGGTCCCGGAGCTGGTAGCGGAGCTGGCTCCGCAGCAGCCGCAGGTCCCGCGCCTCCTCCGGCGGCAGTGCGGCCGCGTCCAGCGCCTCCGCCCGGGCCAGGTGGTCCCGCAGCTCCGCCGTGCGGCGGCGCACGGCCTCCGCGGAAGCGTCGGTCAAGCGGTCGTCATACTGGTGGAAGCCGCGCGCCGTGGCCGTGCCGGGGCTGAACCGCAGCGTCGCGTCGAAGACCTCGTCCACCAGCGCCCGGAACCCATCCTGTGCCGCCGTCATGGCGTCCCCTCAGTCCCGCGCCGCGACGGCCGCTACCGCGTCCACGATGCGCCGGTAGCCGGTGCAGCGGCAGAGGTTGCCCGCCAGCCCGCGCCGGATCTCTGCCCGGCTGGGCCGCGGGTTGGCGTCCAGCACCGCCTTGGCGGCCATGAGCATGCCGGGGATGCAGAAGCCGCACTGGAGGGCGCCGTGCTGGATGAAGGCCTCCTGGAGCGGGTGGAGCCGGCCGTCCTCCGCCAGCCCCTCGATGGTCAGGATCTCGGCGCCGTCGGCCTCGGGCGCCAGCATGAGGCAGGAGGTCACCAGCCGCCCGTCCACGATCATGGAGCAGGCGCCGCAGTCGCCGGTGCCGCACCCCTCCTTGGCGCCGGTGAGCCGGAGGTCGTCCCGCACCAGCTCCAGGAGCGTCCGGTTGGGCTCCGTGGCCACCTCCTGCCGCTCGCCGTTGATCCGGAAGGTGATCAGTTGCTTCGCCATCAGCACGTCTCCCGCTGTCCTGCCGACGTTACCCGCCCCGCGCCCGCGCCAGCGCGCGCTCCAGGCAC
>DATCLE010000149.1:0-12209 GCA_036564075.1 Dehalococcoidia bacterium
GGGTGCCGTCCGCCCCAATAGTGAACTCCACGGGGCCGCGGTTGCTGGCGATGATGAGCTCGCGCTCCGCCAGCAGCTCCTCCGCCAGGGTGCGGAGCTGGGCGTCGCTGCCGGCGATGGTGGAGGGTTCGGAGGTCATAGTGAAGATGCTGGGCTGGGAGGAAGCTCGCCCGTACCGTAGCACGGGGCCGGGAGGGTGTCAACGGCGGCGTGTCCCCGGTGCAGCGCCTTGCCAGGGGGGCTGCCCCCGCCCTATACTGGAAGTGTACCATGTGCCCCCGTAGCTCAGTCGGATAGAGCACCGGCCTCCGGAGCCGGGTGCAGAGGTTCGAGTCCTCTCGGGGGTACCACGCGGGCGCGCCGGGGCCGGCCCTTCCCAGCGGGAGGGGCCGGCCTCCTCATGTCGGCCGGCGGGCTACGCCTTCCACTCGTAGAGCGTGGACCGGGCGTTCCCCTCCATGTCTATCTGGTGTTCCACCACTACCAGGCAGCCGTTCAGCGGCGCCAGCTTCTCTGAGTCCGTCTGGAACGCCACCGAGGCGGCGAAGACGATGCGCCCGTCCCCGGCCTCCCGGCCGACGCCGTGGCCGTTCCAGATGGCGCCCCGGCCGTCCGCGGTGAGGAAGATGCCGCGGCCCTCGCCGTACATCTGGCCGGGGACCCGCTCGAACATGGTGTAGGTGCCCATGTTGGTGCCGGAGAGTCCCAGGATCTCGGCGCTGCTCTCGAAGGTGATCTCCAGCTTCACGTACCGGTAGTCATCGCCCTCCAGGACGCGGCGTGCGGTCACCCGTCCCTGCTCTTGGCCCAGCTTCTGGCCCAGCATCGCTCCTCCTCCCGCTCCGCGGGTTCCTGCCGGCGGCCGGCCGCCGGCGGAGGGGGCCGGAGGCGGCTGGGGCCGCTCCGGTCCGGGCCGGCCTGCGCGGGCGTGCCCCTGTGTCGTCGGGGGCCATGCCCTATGCGACCTAGCCTAGCACGGCCGTCAAGGGGCAGCGGCCGCCCTCCGCGCCCGCGCGCGGCGCGACCGTCCGCGTTTTCGGACCGGTGCGGCGGCTTTCCCCCGAACGGGGGATGCCGGGCGCCGGCGGTCGGGTGGACTGTTGGGGGAGCCCCGGTGCCCCGCCGCAGGAGGAGGAGGGAGCGACCGTGGAGTTCGGGACTGTGTTCCGCATGCGGCCCAGGCAGGGCCAGGAGGACGCCGTGGTGGAGATGCTGCGGCGGTGGGACCGGGAGCGGGGGCCGAAGGTAGAGGGCTTCATGGCCAGCTACCTCTTCCAGTCCCAGCTCCACCCCGGAGAGCTGGTGGGCGTGGCCGTCTTCGACTCTGAGGAGCACTACCGGAAGAACGCCGCGGACCCGGAGCAGGACCGCTGGTACCGGCAGCTCCGGGACCTCCTGGAGTCCGACCCGGAGTGGAACGACGGCACCGTGCTCATTGCGGAGATGGGCAGGACCCGGATGTAGCGGGACCTAGCGGGAGCCCTCCGCAGCCCGCAGCCGCGCCAGGGCCTCGTCCCAGGCCGGCGGCAGCGAGGAGCCGCGCACCGTCCACTGGACGAAGGTGGTGGGGGCCATGTGCGGCCGCAGCCGCGCCATGACCTCCGCGTGGGGCATGGCCCGTGCAAAGGCGTCCAGCCGCTCCTGGCTCTCCCAGGCGGAGAGGGTGAAGAAGGTCTTGCGCGGCAGGTCCGTCCGCAGGGAGTAGCCGGCCAGCCCCGGCGCGCCCGCCAGCTGCCGCCGGACGGCGGCGGTCAGCCGCAGGAACCCCGGGACCCGGCGGTAGGACCGCAGCGGCAGGCGCGAGGCCATCACCACGTACTCCCGGTCCGGCTGGGGCGCGTCGGAGCCGTTCCACGGCAGCGCAGGCATGGGTCGTCCCCCTTCCTGTCTGGTTCACCCTCATGGTGGCGGGGGACGTTCCGGGGGCGCAACGGACGGCGGGCGGGGACGGGCGCGGGCCGGAGGGACGGGTCCGCCGCCGGACCCCGGTCATCCCTCCAGGGGGGCCAGCCCTTCCCGGACGGCGTAGAGGGCGGCCTGGGTGCGGTCCGCCAGGCCCAGCTTGGCCAGGATGTTGCTCACGTGGCCCTTCACCGTCCGCTCGCTGGTGACCAGCTCCCGGGCGATCTCCTTGTTGCTGAGGCCGCGGGCAATGAGCCGCAGCACCTCCAGCTCCAGGGGCGTAAGCTGGTCCACCGCCCGCGGACCGGAGGGCGTGGTGACCTGTTCCATGAGCTTGCGCGCCACCATGGGGTGCAGGCGCGCCTGGCCGCGGGCCGCCGCCTCAATGGCCTGGAGCAGTTCCTCCGCGGAGGCGTCCTTCAGCAGGTAGCCGGTGGCGCCGGCCCGGATGGCCGGGAGGACGTGCTGGTCGTCCGTGAAGCTGGTGAGCACCACCACGTGGGCGGCGGGCAGCCGCTCCTTGATGGCGCGGGTGGCCGCCACTCCGTCCATCTCCGGCATCTGGAGGTCCATGAGCACCACGTCCGGCCGGAGGCGCTCCGCCAGGGCCAGCGCCTCACGGCCGTTGGCGGCCTCTCCCACCACCGTCACGTGGTCCTCCAGTTGCAGGTAGGTGCGCAGCCCCTCCCGGACCACCGCGTGGTCGTCCACAATGAGCACCTTAATGACATCGTCGCCGGGCGGCATCGCGCGTCGTTCCTCTCTCCCTGCTAGCTCCCCTGGCCGTTCAGGGGGACCTGGAAGCGGACGGTGGTGCCCCGGTTTGGCGCGCTCTCCACGGCGCAGGTGCCGCCCAGGAGCGCCGCCCGCTCCCGCATGCTGGTGAGGCCCAGCGTCCGGCGGCCCGTCCCCAGCGCGGCCCCGTCGAAGCCGACGCCGTCGTCGGTCACGGTGAGCCGGGCGTCCGCCACGCCGATCTCCAGGTGGACGGCCACGTGCCGGGCGCGGGCGTGCTTCGCCACGTTGTTCAGCGCCTCCTGGGCCACGCGGAAGATCCCCTCCTCCACCGGGGCGGGCAGGCGCCGTTCGCCCTCGATCCGGAGCTCCACGGCGATGCCCTCCCGCGCCTGGAAACCGGCCGTGTGCTTGCGCAGGGCGGTGGCCAGCCCTTCCTCCTCCAGGGCGGCGGGCCGGAGCTGGAAGATGAGGGCCCGCATCTCCGCCAGGGCGTTACGGCCCAGCTCGTTGAGCCGCTCGATGCGCTCCTGCGCCGCCGCCGGGTCCCGCTCCAGGATGCGGGGGAGCGCCTGGGAGATCAGCGTCATGCTGAAGAGCGACTGGGTGACGGAGTCGTGCAGCTCCCGGGCCAGCCGGTTGCGTTCCTCACTCACCGCCAGGCGCTGGGACTGCTCGTACAGGCGGGCGTTCTCCACCGCCAGCGCCGCGGACCGGGCGATGGCCATGGCCACCTCCACGGCGCCCGGCCGGAAGCGGTGGCCGGACTCCATGATGGGCACCGTGGCCATGCCCAGCAGCCGCTCCCGCGCCATGAAGGGGACCGCCAGGTAGGAGCGAAAGGGGAAGACCTGCTGGATGGCGCGTTCCAGCGGTGAGAGCTCCGTCCCTTCCTCCACGGCCACCGCCTGCCCGTGCCAGAACAGCGAGTGCAGGGGCGAGTCATCCGTCACGGGGACGGTGGGGAGCCGGCGGAAGGCGTCGTCGTAGTCCGCTCCCGGCGGCGAGCAGAGGCAGTAGGGCGTCAGGGTGGTGCCGGACTCATCCAGGAGCCAGATGCCGCAGTACTGCTCGCCCAACGCGTCGGCGATGCACCGCCCGGCGCTCCGCAGCACCTGGTCCAGCTCCAGGGAGGAGGCGATGGTGCGTGTAGCCTCCAGGATGGTGGCCGTCTGCTCCCGGGCATGCTGCTCCGCCTCGAAGAGCCAGGCGTGCTGGATGGCGATGGCCGCCTGGGCCCCGAAGGTCTGGGCCAGGGCGATCTCCTCGTCCGTGTAGCGTCGCACCCGGTCATGGTAGAGGACGAAGGTGCCGATGATGTCCGGCCCGTAGTGGCGGAGGGGCAGGAACAGCATGGAGCGGAAGCCCTCGCGCCGAGCGGCGTCGCGCAGCGCCGGCACCAGCGGGTTCTCCTGGGCGTCCTCCACCAGGATGCTCCGCAGCAGCTCCAGGTCTGAGGGGTGCCCCGCCTGGTTGTAGTAGGCCTCCACCTCCTCCAGGTAGGTTGCGGAGAGGTTGCGGGAGGCGGCGCAGCGGATCTGCCCGCTCTCCGGGTCGCTCAGGTAGATGCCGGCCCGGTCCGCGCCGAAGACGCCCATAGCGGCGTCCAGGGCGTGCTCCAGCGTGGGTCGCAGGTTGAGGGAGGCCGTGATGGCGGTGGCCACCTCCTGGAAGGCACGGGTGCGGGCCAGCGCCCGCTGGGCGTCCTCGTAGAGGCGGGCGTTCTCCATGGCCACGGCAATCTGCGCCGCCAGCGTCTGGAGGGCGGAGATATCGATCTCATGGAAGGCGTTGGCGTGGGAGGACTGCACGTCCAGCACCCCCAGCACCGTGCCGCCCACGTAGATGGGCACGGCCAGCTCCGCCCGGCTGGCGTCGTCCTCGCGCGGCCGGTGGTAGCGCGGCTCGCGGGTCACGTCGTTGGCCAGGAGCGGCTCCCGCTCCAGCGCCACCCAGCCGACGATGCTGTCCCGGCTCAGGGGGATGCGGTAGCCGGTGAGAGCCTCCTTGCCCAGCCCGCTGGCGGCCTCCAGGACCAGCTCCCCGCCGGATTCGTCTAGCAAGAAGAGGTTGGCGGACTCATACCCCAGGTGCTCCCGCACGTAGTGGACCACCTGGGGCAGCAGCTCCCGGCGGTTGAGGATGGTGCCGATGCGCCGCCCCACCTCATTGATGGTCTCCAGCAGCCGCGCCCGGCGGCGCTCCCGCTCGTAGAGGCGCGCCCGCTCCACAGCGACGCCGATCTGCTTGCCGATGCTGACCAGCAGCTCCACGTCAGCGGCGGGGAAGCGGGGCTGCGCCCGGCTGAAGGCTACCAGGGCGCCCAGGGGCTGGCCGCGACTCTGGAGGGGGATGCCGGCCACCGCGCGGATGCCCTCGCCGGCCAGCTCCGGCCGTTGCTCCTCGCCGGAGAGGTCCCGCACCAGGACCCCGGTTTCGGGCCGGGCCGCCAGGCGGCTGATGGCGTTCCCCGGACGGCGCGCCAGGCTGCGGGCCAGCCGCCGGCCCAGGCCCAGGTAGGCCGCCAGTTGCAGCTCGCCGGACGCTTCGTCGAACAGGAAGACGGCGCCGCCGTCCACGCCGGCGCGCTCCACCACCGCGCGGAGCGCCCGTTGCAGGAGCGTGGGCAGGTCCACCGCCTTGTTGAGGGCGGTGGCCACAGCGTCCAGGATGGCCAGGCGTTCTGCCGCGGTGGAGGCCGGCGGGGCCTGCTGCGCCAAGGGGCGGTTCACAGTTGGTTCTCCGGGTCTGCGGGGGCCGCACGCTTGAGCAGATTCTACCAGAGGGGGAGGGGTCCGGCCACCGTACGGCCCGGTACGAAAGTACGGCCGGATCACGGCTGGAAGGCCGTGGGCTGGGCTGCGGGCGGGAGCGACACTGGGATCGAACATTCCGGACGGGCGAGGGCGTGCATGGCAGTTCCACGGATCAGGGTGTTGGTAGCAGACGATCTCCCGCGGGTGCGGGACGCCCTGGTCACGCTGCTGGGCTGCTGCGACGAGATCCAGGTGGTGGGGACCGCCGCCGACGGGCGCGAAGCGGTCCGCCTGGCCCGGGAGCACCGGCCGGACGTGGTGCTCATGGACCTGGAGATGCCGGTGCTGGACGGCTACGCCGCGACGAAGACCATCGTGTCCGAGGGGCTGTCCCGCGTGGTGGTCCTGAGCATCCACGCCGATGAGGCCAGCCGGGCCCGCGCCTTCGCCGCCGGGGCCAGCGCCTTCATCGAGAAGGGCGGCATGGGGGAGGACTTGGTGCGGGCGTTGGAGCGCTACTGGCAGGAGATGTACGGGCTCGGGGAGGGGTCTCGAGGCCCGGCGCCCTAGGGATCCCCGCGCGGCCGGCGGGGCTGCGCGTTCACATAGCGAAGGAGCGGGGGCGCCGGCGGGGGCGCCCCCGCTCCGTTCTTGCCGGGACGGTGGTACGCGTCCCCCGGCCCGCGGTACCGGCGCGGGGCCGCACCATGGTCGGCCCGCGGGGCGTGCCGGGGGACGCTGCCCGGGGCGGGGCGCCGACCCCATGATGGGATGGCGCTCCCAAGGTGGGGGAGATGGAGGACGGAGCCATGTTCGCGTGCGCGATCATCACGAGCTTTCCCAAGGTCTTGCAACTGGAGCATCAGCAACGCCAGGAGGCGGCGAAGGCGGCCCGACGGGCGTCCGCCGTCCGCCGGGCGTAGGGAGGGGCCTATGCTGACACAACTGCTCTCCACCGAACGTCTTGCACGTGCGTCCGGCCGCCGCCCGTGGCTGGTCCTGGGCGTCTGGGCGGTGCTCTTCGTCCTGGGCGCCTTCCTGGCCACGGGCCTGGGCCGCGTGCTGACCACCGAGGCCCGGTTCCTGAACGAGCCGGAGTCCGTGCGGGCGGAACAGCTGCTGGAGGAGCGGCTGCGAGGCCCGAAGCCGGGGTCTGAGCTGGTGGTGGTCCGGTCCGCGGACCACACCGTGGACGACCCGGAGTTCCGCGCCTTCGTGGACGGGCTGCTGGCGGAGATCCGCGGCCTGGACGGCTCCGTGGCCGCCGCCACCAGCACCTACGAGACGGGCAATCCCAGTGGGTCTCCCAGGACCGGCACACCACCCTGCTGCCGGTCCGCCTGGCGGGCGACGCGACGGAGGCGGAGGACCGCGTGCAGCCGCTGCTGGAGCTGCTGCGGACGCGGAACGGTGAGGCCGGCTTTGAGGTGCTGACGGCGGGCACCGGCAGCATCAGCACCACCTTCACGCACACGGCGGAGGAGGACCTGACCTCCGCGGAGCTGGTGGGGCTGCCGGTGGCGCTGGTGGTCCTGGTGCTGGTCTTCGGCGCGGCCGTGGCGGCGGGCGTGCCGGTGGTGCTGGCCTTCGTCTCCATTGTGGTGACGGTGGGCACGGTGGCGGTCATCGGCCGTGCCTTCGAGCTGTCCTTCTTCGTGGTGAACATGATCACCATGATCGGGCTGGCCGTGGGTATCGACTACTCGCTCTTCATCGTGCACCGGGTGCGGGAGGAGCGGGCGCGCGGGCTGCCGGTGGCGGAGGCCGTGGCCCGGGCCGGCGGGACCGCCAGCCGGGCGGTGCTCTTCTCCGGCATGACCGTGGTCATTGCCCTCCTGGGCATGTTCATTGTGCCCACCAACATCTTCCGGAGCCTGGCCATCGGCGCCATGGTGGTGGTGATCGTGGCCGTGCTGGCGGCGCTCACCCTGCTGCCCGCCGTGCTGAGCCTCCTGGGCGACCGGGTCAACCTGCTGCGGGTGCCCTTCCTGCGGCCGGGCCGGTCCGCGGAGGAGCCCGGCGGGTTCTGGGACGGCGCGGCGCGCCTGGTGATGCGGTACCCCGTGGCCAGCGTGGTGGCGGCCGCCGGGCTGCTGGCGGCGGCGGCGGTGCCCCTGCTGGACATGAACCTGGGGAACGCGGGCGTGAGCTCCCTGCCGGAGGACAGTGAACCCTACCGGGCCTTCCAGATCTTGGACCGGGAGTTCTCCGCCGGGCTGCTGGCGCCCGCCGAGGTCGTCATCGACGCGGAAGACGTGGGCGCGCCGCAGGTGCAGGCGGGGGTGGAGGCGCTGCTGGCGCGGCTGGCGGCGGACCCGCGCTTCGGCCCGGCCTCGCTCCAGACCAGCGAGGCTGGAGACCTGGCGCTGCTCTCCGTGCCGGTGGCCGGCGACGCCCAGTCCCAGGAGGCCCAGGCGGCGGTGCGGCAGCTCCGGGAGGAGTACGTGCCGGAGGCCTTCCGGAACGTGCCGGCGGAGGTGCTGGTGACGGGCGATGCCGCCTTCGCGCAGGACTTCTCGGACCTCATCGACCGGTACACGCCGGTGGTCTTCGGCCTGGTGCTGGGACTGAGCTTCGTCCTGCTGCTGGTAGTCTTCCGGTCTGTGGTGGTTCCGGCCAAGGCCATCCTCATGAACCTGCTCTCCGTGGGCGCCGCCTACGGGCTCCTGGTGCTGGTCTTCCAGCACGGGGTGGGGCACGCGCTGCCGAGCTTCCAGCGGACGGAAACCATTGAGGCGTGGCTGCCGCTGTTCCTGTTCACGGTGCTGTTCGGCCTCTCCATGGACTACCACGTCTTCCTGCTGAGCCGCATCCGTGAGCGGTACGACTTCACGGGGGACAATACGGGGTCTGTGGCCTTCGGGCTGCGGAGCACGGCGCGGATCATCACCGGGGCGGCGCTCATCATGGTGGCGGTGTTCGGCGCCTTCGCCATGGGGGACCTGGTGATGATGCAGGAGACCGGCTTCGGGCTGGCGGTGGCGGTGACGCTGGACGCCACGGTGATCCGGTCGGTGCTGGTGCCGGCCAGCATGCAACTGCTGGGCCGCTGGAACTGGTACCTGCCGTCCTGGTTGCGGTGGCTGCCGGAGGTGCACCTGGAGCGCACCGGCGCCGCACCGCTGCCGGAGCGGGAGCCGGCACTGGTGGAGGCGCGGAGCGGCGGGCCGGACTAGGGCACGCTCCTTGCTCCCCTCGAAGCGGGCGGCGGGGCCAACGCCCCGCCGCCCGCCGCGTCTCCGGCGCCGGGGCTTGGTCTCACGGCCCCGGACGTGGTACACCGTGAGGGATACGACGCGAAGGAGGGGGACGAAGGTGCCGGTCTACAGCTTTGAGGGCAAGACGCCCGTCATCCACCCCGGCGCGTGGGTAGCGCCGACGGCCACCGTGGTGGGGGACGTGGAGATCGAGGAAGGGGCGTCCGTGTGGTACGGCGCCGTGGTGCGCGGGGACTTCTCCAAGGTCACCATCCGGGCCGGCGCCAACGTGCAGGACGGGGCG
This sequence comes from Dehalococcoidia bacterium, assembly GCA_036564075.1. Lineage (GTDB taxonomy): Bacteria > Chloroflexota > Dehalococcoidia > DATCLE01 > DATCLE01 > DATCLE01. The sequence goes on from DATCLE010000149.1 coordinate 8,895, forward strand.
GTGATCCACGGCCCGCCGGGGAACCCCACGGAGGTGGGCCCCGGCGCCACGGTGGCCCACAACTGCGTGGTCCACGGCGCCACCCTGGGCGAGGAGTGCCTCATTGCCAACGGCACCATTGTCCTGGACGGGGCGAAGGTAGGAGCCCGGGCGCTGGTGGCGGCGGGCTCCGTGGTCTCCTCCGGCGCGGAGATCCCGCCCGGTGTCCTGGCGGCGGGGTCGCCTGCGGTGGTGAAGCGGCCCATTGAGGGGACGCCGGCGGAGAACTGGGTGCGGAACAACCCCCGGGGCTACCGGATGCTGGCCCGGCGCCACGCCGAGGGCGTGCACCCGGTGGAGGGGGCCTGAGGACGGGGAGGGGCGCTATGGCGGCGGTGGACATGGTTGACGTGACGGACGGCATCGCGACCATCGAGATGCACGGCCCCAAGGCCAACGCCATGAACGATGCGTTCCTGGCGGACCTCCAGGCGGCCTTCCAGGCGGCGGAGCGTGAGGTAGCGGTCCGCGGTGTCCTGCTCACGGGCCGGGACCGCTTCTTCTCCGCGGGGCTGGACCTGGGCGCGTTGACGGCCGGCCAGCCCCCGGCTCGGTTCAACCAGGCCATGGAGACGGTCTTCACCTTCCCCAAGCCGGTGGCGGCGGCGGTCAACGGCCACGCCATCGCCGGGGGGTGCGTGCTGATGCTGGCGGCGGACTACGCCGTCCTGGCCGACGGCGACTTCCGGGTGGGGCTCACGGAGCTGGACGTGGGCGTCCCGTTCCCCCGCATCGCCTTCGAGATCGTCCGGTTCGCGCTGCCGCCGCAGAACGTGCCCCGCGTCCTCTACGGCGCGGAGCTGATGTCCCCCAGCGACGCCTTCGGCTGGGGGATGGCGCAGGAGCTGGTGGCGCCGGAGGAGCTGCTGGACGCCGCGCGGGCCTGGCTGGCGCCCGTGGCCGCGCGGCCGCTGCCGGTCTTCGCCCTCACCAAGCGCTGGCTCCGCGCCGAGGCCATGGCCCGCGTGCGCGCCCGGCCGGACGAGGATCGGGAGGAGACGGCGGCGGCCACGGGGTCGGAGGAGGCGCGACGGCGGATCCGGGAGGCGGCCGCCCGGCTGGGCCGGTGACGGCCGGCGGGCGGCTCAGCCGGCGTAGCGGAGGCCGGACTCCGCCGCCGTGAGCGGCCGGCCGCTGCCGCCTGCGCCGGCGTCCAGCACCTCGCCCAGGAACAGCGTGTGGTCGCCGGTGGGGGTGCTTCCCGTGACGCGGCACTCCACCCAGCCCAGGGCGTCGCGCAGGACGGGGCAGCCGGTGCTCCCCTGACCGTAGGCCACCCGGCCCGCCTTCTGCGGGTCGTCGCGGCGGGCCAGGGTCCGGGCCACCTCTTCCTGGCCCGCCGCCAGCACGTTCACGGCGAAGGTCGCTCCCGGCTGGAGGGCGGCCATGGGATCCGTGCCGTTCTCCACGGCCACCGCCACCATGGGCGGCTGGAAGGAGCACTGGGTCACCCAGCTGGCGGTGAAGGCGGCCGTCCGCCCGGCGGGATCGCGGGCGGTCACGGCGTACACGCCGTACGTAAACTGCTCCAGAACGCGGTGCCTGGCCTCTCCGTCCATGGTGTGCGCTGCCTCCCGGCCGGCGGGGCCTGGCTGGCTCCGGGCGTGCCCGGATCGCTGCCACGGTAGCGCGGGGGGCGGCGGCGGTCCCATACCGCGCCGGGGGTATCCCGGCGAACGTAGGAAGGACGCCCCGACGGGCGGGACGTCCTTCCCGGGCGGATGTGCCGCCGCTGGAGGGGGTTGGGTGGAAGTCTGGGCCGGCGGACACGGGTCCCGGCCGTGGGCGGCTCCGCTGTGACGTACTCACCCCCTGTAACGGCGGCGGGCGCGGCCCGTTTCAGGTGCCTTCCTGGCGCGCGAGCGGGCTGGTATACTTGACCTGATCCCCCGGACGAGGTGAGGTTCCTGAGCACCCCACGAGACCGAAGGCAGCGGAACCGGGCCCGGCGGCCTGCGGGCCCGTTCTACATGCGCCTCTTCTCCAGCCAGCGGATCTTCTACCTCATCGGCGCCCTGGTGGTGCTGGCCATGGTCATCCCGGCGGGCTTCGTGCTGGCCCTGGGTGGGGGCTCGTCGGGGCGGCCGGACCTCCCCTTCGTCACGCCGGAGCCCACCCAGCAGGAGACGCCTGCCGCAGGCACGCCCACCCCGTCCGACCAGCCGGCCCCGCGGCGCTATACCCAGGCGCCGGCCATGGCCATCGACCCGGCCCGGCAGTACACGGCCACCATCCGCACGGAGAAGGGCGAGGTCCGGCTCCAGCTCTTCGCCGCGGAGGCGCCGGTGACGGTGAACAACTTCGTCTTTCTGGCGCGGGAGGGGTTCTACAACGGCCTCACCTTCCACCGCGTTCTCCCCGGCCTGCTGGCCCAGGCCGGGGACCCGGCGGGCGATGGCACCGGCAACGCCGGCTACACCATCCCGGATGAGCGGACGGACCGTCCGGTGACGGAGGGCGCCGTGGCCATGGCCAAGCGGCGGGAGCAGGCGGACACCGCCTCCAGCCAGTTCTTCATCGCCCTGGGGGACCTCTCCTACCTGAACGGCCAGGTCACCGTCTTCGGCCAGGTGGTGGAGGGCATGGACGTGCTGCGCGCCCTGACCCCGCGGGACCCCCAGCAGGACCCCAACGCACCCCCCGGCGACCGCATCCTGACGGTGGAGATCCAGGAGCAGTAACCCCCGGCGGCCCCGGCTCCGGCTGGGGTGCGGAACCCGTCCCACGACGTCGATGATCCCTGTGATCTGCCAGTCTGGCGGAGGGGATGGCGCGCGCCGCGGCGCGGGCGCCGCCCGGCCGTGTGGGGCGGCCGTGTGGCGCTGAAACGGGCCGTGCGGGACGCGCGTTGGATCCCGTAGTGCGTCGGCGGTGAAACCCATGGCATCCCTTTCTCCCACGACGGAGCACGTGGTCACGCGGGTCCTGCTGGTGGACGACCAGGTGATGCTGCGGGACGCGTTGCGGCTCCACCTGGAGGACGAAGGCTACCGTGTCTTCGCGGCGTCCAGCGCCACGGAGGCGCTGGCCATTGCCCAGGCGGAGCCCGTGGACCTGGTGGTGACGGACCTGGTCATGCCGGAGCGGGACGGCATGTGGTTGCTCCGGGAGCTGGGACGGGTCCGGCCCTCCGCCAAGGTCATCATGATGACCGGCTTCGGCAGCGCGGACTCCGCGGTGGCGGCGCTCCACGCCGGCGCCTTCGACTACCTGGAGAAGCCCGTCGATAGCGACCGGCTGAAGGCCAAGCTCCGCAAGGCGCTGCGGGTGAAGCGG
>DATCLE010000150.1:0-3506 GCA_036564075.1 Dehalococcoidia bacterium
GCTGGTGGACGACCAGGTGATGCTGCGGGACGCGTTGCGGCTCCACCTGGAGGACGAGGGCTACCGCGTCTTCGCGGCGTCCAGCGCCGCGGAGGCACTGGCCATCGCCCAGGCGGAGCCCGTGGACCTGGTGGTGACAGACCTGGTCATGCCGGAGCGAGACGGCATGTGGCTGCTCCGGGAGCTGGGGCGGGTCCGGCCCTCCGCCAAGGTCATCATGATGACCGGCTTCGGCAGCGCGGACTCCGCGGTGGAGGCGCTCCACGCCGGCGCCTTCGACTACCTGGAGAAGCCCGTCGATAGCGACCGGCTGAAGGCCAAGCTCCGCAAGGCGCTGCGGGTGAAGCGGCTGGAGGAGCTGCGCCAGCGGGCGGAGGACGAGAGCATCCGCCGCACCCGGGAGCTGAGCGCCCTCTACGCCATCTCCCAGACGCTCACCCAGTCCCTGGAGATTGGGGAGATCCTGGAGATCAGCCTGCGCAAGGTGCTGGAGGTCATGGACCTCCCGGCGGCCGCGGTGCTCCTCCTGGACGAGCAGCGGCAGTACCTGGACCTGGCGTGCGCCGTAGGGCTGAAGTCCACCGCCCTCAAGCGGATCCAGCGTGTGGACGCCTACCAGGGCTCCCTGGGGCGGGTAATGGCGGAGCGGGACCACTACCTGGTGCCGGATCTCCAGCACACCGCCAGCCGCCTGGCCCACCTGTTCGACGGCCGCCGGTACCAGTCGTGCCTCATCGTGCCCCTGTGCCAGCGGGACCAGGCCATCGGCATCCTGGGGGTGCTGAGCGGGCGCGGCCGCATCCTGGGCGAGGACGACCTGCACCTGCTGAGCTCCATCAGCAACCAGCTAGGCGCTGCCATCGGCAACGCGCAGCTCTTCGAGCGGCAGCGCCGCCAGGCGGAGCAGCTCCGCCTGATCCACCGGGTGGGCCGGGAGATCCTCTCCTCCCTGGAGGAGCAGGAGACGCTGGACATGATCCTCCACGGCGCCACCCAGACGCTGCCCGTGGACAAGGCGGCGGTGGTGTACCGGGACGAGGGCGACGGCCGCTACACGGTGGTGGCGGCGCTGCACATGGCCGGGGAGACGGTCCGGGCGCTCCAGGAGGACGTGGAGGAATGGATGGCGGCCTGGACCCCGGAATGGCGGCGCCGCGACCTCAACCCCATCAGTGCCCAGGAGGCGGACGGGCCCGCGGGCATCCCGGACGCGCTGGTCCGGGAGGGGGTGCGGTCCCTGCTGGCGGTGCCGCTGGTGCTGGACGGGGAGGTGGCCGGCGTGCTGGTGCTCTGCAACTGCAACGCCGCGGCCGCCTTCCGCCAGGACGATAGGTCCATCGCCACCATCTACGCGGACCTGGCCTCCGTGGCCATCCGGAACTCGCGGACCTTCGCCGGGGTGGAGCGCCGCCGGTACCAAGAGCAGGCGGCGCTGCTGGACCTCTCCACGCAGCTCTTGGGCACCCTGGACCCGGACCGCGTGGCGGAGATCGTCTGCGGGTGGGTGGCCGGCGCCACCGGGGCGGACGGTGTCCTGGTGCTCCTGGCGGAGCCCGGGACGGACCGCGTGCAGGTGCGCGCCCGCCACGGCTGGGCGGAGGACGCCGTCCGCGGGGGCTTCAGCCCCGGCGACGGCTCCATGGTGGGCTTCGCGCTGGCGCAGAAGACGGCGGTGCTCTGCCCGGACCTGACGGAGGAGACCCGCTGGCAGGGGGCGAAGGAGTTGCTGGCCGGGGGCGCCCGGTCCGTCATGGCCGCCCCGTTCCTGCTGGAGGACCAGGCGCTGGGCGTCCTGGTGGTGAGCTTCCGCCAGCGGCGCACCTTCACGGAGGACGACGCCCGCCGCTTCCTCCTCTTCGCCGATAGGGCCGCGGCGGCGGTGCACCAGGCGTTCCTGCACCAACGGGTGCGCCAGCGGGAGGAGGAGCTGGCGCGGGTCAACGCGGACCTGCGGGCGGCCTACGCGCAGCTCCACCGGCACGCCACGGTCATTGAGCAGGCCAACGCCCTCACGGCGGTGAGCGCCTCGTCCCTGGACATTGACCGGCTGTACCGCAACGTGGCGGAGTACGCCCTGGGCATCACCCAGTCCTGTCTGGCCATGGTGGTGGCCCGGACGGCGGACGGCGCGGAGCGCTCGGTGACGGCGGGACCGGACCGTCTGCCGCCGGACTTCCCGTACCGGGAGGTGCTGAACGCGGTCTGCCGGACCAGGGCACCCGTGTGGTGGCCACTGGAGGAGGCGCCCGACCGGGAGCTGCCCCTGGCGCTGGCGGTGCCGCTGCTGGACGGGGCGGAGGTCCGCGGCATGCTCATGGCGCTGGCCAAGGAGGGCACATCCTTCACGGATGAGGATGCCCGCCTGCTCCAGACGCTGGCCAACCAGGCCACGCTGGCGGAGCGGACCATCCGCCTCTACGAGGACCTGGAGGAGACGTACGACGCCACGCTGGAGGCCCTGGTGGCGGCGCTGGACGCCCGGGACCGGGAGACGGAGAACCACTCGCAGCGGGTGGCGGCGCTCTCCCTGGCCATTGCCCGGGAACTGGGCATTGAGGAGGGAAGCCAGCAGTGGGTGGATACGTACCGTGGCGCCGTGCTCCACGATGTGGGCAAGATCGGCGTGGCGGACGCCATCCTGCGCAAGCCGGAGAAGCTGAGCCCTTCGGAGTGGGCGGAGATGCGCCGCCACCCGGAGTACGCCTACCACATGCTGAAGGATGTGAAGTTCCTGGCCGGCGCGCTGGAGGTGGTCTACGCCCACCACGAGCGGTACGACGGGAAAGGCTACCCCCGCGGGCTGAAGGGGGAGGAGATCCCCCTGGGCTCCCGCATCTTCGCCGTGGCGGACGCCTTCGACGCCATGACCTCGGACCGGCCGTACCGCAAGGCCATGCCGTGGGACGCGGCGCTGCGGGAGATCCGCAAGCACACGGGCACGCAGTTCGACCCCAAGGTGGTGGAGGCGTTCGAGGCGGTCTACCGGAAGGCCATGAGCGGCGAGATCCAGGTGCCGCCCTTCGCCAGCCGCCGCCGGGGCGCGGCGTAGGGCGTCGCTACCCCTCCCGGTAGCGCTCCACGAAGACCATCAGCCCCAGGAACGGGAAGAAGGCCAGGAAGGCGAGGAAGGCCCAGAGCCAGTACTCCGGGCCGGCAATGGCCAGGAGGATGGCCGTGGCCAGGGCGAAGGCCATCCCCAGCACCGACGCGATGCGGACCACCACGATGTAGGGGCTGACGGGCGCGCGCACGGCTGATCACCCCAGGCACGGCGGCAGGCGGGCCGGGCCCGCTCCCTGACGATGCTAGCAGAGGCCCGGCTTAGGGACAACGCGGGCGGCGGATCAGGGTCCGCCCGGATGCCGGGAGGCGGCGGTCCGCGGTACGCTGGGACGGAAGCCCTGGAGGACGGGAGGAGCCGTGGAGCGAGACACACCCCCGCCGCTGGACTGTGACGAGCCCGGCTGCCATGCGGCGGCGCACTGGCTGGTCCTCAGCGTCCGGGA
>DATCLE010000151.1:0-2398 GCA_036564075.1 Dehalococcoidia bacterium
GGCCCGGGCCGGGCTGAAGGACCCGCGGCGGCCCATCGGCGTGTTCATGTTCCTGGGCCCCACGGGCGTGGGGAAGACGGAGCTGGCGCGGGCGCTGGCGGAGTTCATGTTCGGCTCCGAGGACGCCATGATCAAGCTCGACATGAGCGAGTTCATGGAGCGGCACAGCGTGGCCCGGCTGGTGGGCGCGCCGCCCGGCTACATTGGCTACGACGACGGCGGCCAGCTCACGGACACCGTGCGCCGCAAGTCCTACTGCCTGATCCTGCTGGACGAGATCGAGAAGGCGCACCCGGAAGTCTTCAACATGCTGCTCCAGATCTTCGACGACGGCCACCTGACCGACGCGAAGGGCCGCAGGGTGGACTTCCGGAACACCATCGTCATCATGACCAGCAACGTGGGCGCAGAGCTCATCCGCCGGGACACGGCCCTGGGCTTCGACGTGAAGCGGGACGAGGCCAAGTCCGCGGAGGAGCGCTACCAGCGCATGCGGGAGAAGGTCCTCAACGAGCTGAAGAACGTGTTCCGGCCGGAGTTCCTGAACCGCGTGGACGGCACCGTGGTCTTCCACGCGCTCAGCCGGGAGCACATCCGCGGCATTGTGGACCTGATGATCCGGCAGGTGCAGGAGCAGCTCACCCACAAGGGCATGAGCCTGGAGGTGACGGAGGCCGCCAAGGACTGGCTGGGCGAGAAGGGCTACGACGAGGTCTTCGGCGCCCGGCCGCTGCGCCGCGTCATCCAGAACGAGGTGGAGGACCGCCTCTCTGAGGCCCTGCTGGAGGGCAAGTTCCAGCCCGGCGATACCATCGTCATCGACCGGGAGGAGGACGAGCTGGTGGTCCGCAACGTCTCGGAGCCGGCCCTGGCGTAGCGCCTGCGCTCCGGCGGACGGTAGTACACGAAGGGGAGGGCGGAAGCCCTCCCCTTCTTCGTCTCCGCCTCTGGACGGCCGGGCGGCGTCCGTGGTATACGTTGCGGAGCAGGACGTATCCCTCGCAGGCGATGTCCCGGACTGAGCCGTGCCCAGCGCGCTAGACCAGACGTCTCCGGTTGCCGTTCCCTTCTGGCTCGGCCGCGCCCGGCGGTCCCTCCGACCGCTGGCAGCGGGCGTGGCGGCCCGGCCGTGGGTGCCCGTCCTGGCCGTGGCCTTCCTCCTGCGGGCGGCGTGGGCGGCCTACGCCACCTCCCTCCCCGTGGCGCCCCACGACCCCTGGTGGTACGACGAGCGGGCCCAGCGCCTGGCGGCCGGCCTGGGCTACACCCTGGCCGACGGCGAGCCCACGGCCTACTTTCCGCCCGGCTACCCGCTGTTCCTGGCGGCCGTCTACCGCGTCCTGGGCCACCATCTGACGGCCGTGGAGCTGATCCAGGCGGCCCTGGGGACCGCGTCCGTGGCGCTGCTCTACGGGCTGGCGCGGCAGGCCTTCGGGGCCCGGGCGGGCCTGGCCGCGGCGGCGCTGCTGGCTGTTGCCCCCGGGCAGATCCTCTACGTCTCCCAGCTCCATACGGAGGTGCTGTTCACCTTCCTGGCGCTGCTGGCCGTCTGGCTGACCGCGGCCGGCGGCCGCCGGGAGGGGCGGCCCGGCTGGCTCGCCCTCGTCGCGGCGGGGGCGGTGGCGGGCCTGGCGGCGCTGGTGCGGGGCCAGGGACTGCTGATCCTGCCGGCGGCCGGCGCGTACCTGCTGGCCCTCCGCCTCCCCTGGCGCCGGTGGGCCCCGCGCATGGCCCTGACCGTCCTGGCCGCGACGGCCGTCCTCCTGCCCTGGTGGGTCCGCAACGCGGTGGTGCTGGACGCCTTTGTCCCGCTCTCCACCAACGGCGGCGTGGACCTCTGGATCGGGAACCACCCGGGGGCGCCCGGCCACTTCTGGCTGCCGGACCCCGCCGTTTTCCCCCAGGACGCGCCCACCGCGGAGCGGGAGCTCCGCTGGGACGCCATCGGCCGGCGGGAGGCGCTGGGGTACATGGCCGCCCACCCGTTGGCCACGGCGCGGGCGGCGGTGGCCAAGCTGTACTACGTCTTCTCCGAGGACTCCAGCGTGGAGACGGCGGAGACCTGGGGCCGGAGCCCGTTCCTGGGCACCCTGGAGCGGGGGGTGCTGTCCAGCGCGGCCAGCGGCTTCCTCTACGCCGTCCTGGCGCTGGCGGCGCTGGGGGCGCCCCTCTGGTGGGCCGCCGCGGACCGGCCCCTCCGGCTCCTGCTGCTGGCGGTCCCCCTCCTCTGGCTCCTGACGTACGCCCTCGTCTTCGGCGACCCCCGGTTCAACTACCCCCTGGTCCCCTTCCTCTGCGCCCTGGCGGCCCCCGCCGTGGCGGCTGTGGTGGGCGCCTGGCGGGCCCGCGGCGCCCCCGCCTGACGGGTCGGGGGGCGACCGTAGGTAGAACATATGTT
>DATCLE010000152.1:0-12164 GCA_036564075.1 Dehalococcoidia bacterium
CCACCCCCGGCCCCCCTGAGCCGGCCGGGCCGCTTGCCCCCACCGGCGCCACGCCCCATACTGGGGGCAGCGCACCGGAGGGAGTGGTGGCGGCCGCCGTCCTCTTCACCTTCTTCGCCCTGGGGCTCCTGCTGCTGGTGACCGGCTACCGGACGGAGCGGCCGCTCGTCCTGGCGCTGGGCTGGCTGCTCTCCGCCGCCTCCCTGGTGCTCTCGCTGCTGCCGCTCTAGACCGCCGCGCGCCCCTGCCCCAGCGCCCGTACCAGGACGATGCCCAGCCACACCCCGGCGATCATGCGGGTGCTGGGGGCCAGCAGCACCTCCCACAGCTTCCCATTGCCCAGCCACTCCACCCACTGCTCCGGCGGGATGAAGGCCAGGAGCGCCGCCGCCACGCCCTGCGTCAGCAGGAGCCCCCAGTTCACCGCGCCGGCGGAGAAGCCCAGCCGGTCCACGCCGCCCCGGCCCGCCTCGATCACGGCGCCGCAGAGCGCCGCCAGCAGCCCGGCCACCACGTACGTGGCGTCCAGCCCCACGCCCAGGACGTTCGCGCGGCCGGTGATGCCCAGCGGCGCCTCCATCACCAGGCGGAGGGCGAGGATCACCAGCAGGACGATGATCAGGTGTCGCCCGATGGACATGGCGGGGCCTCCGGTTCGGGGGATTCGGCCGCATGGTAGCACACGGCACCGGCCGGTGGGAGCCCCAGCCGCGGCCGGCCTCCGCCTTGGCCGCCGGCGCGCCCGACGGTACACTGGGGGGCGAACAGCCCCGGCAGCCTCCGGAGGAGGACGGCATGGACGGTTTGGAGCGTGAGCTTGAGCAGGCGGCGGCGCTGGTGCGGGAGGCCCGCTACGTGGTGGCGCTGGTGGGCGCCGGCATCAGCAAGGAGTCCGGCATCCCCACCTTCCGGGGCGAAGGCGGCCTCTGGACCCGGTACGGGGAGCCGGACATGCGGGGCTTCCAGCGGTTCCTGGAGGACCCGGCGGGGTGGTGGCAGGCCCGGCTGCGCGGCCCGGACGGCCCCGGCTCCGAGCTGGCGGAGGCGCTGGCCGCCGCCCGGCCCAACGCCGGACACCTGGCCCTGGCGGAGCTGGAGCGCATGGGCTTCCTGCGGCACGTCATCACCCAGAACATCGATAACCTGCACCAGGAGGCGGGCTCCCGGGCCGTCACCGAGATCCACGGCAACCGCACCAAGCTCCGCTGCATCGAGTGCCACCACCGCTGGCCCGCCGACCAGTTCCCCATCCGGGAGATCCCGCCCCGCTGCCCTCACTGCCACGGCCTGGTGAAGTCCGACACGGTGATGTTCGGCGAGGTCATCCCGCACGACGCCATCCGCTCCTGCTACGAGCAGGTGGAGCAGTGCGACCTGATGCTGCTGGTGGGGACGTCCGCCGTGGTGTACCCGGCCGCGGACTTCCCGGTGCTCACCGTCCAGCGCGGCGGTCGGCTCATTGAGGTCAACCCGGAGGAGACACCGCTCTCGCCCCTGGCGGCGGTGGTGTTGCGCGGCCCGGCGGGGACCGTGTTGCCCGCCCTGGTGCAGCGCCTGGGCGGACAGGTACCCTCCGCCTAGGGGGCGGCCCCGTCCAGCCGGCGGGCCAGGTCCGCCAGGGCGGCGCCCGCGCCCCGCAGGAAGGGACGGAAGTGGCTGAGCACCAGCGTCTCCACCTCCAGGGCCGCCAGCCGCCGCGCGGACGCCGCCGCCGCGGCCAGGTCCCAGGAGACCCACGGATGGGGCAAGGTCAGCAGGTCGCCGCGACGCTGGAGGGCGTCGCCGGTGATGAGCAGCCGCTCGGCCGGCAGGTAGAAGGAGGTGCTGCCCGGCGTGTGTCCCGGCGTGGCCACCGCCACCAGCCCGCCCCGCACCGGCAGCACCTGGCCGTCCGCCAGCGGCCCGTCCACGGGGCACGGGGCCGGCGCCGCCGCCCGCAGAACGGGCAGGGCCACCGCCGCCAGGAGCCGCTGCCGGAACGGGCTGGGGGAGCGGAGCCGCCCCGCCACGTAGTCCGCCTCCACGGCGCTCACGTGGACGGCGGCCCCCGTCAGGCGTCGCACCGCCGCCAGCGAGCCGATGTGGTCCAGGTGGAAGTGGGTCACCAGCACGCGGCGCACGTCCTCCGGGCGGTAGCCCAGGCCCCGGACGGCCCTCAGGATCCGGCCGACGCTGCCCTTGAGCCCGGTGTCCACCAGCACCAGGCCGTCCGCGTCCTCCAGCAACACCACGCTGGACCCCAACACCCGCAGCCGGTACGTTCCCGGCGCCACGGCCCGGAGGACCGGCGCGCTCCTCTGTGACACAGCGCCCTCCCCGCATCGTTACCACTCTTGGGTTCATTGACACCCTACAGGACCGCCGTTACTGTGGGAAGGGACAACCGTACCCCCGGCGTCTGGCTTTCCATCCACAGGCGGCAGGCCCGCGCAGGACGCGCGGGCGGAGGTCACAGGAGCGCCGGACACAGGAGGAGGACGTGATGGCATCGCTGACGACCAGGTTGCAGGCCCTGGCGGCGGAGCGGGCACCGCGCGTGCGGGAGCGCGTCGCCCGGGCGGGCCTCTCGCCGGACCTCGTCGGCCGGCGGGTGGCGCCCATGGCCCGCGGCGGCTTGGGACGGGCCGCCCGCGGCTGGCAGGAAGGGGTGATGGAGCGGCTGCGGGCGGACGCGTACCCGCGGATGCGGCGCGGCCTGCGGCGGCTGGGGCGGCGGCGGGCCCGGCCCCGCTGGCGGACGCGGCTCGCCTGGCTGGGCCTGGGGATGCTGGGGGGCGCCGCCCTCATGCTGATCCTGGACCCGCAGGCCGGGCGGCGCCGGCGCGCCCTCATCCGGGACAAGGCCGTGCGCGCCCGGCACACGGTCACGCGGGATATCCCCGCGCAGACGGGCCGCTGGGCGCGTTACGCCGGCGGCCGCATGCAGGGCACGCTCTACCGGGCACGGCACGCGGTGGGCCTGGTCCGGCAGGAGCCGCCGCCGGACACGGACCGGTTCATTGCGGATAGGGTGGAGTCTGAGGTCCTGGGCGACCCCCGGGTGCCCAAGGGCGCCATCAACATCAACGCCGTGGACGGCGTGGTCTACGTGCGCGGGCAGGTGGAGGACAAGGACACGGCGGAGTACATCCTCCACCGCGTCTCCCACGTGGAGGGCGTGAAGGAGGTGCGGAACCTCCTGAGCGTGGCCGGTAAGGGCGCCTGAGGCCCGCCCCCGGAGCGAAGGTCCGGAGGCCCTCCGTCCCGCGGAGGGCCTCCCCGCGTCTGGGACGCATACCTCCCTCGGGTGGGGCGCTGCCCGGGGAGCCGCTGGTACGCTGGTGGCGTAGGGACGCACGCCCCGCCCGGCACGGAGCAGGGAGGAGGACCATGGCCACGGAGCACCAGCACGCCGCCACGGCGCAGGCCCAACCCTGGTTCACCAAGACCTTCGTCTCGCGCGTGATGCGGAGCGCCGCCGTCAAGTCCGGCGGCTGGCTGGAGGTGCTGACCGGCTCCCTCTGGATCAGCGGCGAGCCGGTCCAGGAGAGCGAGTTCCGGGAGCTGTGGAACCGGACGCGCGAGCAGATCACCCAGGAGCGTCACAACCCCGAGAGCCGCATCCCGGAGATCCAAGGGGGCGACGTGCTGGAGCTCCGGAAGGTGACGGTCCGGCCCCTCAGCGGTGAGCGGGAGCAGCACTTCGACCGGCTGGTGGTGTTCACAGAGGACATCGTCGCCATCACCGCCACCTCCGGGACCTCCGGCAACGCCGCCATCTAGCGAGCGCGCGCCGGACGTGGGAGCGGCGGCGTGGTGGGGGATCCGCCGCGGCGGCGGGCCCGACTCCAGCCCCAAGGAACGAGGGGGCCGGATGCGGCCCCCTCTTCGCGTCTCCGTTCGTCCCGATCCGGCTACACCAGCAGCCGCCAGGGGTTCTGGAGCGTGTCCCGCAGCTCCCCCAGAAACTGCGCCCCCACGGCGCCGTCGGTGACCCGGTGGTCGCCGGAGAGGGCCACCTTCATCATCTGGGCCACCTTGATCTCGCCGTCCCGCACCACGGGCTGCGGCGCCACCTGGCCCACGCCTAGGATGGCGCTCTGCGGCGGCTGGATGATGCCGATGAGCGTCTCCACGCCCCATGCGCCCAGGTTGGTCACCGTGAAGGTGCCCTCCGTGAGCTCCTCCGGCCGCAGCCGGCCGCCCCGGGCCCGCTCCACCAGGTCCTTCGCCTCCTCGGCGATCTGGCCGATGGTCTTGTGGTTGGTGTCCAGGACGCACGGGGCGATGAGCCCGTCCTCCAGGGCGATGGCGATGCAGACGTTGATGCGCGGGTGGTGGACGATCCCCTCCTCCGTGTAGGAGGCGTTGAAGGCCGGGTACTGCTCCAGGACCTTGGCCACCGCCTTCACGATGAGGTCGTTCACGCTGACCCGGGTGGGCGCCGCGCCGGAGGCGTTGATCTGCTCCCGGAGCGCCATGGCCGCCGTCATGTCCACGTCCATGGTCAGGTAGTAGTGGGGGATCTGCTGCTTGGCCAGGGACATGCGGCGGGCGATGGTCTCCCGCATGCGGGTCAGCGGCTGCGGCCGCCCCGGCGGCCCTTCCCGAACGGGAAGGGCGGGCCGCTCCGGTGCCGCGGCGGCGGGGGCGGCCTCCGGCTGCGGCGGCGCGGCCACACCGGCCCGCTGCCGCTCCAGCGCTGCCTCCACGTCCTTCCGCGTGATGCGGCCCTCCGGCCCGGTGCCCTGCACCGACCGCAGGTCGATGCCGTGCTCCTCGGCAATGCGGCGGGCAACGGGCGTGACCCGCAACCGCTCCGCCGCGGCGGGCTGGGGCGGCGCGGAGGGCCGCGCCTCCGCCCGGGCGGGGGCCGGCGCCTCCCGCTCTGGGAAGTCCCGGGCGGGCGCCTCCGCCACCTCCCGGCCCTGGCGCCCGTACTCCTGCTCCACGGCGCCCGGGCTCTGGGGCGGCTCGCCCCGCTCCGCCGCCGGAGCGGGGGCGGGCTGCACGCGGGCCGGCTCCGGTGGGGCGCCGGACGGCGGCGCCTCCCCCGGCTCCACCAGGTAGGCGATGACCGTCCCCACCGGCACCGTCTCCCCCTCCGGCACGACGATCCGCCCCAGGACGCCGGAGGCGAACGCCTCCATCTCCACCACCGCCTTATCGGTCTCGATGTCGGCGATGATCTCCCCTTCCTGGACCTGGTCGCCCTCCCGCTTGCGCCAGGAGACGACCTTGCCCTCCTTCATGTCGAAGCCCATCTGGGGCATGATCACTTCGGTAGCCAGTGTCGCACCCTCCCCCCGGTGCTGCGGGTCACTGCAACGTCTCCAGCACCAGGTCGTAGAGCTGATCGGCCGTGGGCAGGGCAAGCTGCTCCAGGTTCCGGGCGTAGGGCATGGGCACGTCCGGCGCGTTCAGCCGCTTCACCGGCGCATCCAGCCAGTCGAAGACCTCGTCCTGGATCCGGCCGGCGATCTCCCCGGAGAGCCCGCCCGTCTGCCAGGCGTCCTCCACAATCACCGCCCGGTTCGTCTTCTTCACGGAGGCGAAGACCGGCTCCAGGTCCAGCGGGCGCAGCGTCCGCAGGTCCACCACCTCCGCCTCCACGCCCTCCTCCCGTGCCAGACGGTCCGCCACCTCCAGCGCCAGGCCCAGCGTCCGTAGGTAGGCCACAATGGTGACGTCCTTGCCCTCCCGCTTCACGTCCGCCTCGCCGATGGGCACCGTGTAGTCGCCCTCCGGCACCTCGCCCCGCACCCGGTAGAGGAGGCTGTGCTCCACAAAGAGCACCGGGTTCGGCTCCCGGATGGCGGACTTCAGCAGCCCCTTGGCGTCGTACGGCGTGGCGGGGGCCACCACCACCAGCCCCGGCACCTGGGCGTACCACGACTCCAGCGACTGGGAGTGCTGGGCGCCTAGCTGGAGGCCGCCGCCGGAGACCGTCCGCAGGACGAACGGCACCGGCACCTGACCGCCGGACATGTAGAGGATCTTGGCGGCGTTGTTGACGATCTGGTCCATGGCCAGCAGGCTGAAGTTGATGGTCATCAGCTCCGCGATGGGCTTCAGCCCGCCCATGGCCGCGCCGATGGCGCAGCCGACGATGGCCTCTTCCGAGATGGGCGTGTCCCGCACGCGCTTCTCCCCGTAGGCCTCCAGGAATCCCTTGGTGACGGCATAGGAGCCGCCGTACGCGCCGATGTCCTCCCCCATGAGGAAGACCCGTTCGTCGGCGTTCAGCTCCTCCTGGAGCGCCTGGGAGATGGCCTCACGATAGGTGATCTCAGGCATGGTCCCGCCCCCGTACAGGCCCGCGGCCCACGTAGACGTCCGTCCACAGCGCCTCCGGCGGCGGCGGCGGGCTGGCGTCCGCCCAGCGGACCGCCTCATCCACCGCTTCCCGCGCCCGCCGGTCCAGGTCCGTGTACTCCTCTTCGCGCAGCAGGTCCGCGTTCTCCAGCCGGTCCTTCAGCCGCGCAATGGGGTCGCGCCCCAGCCAGCGCTGCGTCTCCTCCTTGCTCCGGTAGAGCTCCGGGTCCGCCATGGAGTGGCCGCGGAAGCGGTACGTCATGGCCTCCAGGAACATGGGGCCCTCGCCGCTGCGGGCGCGCTCCGCCAGCCGCTTGGTGGCCTCGTACACGGCCACCACGTCCATGCCGTCCACCTGCTCCGCGTGGAGGTTGTAGGCCAGCGCCCGCTTGTAGACCTCCGTCTCCGCGGAGACGCGGCTGATCTCCGTGCCCATGGCGTACTGGTTGTTCTCGCAGATGAAGAGCACCGGCACCTTCCACACCGCCGCCAGGTTCAGCGACTCGTGGAACGCGCCCTCGTTCACGGCGCCGTCCCCGAAGAACGCCACGGCGATGCGGTCCTGCCCCAGGTACTGGCCGCTCAGCCCCAGCCCCACGGCGATGGGCAGGTGCCCCGCTACAATGGCGTAGCCGCCCAGGAAGTGCCGCTCCTTATCGAACAGGTGCATGGAGCCGCCCTTGCCGCGCG
Source organism: Dehalococcoidia bacterium (assembly GCA_036564075.1). Classification (GTDB taxonomy): domain Bacteria; phylum Chloroflexota; class Dehalococcoidia; order DATCLE01; family DATCLE01; genus DATCLE01. The sequence continues at coordinate 6,985 of DATCLE010000152.1, forward strand.
AGACGCCGCCCTCCCGGCCGAACAGTTCCGCCATCACCCGCTTCGGGTCGCAGCCGCGCGCCAGGGCGTGCCCGTGCTCCCGGTAGTGGCTGACAATGTAGTCCTCCGGCGAGAGCGCCGCCACCGCGCCCACCGCCACGGCCTCCTGCCCGATGTACAGGTGGAGGAAGCCGCCGATCTTCTGCCGCCCGTACTGCTCCGCGCTGCGCTCCTCAAAGCGCCGGATGAGCAGCATCTGGTACAGGAAGTCCAGCAGTTGCTCGCGCTCCAGTGCCGGCGCCCCCGGCAGTCGTGTTGCCATGGTCTCCCTACCTCACCGCTTCCTTGGGTGCCCGGGACGGCGTGCCGGTCCAGAAGTGGATCGCCTCGTTGGTCACCGCCAGCGCCGCCTCGCGCACCGTCTCCGCCAGCGTCGGGTGCGGGTGCACCGTCCGCCCCACCTCCAGGTACGTGGCCTCCAGCGCCTTGGCCACGGAGAGCTCGCTCAGCAGCTCCGTCACGTCCGGGCCGATCATGTGGACGCCCAGGATCTCGCCGTACCGGGCGTCCGCCACCACCTTCACGAAGCCCTCCGTCTCATCGATGGCCAGCGCCTTGCCGTTGGCCCGCATGGGGAACTTCCCCACGCGCACCTCGTACCCCCGCTCCTTCGCCTGCCGCTCCGTCAGGCCCCAGCTGGCCACCTGCGGCTGGCAGTACGTGGCGCGGGGCATGTCGTCGTACTTGAGGGCCGGCGGCGCCAGGCCCGCGATGTCCTCCACCGCCACCTCGCCCTGGGCGGAGGCCACGTGCGCCAGCAGCGGTGGCCCCGTCACGTCGCCGATGGCGTAGACGCCCGGCACGTTGGTCCGCATCCGCCCGTCCACCTTCACGAAGCCGTTCTCCAGCGCCACGCCCAGCCGCTCCAGGCCGAACCCCTCGGTGTTGGCCCGCACGCCCACCGCCAGCAGCACCAGGTCCGCCTCCAGCGGGCCGGCGCCGTCCGCCCCGGCCTCCACCTGCACCGCCACGCGGTTCCGCCGCCGCTGCACCGCCTGCACCCGGGCTCCGGTCCGCACGCCGATGCCCTGCGCCGTGAAGGCCCGCTCCAGGGACCGGCTCACCTCTTCGTCCTCGCCGGGCACCAGGTGCGGCAGCAGCTCCACCACCGTCACCTCCACGCCGTAGGCCCGCCAGAAGTAGGCGAACTCCACGCCCTGCGGCCCGCCGCCGATGATCACCGCCGATCTGGGCAGCGTCCGCAGCTCCAGCGCCTCCCGGCTGGTGAGCACCGTCTTGCCGTCCACCTCCACCCCCGGCAGGGAGCGCAGGCTGGCCCCGGTGGCAACGATGATGTGGTCCGCCTCCAGCTCCGTGCCGTCCGGGCGGACCTCTACCTTGGTGCGGTCATGCAGGTAGCCTTCGCCCCGGTAGAGGGTCACGCCGTGCTTCCCCAGGAGGAACTCCACCCCCTGCACCATGCGGTCCACCACCGTCCGGCTCCGGTCGATGGCGGCCGCCACGTCCAGCCGCAGGTTGTCGTAGCTGATGCCGAAGCGCTCGCCCCGACGGATCAGGTGCACCACCTCAGCGTTGCGGAGGATGGCCTTGCTGGGGATGCAGCCCCAGTTCAAGCAGACCCCGCCCACGGCCTCCTTCTCCACCAGCGCCGTCCGCAGCCCGAGCTGCCCGGCGCGGATGGCCGCCACGTAGCCGCCGGGACCCCCACCGATGATGACGACGTCGTACCGCTCCATGCCCTCTACTCTCTAACGATCCCTCCGGCGCTCCCGCGCGCCGCGGCGGCGCACACGGAGGCCGTCCCGCATGGTATTGGTCGCAGATCTCCCCTTCTTATTGTCGCGCAGCGGCACGCCGATTCCTAGTGCCCGGCGGGCCACAGGAAGCGGAACGGCGGATCTCTCCGCTGTCCGGCGGCGCGTTCATCACCTAGCGCACCATCCCGCGCCGGTGTGACAGCGGCGGCACCCCGGCCGCGGAGGGGTCGGGATCCGTGAGGGAGACCGCCCGTGGGGGCATCCGCCCCCACCCTAGCGGAGCTGCACCGGGCCCGAATCCCCCAGGCTGGCTATTCGGCGGCGCGGGGCCGGCCTCTGGTATGCTACAGGGACACAACCCCAGCCATGGAGGAGGCCGATGGTCCAGCGCGTCAACCTGGCGGACGCCTTTGCGCGCTTCGCCGACTACTGGAGCCCGAAGATCGCGGGGGAGGTGAACGACGCCTATGTCAAGCTGGTCAAGCTGAAGGGCGAGTTCGTCTGGCACCAGCACGAGGCGGAGGACGAGCTGTTCCTGGTGGTCCGAGGATCGATGACCATCCGCCTGCGGGACGGCGAGGTCCGCCTGCACGCCGGCGAGTTCGCCGTGGTCCCCAGGGGCGTCGAGCACCAGCCGGTGGCGGAGGAGGAGGCGCACGTCCTCCTGCTGGAGCCCAAGACCACCCTGAACACGGGGGACGTCCGCAACGAGCGCACGGTCACGGACTTGGAGCGGATCTAGGCCCTCCCGGCGCCGCGGGCCGCCGTCAGGGGGCGGCGGCCGCTACCGGCGGTCCGGGTCTCCGGCCGGCGCCGCGCCCTCCGGCAGCGGTTCGGCAGGCGCCGGCGGCCCCGGCGGTGCCTCCGGCTGGTGGGCCAGGTCCGCCACGCTGCCGGACGGGAAGAGCAGGACGGCGGCCATGGAGGCGGCCGCGGCGGCGAAGACCAGGAGGTAGACGGCGTGGAGGGAGGTGGCCAGGGCGCCCTGGAGCGCCGCCAGGGCCTCGGCCGGCAGGGCGCCGCGGGCGGCGGTGTCCAGCAGCACGTTGGCCTCGGACACGTCGGCGCCGCCGGCGTCCACGCCCGCGCCGTGGGCCCGCCACTGGGCGTTCAGCATGGCGCCCATGGCGGCCACGGCAATGCTGCCGCCGATGGTGCGGAAGAACTGGATGGAGGCCGTGGCCACGCCGCGCTGGCTCCAGGCCACGGCGTTCTGCACGGCGATGAGGAAGGAGGTGGAGGAGAACCCCATGCCCGCGCCGATGCTCAGCATGGCGGCCATGACCAGCGCCTGGCTGCTGTCCTGCCCCACCGCCAGCAGGACGGCGGCGCCCGCCACCAGCAGGACGCCGCCCAGCAGCCCCATGGCCCGGTAGCCCACCCGCAGGATCATCCGCCCGGCCACCACGCTGGCCACCGGCCAGCCGATGGAGAGCGGCGCCAGCGCCATCCCGGCGTTGGTGGCGCTCCCCCCCAGGACGCCCTGCACGAAGGGCGGCACGAAGGTGGTGACGCCGAACATGACGCCGCCGGAGACGAAGCTGGCCAGCCCCGCCACGGCGATGAGCCGGTGCCGGAACAGGGAGGGCGGCAGCATGGGGTCCGGCGCCCGGCGTTCGTTCCAGAGGAAGACGCCGAAGAGCATGAGCGCGGACCCCACCAGCGCGAAGGTCTGCACGGAGCGCCACGGCCACGCTTCGCCCCCCTGGAGCAGCGCCAGCAGGAACAGCACCACGGCGGCGGTGAGGGTGGCGGTGCCCACGTAGTCCACGGGGCGGCGCACCCGCTCCACCCGCTCCCGGAAGAAGACGATGAGCAGCCCCATGGACAGCAGGCCGAAGGGAACGTTGACGTAGAAGACCCACCGCCAGTCCAGGTGGTCCGTGATGAAGCCGCCCAGCGCCGGGCCCGTCACGCTGGCCACGCCCCAGACGCCGCTGAACAGCCCCTGCATCCGCGCCCGCTGCTCCACGGAGAAGAGGTCCCCCACAATGGTCAGCGTGATGGGCAGGATGGCCCCCGCACCCAGCCCCTGCAACGCCCGGAAGGCGATGAGCTGGCCCATGGAGCCGGCCAGCCCGCACAGCATGGAGCCCGTGAGGAAGAGCCCCGCGCCGAAGAGGAAGACCGGCTTCCGCCCGAAGGTGTCCGCCAGCTTGCCGTAGAGCGGGACGGTGGTGGTGGAGGCCAGGAGGTAGGCGGAGAAGACCCAGCCGTAGAGGCTGACCCCGCCCAGCTTGCCGATGATGGTGGGCATGGCCGTGCCCACAACCGTGCTCTCCACGGCCGCCAGGAAGATGCCCAGCATCACGCCGAAGACGGTCAGCGCCGTGGCAGTCCGGCTCACGCCCCCTCCTCCGTGGTACCGCCATGCTACCGCCCGGCACCGCCCGGAACAAGGGCCGGGCGGGTCCGCGGCGCCCGCGGATTCGTATGGTTCTGTTACGGATGACGGCGTTCCTGTTATGGAGCTGTGATGCGGCCCTCCGGTAGGATGAACCCGTAGCCGTCCGGACGGTGCTGAAGGCGGGGCAGCACCGTTCGGGCGGCGATTTTTCTGCGCCACGGCGCCGACCCTGCCGTCGTGCCGCATCCGCGTGGTATGATGGCCGCCAGGGTTCGCCGTGCGCTTCCGTTTCGCCTTCCTCCTCACCGTCGCCGCCGCCCTGCTCCTGCACCAGCTCTGGTTCGGACGGTACTGGTACGAGCACGGGCCAGCCTACCGGCCGGTCTACGGCGCCAACTTCAGTTGCCGCCACGCCGCCTGGCTGGGCCTGGACTGCCGCGAGACCCTGACGGCCGTCCTGGACGACCTGGGCGTCCGCCACCTCCGCCTCTCCGTCTACTGGGATGAGATCGAGCCCCAGGACGACCGGTTCGACTTCTCCAGCATCGACTGGCAACTCCAGGAGGCCACCGCCCGGGGCGCCCGCGTGGTGCTCACCGTGGGCATGAAGGCCCAGCGCTACCCGGAGTTCTACCTCCCCGCCTGGCTCCGGGAGCGCGCGGAGTTCCCGGAGCACCCCGCCCGGCTCTGCCCCTACTCGCCCGCGTGGGACCCGCTGGTGCGGGAGGAGACGCTGGAGATGCTGCGGGCCGTGGTGGAGCGCTACGCGGGGGAGCCGACCATCGAGGCGTGGCAGGTGGAGAACGAACCGCTGCTGCAGAACTGGTACAAGACGGACGGCTGGTGGATCCCGCCGGACGTGCTGGCGGCGGAGGTGGCCGCCGTCCGCGCCGCCGATCCGCTGGGCCGCCCGGTGGTGATCACGGACTCCACCTGGTACCGGTTCGAGGACCGCTGGCGGACGGCGCTGGCCGCCGGCGACGTGCTGGGCCAGGCGGTGTACACCAAGAAGCACCACTACGGCCCCTCCTGGTTCTACCTCCGGCCGTACCGGTTGGGGCCGCTGACGCCGGACC
>DATCLE010000153.1:0-21689 GCA_036564075.1 Dehalococcoidia bacterium
GGGTAAGTTCCAACCGGGTACCCGGTTCGGCCACGCCCATCACCTGGACAAAGGCCCGGAACACGTCGCTGGTGGTCACAATGCCCACCAAGCGTCCTTCGTCCACCACCGGCAGGCAGCCGATCTTCCGTTCGTACATGAGCCGGGCCGCCTGTTCCAGCGGGTCCTGCGGCGAAGCGACGATGGCCGGCCTCCGCATGACGTCCCGGACCCGCCGCCGCTCCAGGACGGCGGGAAGGTCAGGCACGTCCAGGTCCCGCAACGCCCGGACGTCCCGGTCCGAGACAACGCCCACCACGGTTCCGTCCCGCACCACCGGCAAGTGCCGGAACCGGCCCTGCCGGAAGCGCAGGTCGGCCGTCTTCAAGGTCTCCTCCTCGGTGATGGTCACAACCTTCGATGTCATGAACTCGCGCACCAGCATGGCTGCGCCTCCACTGCAACGGTACGCGCTCGCTGCCACCCTGACAAGGTCCGGAGACCAACCGGAAGGCGGCCTGCCAGGGTGCGGTATGGTAGTGGTAGAAGGGGCACACCCCTCCGTCGTGCCCGCAGTAGGAGGACAGCACCGTGCAGGTTCGGGACCAAAGACCGCATGCGGAGCCGACTCCCCCCGCGCCCAAGGACGCACGGCCGCCCGCGCGGCTGCGGTTCCTGCCCTTCGGGCCGGACGTGGCGCTGCTGGCGGTCACGGCGGCGGGCCTGGCCCTGGGCGGCCTGACTTGGCTCCTGCGCGCGCCCACCGCAGCCTCCTGGGCCTGGGGCCTCACGGCCGCCCTGGCGCTGGCACCGCTGGGCCTGGCCGTGGCGCGGGCGCTGCTCCAGCGGCGCACGGGGGTGGACGTGATCGCAGCGCTGGCGCTGCTCGGCGCGCTCATCCTGGGCGAGTACCTGGCAGGAGCCGTCATCGCCGTCATGTTCGCCACGGGCCAGGCGCTGGAGGGCTACGCCGACCGGCGGGCACGGCGCGACCTCACGGCCTTGCTGGCTCGGGCCCCGCAGGCGGTGACCCGCTACCGGGACGGCGGGCTTCAGACCGCTGCGGTGGAGGCGGTTCAGCCCGGTGACCGGCTGCTCATCCGTCCCGGCGACGTAGTGCCGGTGGACGGCATCGCGGAAGGCGTCGCAGTCCTGGACGAGTCCGCCCTCACCGGCGAGGCACGCCTGGTAGAGCGCCAGCCCGGCGATACCGTCCGGAGCGGCGTGGTGAACGCCGGATCCCCCTTCGACCTCCGCGCCACGGCCACCGCCGCGGGCAGCACGTATGCCGGCATTGTCCGGCTGGTGGCGGAGGCCCAAGCCATCAAGGCGCCGTTCGTCCGGCTGGCGGACCGTTACGCCACGGCGTTCCTGCCCCTCACCCTGGTCCTGGCAGGGCTGGCCTGGCTCATCTCCGGCGACCCGGTTCGCGCCCTGGCGGTGCTGGTTGTCGCCACGCCCTGCCCCCTCATCCTGGCCGCGCCCATTGCCATCGTCGCGGGGCTCTCGCGCGGTGCCCGCCGGGGGATTGTGGTGAAGGGCGGCGGTGCCCTGGAGACGCTGGCCAGGGTGGGGATCCTGGTCCTGGACAAGACGGGCACCATCACGGCCGGCCGGCCGTTCCTCACGGACATCGAAGCGCAGGAGCGGGTGGACGCGGAGACGCTGCTGTGGCTGGCCGCCTCCCTGGATCAGGTGTCCTCCCACGTCCTGGCCGGTGCCGTCGTCCGCGCCGCGTACGAGCGCGGGCTGCGGCTGGCGCTGCCCCTGGATGTGACCGAGGAGCCCGGCCGCGGTGTCCGGGGCCGGGTGGACGGTCGCGACGTGGCCGTGGGCAGCGCCGAGTGGGTGACCGGGGGCCGTCCGGTCCCCGGCTGGGCGCACCGCCTGCGACGGCGTACGGCCTTTGAGGGGGCGGCTTCGGTCTTCGTGGCGGTGGACGGCGCCCTGGCCGGTGCCCTGGTGCTGGAGGACCCCATCCGGCCGGACGCCGCCCGGACGCTCCGGGCGCTTCGGCGGATCGGCATCCGTGAGGTGGTGCTCCTGAGCGGCGACCACGCGGATGTCGCTGAGCCCGTGGGCGCCGCGGTGGGCGTGGACGCCGTGCTGGCGGAGCAGAGCCCCGAAGAGAAGGTGGCGGCGGTCCAAGCCGCCCGGGCCCGCGGGACGGTTGCCATGGTGGGCGACGGCATCAACGACGCGCCGGCCCTGGCCGCGGCGGACGTGGGCGTGGCCATGGGCGCTCGGGGCGCCACGGCGTCGTCGGAGGCCGCAGACGTGGTCCTGGTGGTAGACCGGTTGGACCGGCTGGTGGAGGCCGTCCGCGTGGCCCGGCGCTCCCGACGCATCGCGCTCCAGAGCGTCCTGGCCGGCATGGGGTTGTCGCTGGCGGCGATGCTGGCGGCGGCCGCGGGCTACCTGCCCCCCGCTGCGGGCGCGTTCCTCCAGGAGGGCATTGACCTGGCGGTCATCCTGAACGCCCTCCGCGCGCTCACGGGCGCCCGGCCCACTACCGTGTCCCGAGGGCCGGAGGCGGCGCTGAGCCGCCGGTTCCAGGCAGAGCACGCCCAGTTGCTGCCGCTGGTGAACCGCGTCCGCGCGGCGGCGGACCGCCTGGGCCGGGACGCGGCGGAGACCGTCCTGGCGGAGATCCGGACCATCCACGGAGACTTGGTGGAGCGCCTCCTGCCCCACGAGGAGGCGGAGGAGACCGTGCTCTACCCCGTGGTGGCGCGCCTCGTGGGCGGCGAGGACCCCACCGGCCCCATGAGCCGTGCCCACGTGGAGATCAGCCGCCTCACGCGCCTCCTCGGACGGCTGCTCGACGACCTCCCTCCCGAGGGGCCGGATGCGGACGACGTGGCGGAGCTCCGCCGCGTCCTCTACGGCCTCCACGCCATCCTGCGGTTGCACTTCGCCCAGGAGGAGGAGGCGTACCTCTCGCTGGCGGAGTCCGCGCCCGGGCCGTCGTGACGCGTTCACCGTATCAGTCAGAGGGAACGGGTTGCGCCGGAGCGGGAACGGGTCTGCCCGCGCCGCCGCGCCACCGGCACCCGCGCCACCAGGACCGGTCCGGCCGCCCGGTCCACCACCCGCTCCGTCACGGATCCCAGCAGCAGGCGGCTGAGCCCGGTGCGGCCGTGGCTCGCCAGGGCCACCACCGCCCGGCCGTCCTCCGCCGCCAGTACCTCGGCCGGGTCGCCTTCCCGCACCGCGACCGTCGCCGGGAGCCCCTCCGCCGTGAGCCGGTCCCCTATCTCGCGCAGGTACGTTTCGGCCGCCTGCCGGGAGCGCTCGGGCGCTGCCGGCGGCAGGACGTGCAGCAACACCAAGGGCAGGCCCAGGCCGCGGGCCACGTCCGCCGCCGGTGCCAGCACGGCCTCGGCCCGGGCGGACCCGTCCAACCCTACCACCAGCCGCTCTTGTCGCTGACCCACCGAGGCGGACGGGACCAGGAGAACCGGGGCCCGGGACAGGTGCAGGACCCTGTCCGCCGTGGAGCCCGGCCCCGCCCGGCGCAGGCCGGTGAGGCCGCGGGTGGCCATCACGACCAGGGTGCCGGCCCTGCGGGCGGCAGTCCTGGCAATCTGGGTTGCCGGGTAGCCCCGAACCGCCAGCACGGCTACCTGCAAGCCCCTCAGCGCGGGGCGCCCGGTCAACTGAGCCAGGTATGCCGCCGCAGCGGCTTCCTCTGCCGCTGCGGACCGTCCGGGAGCGAACACGGACTGGGGAGGCGGCGGCACAACGCGGACCAGCAGAACTTCCGCACCGGCGTGACGCGCAAGCCGCTCGGCGTAGGGCAGGGCTGCTTCGGCCGCCGCCGAACCATCCAGAGGGACCAGCACCCGCGTGAACACCCTTGTACCCTCCCCTTGGTGCGCATCGCGCCCCGGCTCCGGGGCCGCTCGGCACCCTGGCCGCACCCACCTCACTCGTAGCGGAGCGCTTCCGCCGGGTAGGCCCAGGAGGCCCGCCGGGCGGGCAGGTAGGCGGTGATCACGGCGGCCACCAGCACGACGCCGAAAATGACGCCCAGGGCGAGCCACGGCACCGTCAACTCCAGGTTCGCCCAGCTTGGCTGCTCCCGCGTGTCACGGATGATGTTCAGGGCCGTGGCGAAGGCCAGGGCGGTGCCCGTGACGATGCCCACCACCGCCACCATGGACGACTCCAGCAGGATGCTGAGCTGCACGCGCCCCCGCTCGAAGCCGATGGCCCGCATGATGCCGATCTCGTGCCGCCGCTCCACCACGGACCGGGCGGTGACGACGCCCAGCGCCGCGACGCCCACCACCAGCCCCAGGCCCAGGAACCCTTCCACCACGTAGTTGAAGCTGCGGCTCACGGCCAGGGAGTCATCCAGTTCCTCCTGCAGCACCACGGCCTCCAAGCCGTTCCCCAGGAACGCCGACTCCAGCCCGGCCGCCACCTGGTCCACGTCCGCCCCCGGGCGGAGCCGGAGGAAGTGCGCGTTCGGCTGCGCCCCCGCCGGGAACGTCTGCTCCACAGTCCGCTGGGAGGTGGAGATGCCGACCATGGACGGCGGCACCACGTCCTGCAACACCCCAATGACGGTCAGTTGCGTCGCAGCGCCGGTGGTCGGGTCCCGGACCTCCACCTGGAACGGCGCGAAGGTGCCGTCCTCCACGAAGAACCCTTCGAGCTGAAAGTCCGTCTGCGGACCGCCAAAGGCGAAGCGGGCCCGGCGCGGCGCCGGCAGGCCGTCCACCACGGCCAGGGTAGGATTGGCCTTGAGGGCAGCCCACACCTCCTGGGGTGAGCCGTACCCCTCCGCGATGGCGGCCATCCCGAACGTGGTGGCGTCCAGGAACGCGTCGTCCAGGCCGCGGAGCGGGTAGGGCGCCGGGGCACGGTCCGTGCCCGCCTGCCGTGCTTCCGCTACGAGGAGCGACTGGTCCGCGACTACCTGGACGTCCTCCGGATCGACGTCCGTGCCCGCGGCGATGGACCCACGCAGGTCCTCCACCGGGTTGGTCCGGACGGTCTCCGCCCGGATGTCGAAGCCCCCGCCGTAGAGGGCCACGTCGTCGTACGCCTCGGTGAACGACGTGGTCATGATGGCCCCGATCACCAGGGTGAACACCACCAAGGTGAACATAGCCAGCGTCACGCCGGTCCGGAAGCGGTTGGCCAGGGGGTACGTGACGGCGGCCTTCACGGAGGGCAGCACGCCCGGCGCCCGGCCGGCGGCTGCCATGGCGGGGCGCAGCAGGAGGTCGGAGTTGTACATGACCACCCAGGTGGCGGCGGTCACCATGATCAGCCCCGCAGTGATGAACAGGTTGAAGTCCGACTCCATCTCCGGCAGGATGGCGTCCAGGGCATCGGCCGGCAGGAGCCACCAGACCAGCAGCACCACGGCCGGCGCCGTGAAGGCCGCCCGGTCCGGCGCGCCCCGCCACCGCAGGATAGGCACCGCCGCCAGGATCACGAAGGAGAGGCCCAGGCCGAAGGGGGTCATCTGGCGGCTGGAGTACCCCAGGACCAGCAGGAGGAGGCCCGCCGCCAGGAGCACGACGCCCCACACCAGGGACGCGCGGCCCGTGCGCCGGCCCTGCTCCGGGAGGTTGCGGATGGCCGCCACCACGTTGAGCACGCTGACGCGCCACGCGGACACGGTCACCACCAGGAAGGTCAGCACGACGCCCATGGTGGCGGCCGTCACCAGGCTCTGGACCGTGACGGTCCGCCGTAACTCCACCCCCGTTTCGGTCATGGCGGTGGCTACCAGCGCGGTCATCACCCAGGCCACGGCCACGCCCGCAAGCGCGCCGACGGCAGCGGCGAACACGTCGTACGCCAGCCCTTCGAAGGCGAACATCTGGACCAGGTGCTGGCGCTCCGCACCAATGGCCCGGGAAATGCCCATCTCCGGCTTCCGTTCCGCCGCCAGCATCACGAAGATGAGGAAGATCAGCATGATCCCGGCGGCGATGGCGAAGCTGCCGAAGGTGACGAAGAAGGTGCTGAACGCATCGCCGGCCTCGTCGGCGGTCTGGAGGTCCTCCCGCTTCGTCGGCTCCACCGCCAGCCCCAGGGCCGCCGCCGCCGGCCGCACCCGCGCCAGCACCTGGTCCGTCAGCGCCGCGCCCGACTCGGCGTCGCCCTGGTTGGAGACGGCGATGTGCTTCACCTGCCCTTCCCGCTGGAAGAGTTGCTGAGCGGTGGCCAGCCGCATCAGCAGGCCCGGCTCCGTGGTGGTGGTCCCCCCGCCGTCGTACCGGACCACTGCGTTGACCGTCACCTCTCGCGGCCCGGCGGGGCCGTAGACCAGCAGCGGGTCCCCCGGGGCCGCCGCCAGGCCGTCCGCGGCCTCCCTGTTCAGGTAGACCTCATCCGGTGCCAGGTCCGCCAGGGTGACGGCGGCGCCGTCCTCCCTGCGGATGGTCCCGAAGCCGTCCATGAAGGCTGGGTCCGCCGCGAAGACCGTCACCCGTGGCTCCGTCCGGCGGGAAGCCGGGCTCTGCACCCCCGCCGTCTCCCAGATGAGCGGCATGAGGCCGTCGATGTTCGGGTCGTCCGCCAGGGCCGCCCGCAACTCCTGGAACCGCGCCGCGTCAAAGTACGCCGCCGGCGCGCTCTCACCCGTGACTTCGATGTCTCCCTCCTCCTGGACGGAGACCACCTCGTCCACCTGCCCCAGGGACGCAATCACGTCCGTGCGGATGGTGCGGGCAACGGTGTCCCCCACGGTGAACGCGGCGGAGATGATGGTGGTGGCCAGCATGAGGCCCGTGACAATGAGCACCGTCCGGCCTAGACGGCGCGGCAGGTTCCGCAGGCTCAGGCGCACCAGCACCGGCTGGCGCAGCGTGACCAGCACGGACCACGCGGCGATCACCGCGGTCAGGCCCAGAAAGGTCCACATCAGCACCTGGACCCGGATCCCGAAGAGGGTCTCCATGGGTGCACGCTCCCGCTTGCTAGACGGCGGCTTCCGGCGTCAGTTCCGTGTGCACCACCTCGTAGTGCTCGCGGCCGGGGGGCTGGCGCATGAAGGTGACGAACTTGGCAACCTGCTCCTGGTAGTAGCCGCTCTCGACGCCGGCGCGGGCAGCCTCTTGGTCTGCCCAGAGGGTGAGCACCATCCCCTTGCCTTCCGGCGTGCGCATCACCACCACGCCCCGGTAGCCTGGCTGGTGCCTGAGCTGCGGCAGCACCTGCTCCATGAACAGGCGCTCCGCCTGGTCCAGCGGGATCCGGACGGTATCGATCTCAAAGAGGGTGGTCCGCGCGTACATTCGGTGCCTCCTACGCCGGGAACTCCTCGCCGACGATCTGCCCGTCCGCCATCCGTACGATGCGGTCGGCCCGGCGGCCGATCCCGATGTCGTGCGTCACGATGGCGAAGGTGATGCCCTGCTCCCGGTTCAGACGCCGCATCAGGGCCATGATCTCCTCGGCGTTGGCGCTGTCCAGGTCGCCGGTGGGCTCGTCGGCCCAGACGATGGCGGGGTCGTTCACCAGCGCCCGGGCGATGGTGACGCGCTGGCGCTCACCGCCGGAGAGGGACGCGGGAGGCTGACCCTCCCGCTCCGCCAGGCCCACCATGGTCAGCGCCCGGCGCGCCCTGGCCCGTGCCTCCCCTGGCGAAGTCCCGGAGAGGAGCAGGGGCATCTCCACGTTTTCCACCGCGGTCAGGACGCTGAGCAGGTTGTAGAACTGGAAGACAAAGCCCATCCGCCGGGCGCGGTAGCGCGTGCGCTCCGTATCTGACATGGCCTTCAGGGAGACGCCCTCAATGCGGATGTCGCCGGCATCCACGCCGTCCAGGCCGGAGAGGCAGTTGAGCAGCGTGGTCTTGCCGCAGCCGGACGGCCCCATGATGGCGACCATCTCACCGCGCCGGATGGTGAGGTCCACCCCGCGCAGCGCCTGCACCACCGTGGCGCCGCTCCGGTAGGTCTTCACGATCCCCTCGGCCCGGATGGCCGCGTCGCCGTCCGGTCCTGCGGGGGTTGCGGGTGCCTGTCGCTGAAGGGGGTGCGGTACCCTCATGGCCACCTCGCCTTCTGTAGCCCACCGTGCGGACGGGCTCTGCGGCGGGGCGCTTGGGGGGACCATTGGGGGTGAAGCCGCCGGGCACCGGCGGCCAGCCTCAGTATGACAGGTTCCGGCTGCCGCGTCTGCGGGGCAGGCCACGATTTTCAGGCGGGGTTTGGGGAGCGCCCACGGTGGGGCGTGGCCCTACCGTCGGGGTGGCGGCCGCGCCGGGCGCGGCCTCAGTACGCCGTCCAGCCGCCGTCCACCGTGTAGACGCTCCCGGTGACGAAGGAGGCCTCGTCCGAGGCGAGGAAGAGGGTCACGGCGGCCACCTCCTCCGGCACGCCCAGCCTCCGCACCGGCTCCACGGTCAGGAGGGCCTGCTCGCCGGTGCCGGCCTCCCCCGTGGCCTGTGCCTGCTTGAGGTACTGCTCCACCATGGGCGTCCGGATGAAGCCGGGCGCCACGGCGTTCACCCGGATGCCCTGCGTTGCGTACTCCAGGGCCGCCACCCGGGTGAGCTGCACCACGCCGCCCTTGGCGGCCGCGTAGGCGGCGGCCCCGGCCAACCCCACCAGGCCCAGGACCGACGCCATGTTGACGATGCTGCCGCCGCCGTTCCGCAGCATGTGCGGGATGGCGTACTTCATCCCCAGGAAGACGCCGGTGAGGTTGATGGCGAGGATCCGGGCCCACTCCTCCTCCGCCTTTTCGTGGACCGGCGCCGGTGACTCCCCAACGCCGGCATTGTTCACCAGCACGTCCAGCCGCCCGAAGGCGTCCACGGTCTCCTGCACCATACGGCGCACATCGTCCGGGCGCGAGACGTCCGCCTGGATGAAGACCGCGCGCCCGCCGGCCCTGGTGACTTCGTCCGCCCCGCGCCGTCCGGCCTCCTCTTGGTAGTCGGCCATGGCCACAGCAGCGCCCTCCTGAGCGAACCGAACTGCGATGGCATGCCCGATGCCGGTGGCCGTCCCGGTGACCAAGGCAACCCTGTTGTCAAGCCGTCCCATGGTGATGGCCCTCCTCTTGCATCTCGAATCAACGCGTCGGCGGGGGCCACGGGCGGGCAGTTCGCCCGTCCACAACGTACTCCCCCTTTGCATCGCGCGCCACTGCCGGGCCGTGGTACGCGGAGCGCCAGGATGCGGCGCTATACTTGGAGAACAGGCCGGTGGACGCCAGGAGGATGCCATGCTGCAGACCGTGGACGTGGACATTGCGCCGCTCTCCGAGTACGCGGCACTCATGAGCCCGGAGCGGCTGGCGGCGCTGGAGGATCTGGCGGCAGCGCTCCGGGGGCTCCGTGTAGCGCACGTGAGCGCCACGCCGTACGGCGGCGGCGTCTCTGAGTTGCTACGTTCCGTTGTCCCGCTCTACCGCGGTCTGGGCCTGCACGCGGTCTGGCACGTGATCCCAGGGGATGAGCGGTTCTTCGCCGTCACCAAAGGGTTCCACAACGCGCTCCAGGGTGCGCCGTACCAGCTCACCGCAGCCGCCCGGGAAACGTACCTCATGTACAACACCCACAACGCCCAGCTCATGGAGGGCGACTACGACGCGGTCTTCATCCATGACCCGCAGCCGCTGGCGCTCCGCGCCTTCGTCGAGGGCGGCGGAGCGGTCTGGATCTGGCGCTGCCACATCGATACCTCAGAGCCCAACGCGGCGGTGCTGGAGTTCCTCACCCCGTTCGCGGAGTCCTACGACGCGGTGGTGTTCACGCTGGAGAGCTTCATCCCGCGCGCCTGGCGGCACCTGCCCGTGACCGCTATGCCGCCGGGCATCGATCCGCTCAGCCCCAAGAACATGCCGCTCCCGCCGGAGGTGGCCCAGCGCATCGTTCGCTGGCTGGGGGTGGACCCCCACCGCCCCATCCTCACCCAGGTCTCCCGGTTCGATCCCTGGAAGGACCCCTTGGGGGTCATCGGCGTGTACCGGGCCGTCCGGGAGCGGGTGCCCGGACTCCAGCTGGCCCTCCTGGGCTCCATGGCGCTGGACGATCCGGAAGGATGGGACCTCTACCACACCATTGTGGACGAGTGCCGCGGCGACCCGGACATCCACGTTGCCACTAACATCACGGGCGTCAGCAACATCGAGGTGAACGCGTTCCAGTCGTGTTCAGACGTGGTCATCCAGAAGTCCATCCGTGAAGGGTTCGGGCTGGTGGTCTCGGAGACGCTCTGGAAGGGGACGCCCGTCGTGGCGGGCAATACCGGCGGGATCCCGCTCCAGATGCCTCCGGGCACCGGCGGCTTCCTGGTGGACGATCCCGCGGAGTACGAACGGCGCATCCACGACCTGCTCACCGACCGGGACCTGGCCCGGGACCTGGCCGAACGAGGCCAGCGCCACGTGCAGGAGCACTTCCTGGTGACCCGCCTGGTGGAGGACGAACTTCGGCTCCTGCACCGGCTGGTCGCCGGGCATACCACGGCGCAGCACCCGGCCTGACCTCGCCCACGGGTGCTAGAATGGGGTTGGCGGTCTTCCGCCTCATACCGTGGAGCGGACAGGTGCAGCGTGCACGAGGAGCGACCCGAGCCGGCCTCCCGGCAGCCCCACACCGATGACCAGGAGCTGGGTGCGCTGACGGCCGTGGCGGAGGCGACGGCGAGCGCCCTGGACCTGGACGAGATCCTGCGCACGGCGCTGGACCATGTCCTGGACCTGACGGGCGCCGACGCTGCCGAGGCCCTGGTGCTGGATGAACCCGCAGGCGAGTTCGTGGTGCGCACGCGGGCGGGGCCGCTTGCCGGCGCCCTGGAGGGGCGCGACCGGTTCCGCGCGGGCGAGGGCCTGCCCGGCGCCGCCGCGCACCGCGGCGAACTGCTCGTGACCCGGGACGTGGCGGGGGAGCCGCGTCTCCGCCGGCCGGCCCTGGCGGCGGCGGGCATCCGGTCCTTCGCGGCACTGCCCCTGGTCTCGCACCGTCGGACCGTGGGCGTGGTGAACGTGGTGTCCCGGGATGCCGCGCGCCCCGCCGACCACGACGTTCGGATCCTGACGCGCGTGGGCCAGTTCCTGGGCATGGCCGTGGAACGCGCCCTGGTGCACCGGCGAGCCCAGCGCCTGGCACGGCAGCTTGAGGCGCTGAACCAGGCGTCGCTGGCCCTGGCCGCGGACCTCACGCTGGACACGCTGCTGCAGCGGATTGTGGACACGGCCCGCATCCTCATCGGCGCCCGCTACGCCGCGCTCGGCGTGGCCGGGCCAGACGGCCAGCTCCGGCAGTTTCTCACCTCCGGCATCAGCGAGGAGGAGCGGCGGCGTATCGGCAGCCTGCCCAAGGGCCACGGGCTCCTCGGTGCCATCCTCCACGGCAGGGAGCCCATTCGGGTGCCGGACATCGGCCGTGACCCACGGCGGTTCGGGTTCCCGCCGCACCACCCGGAGATGCACAGCTTCCTGGGCGTGCCCATCCTGCTGCGGGGCCGCAACCTGGGCAACCTCTACCTCACGGAGAAAGTCGGCGAGCCGGAGTTCACGGAGGAAGACGAGGGCCTGCTGGTGGCGCTGGCCGCCCACGCCGCCGTGGCCATCGAGAACGCGCAGCGCTTCGGCCAGACGCACAAGGAACTGGACCGCCGGCTGGCGGAGCTGGAAGCCAAGAACCGGCTCTTGGCGGAGCTCTCCGGCAAGGTCATCTCCGCCCAAGAGGAGGAGCGCCGCCGGGTAGCCCGCGACTTGCACGACGACACGGCGCAGGCGCTCACGTCGCTCCTGGTCCAGGTCCGCCTCCTGGAGCGGGCAGGCCTGGACGAGAGCGCCCGCACCCGGTTGGCAACGCTGCGCGAGCTGGTGGACGGAGCCCTGGAAGGCGTGCGGCGGATGGCGCTGGACCTCCGCCCGCCGCTCCTGGACGACCTCGGCCTTGTGGCCGCGGTGGACGCCTACCTGCGCGAGTACCGGGAGCGCTGGGACCTCCCCACCCGCCTCACCTCCCACGGCTTCCCCAGTGACCGGCTCTCACCGCTGGCGGAGGTCTGCATCTTCCGCACCGTCCAGGAGGCGCTCACCAACGCCGCCAAGCATGCGCGGCCATCCCGGGTGACGGTGCACCTGGAGCACACGGGCACCGCCGTCGTTGGCTGGGTGGAGGATGACGGCTGCGGCTTCGACCCGGACACCGTCCGCCGCGACGGCTCCCGCGGCCTGGGCCTGTTCGGGATGCGGGAACGCATCGGCCTGGTGGGCGGCACGCTGGACATCTACTCACGACTCGGAGAGGGCACACGGGTTCAGTTCCGGGTGCCGCTAACGGGACAGGAGCGCACCGATGACTGATACGTCCAAGATCCGCGTGGTGCTGGCCGATGACCACGCCGTCCTCCGGGCGGGCCTGAGGGCCCTCATCAACAGTGAGCCGGACATGGAGGTGGTGGGCGAGGCGGCGAACGGCCGCGAGGTGGTGGACCTGGCCGAACGCCTCCGCCCGGACGTCATCGTTATGGACATCGGCATGCCGGACATGAACGGCCTGGACGCTACGCGGGCCATCACCAGCAAGGGACTTCCCTCCCGCGTGCTCGTCCTGACCATGCACACGGAGGAGCAGTACCTCTTCCAGGTCTTGCAGGCCGGCGGATCCGGGTACGTGCTGAAGCGCTCCGCCGATACGGAGCTCATGGATGCCATCCGCACCGTTCACCGGGGCGAGGCGTTCCTCTACCCGGGCGCCACAAGGCTCCTCCTGGAGGAGTACCTCCGGAGCACCGGGCCCGAAGGGACGGACACCGCCAGGAAGCGCCTGACCGAGCGCGAGCGCGAGGTGCTGACCCTCACCGCCGCCGGGTACACGAATCAGGAGATTGCTGAGCGGCTCTACATCAGCCCCAAGACCGTGGATACGTACCGCCAGAGGATCATGGAGAAGCTGGACCTCCACCACCGCTCCGAGCTGGTGCGCTACGCCCTGGAGAAAGGACTGCTCACGTCCGAGACGGCCTGACCCGGCCACTGCCGCCCTCCCAGCCCTGACGTCCCCGGAATGGGCGGCGCCGGGAACGGCTGGCTGACGGCCGCACCCGCCCCGTCCGCAGGCCGCAGAGGGACCGTCTTGCCCATGGCCATCTCCCATCGTGTCCGGAGAGGCGGCGTGGGTGGGGTGGCGTCGGGTTCCGACGAGCAGGCTCGACGCCAATGCGTTCGGCCTTCCGGCCATGCCCCGCACCTCTGCCCGTCTCAGGCGCCCTGCGGTCCGGCCATACCCTGCGGGCCTTCGGGCTTTCCCCCACACGGATTGCCGGCATCCCCACCCGGGGATTCCCGCCGCTGCCGGACAGACATGCCAACGGCCAGCCCGTAGGCTGGGGGCTGATGCTACTGGAAAGGCGGGGGAAGGAGCCATGGACGAACCACGTCCCATCCCGGAACCGGACGAACCGCAGGAACTATGGGCGGACGAAGCGCCGCTCCCGTCTACGGTGCAGCTCTACTTGGACGACATCGGCCGCATCCCGCTGTTGACGCCGGAGGAAGAAGTGACCCTGTTCCGGCGCATTGAGGCAGGGCGTCTTGTCGCCGCCGTGCGCCGCGAGCTGATGCAACGCCACGGCCGCGAGCCCGAGACCCACGCGGTCGTGGCGGAGCTGGTGCGCCGCCTGGAGCGCGGGCTTGAGGCGGCGCGGGCGGCCGGGCCGCTGGCTGAAGACGGCGGGGCCGGCCCGGGCCTGGCCTGCCTGTGGCGGCCGGAGCTCCGCGCCACCATCGACGGCGAGATCCCGGAGGGGTTGGTGGAGCAGGTCGCGTCCAGGATCGAACGCACGCCACGGGACGCGGCGGAGGCGCTGCGCGACCTCTCCGTGACGTCACGCATCCTGCCCAGGGAGTTCCTCGACCGCCTGGACGCCGCCGCCCGCGCCCTCGGCGTCGGCCCGTCGGCCGCGCTGGACACCGTCGACCTCAGCGACGCCGCCCGGGCGGTGCAACAGGCGGTGCTTGAGGCGCAGGCCGCCAAGGACCGCGTGGTGCAGGCGAACCTCCGGTTCGTGGTGCGCATCGCCAAGGGGTACGGCTCCCGGCGGGTGCCGCTCCTGGACCTTGTCCAGGAGGGCAGCGCCGGACTGCTGATTGCCGCGGAGAAGTTCGACTACCGTCGGGGCTTCCGCTTCACCACGTACGCCAGCTGGTGGGTCCGCCAGACCATCGGCCGCGCCTTGATCAACCAGGACCGCCTGATCCGCTTGCCGGTCCACATCTGGGAGCAGGTGAGCCGGTACCAGCGCGCCCGCGCAGACCTCCTCCAACGCTTCCAGCGAGAGCCCAGTCCAGAACAGATGGCCGGCGCCCTGGGTGTCTCGCTCCGGCGGGCCCGCCGGCTCGCCACCGTTGCCGCCCAGGCCTCTGCCTCCCTGGAGGCACCGGTCACCGAGACCGGGGACACGCATCTCGCCGACCTGCTGGAATCCGCACAGCTCCCATCCCCGGAGGAGGAGGCGGAACGGACGCTGCTCCTGGACGAAGTGCGGGGCCGCCTGCGGTCGTTGACCCTCCGCGAGCGCCAGGTAGTGGCGCTACGGTACGGCCTGGACGGCGGCGAAGGTCGTACGCTGGAGCAGGTAGGGAGAACGCTGGGGCTGACCCGAGAGCGGGTCCGGCAGATTGAGACGAATGCGCTGCGGAAGCTGCGGGGCGCCTCGACGCCGGGCGCGCCGTCACCGGCGGCGGTTCCCGCCTGACTGGAGGGGTGCGCCGCTCCGCTCCACACCAAAGCTCCGGTGCCGCCCACTCGGGCCCTGCTGCCGGCCCCGCTCCCCTCGCGCCCTAGCGGGGGACCGCCTGGCGGGCCGGCGCTCGTTGGGCGGCGCGGCGCAGGAGCGCCGCGTACACCGCGGCGAACGCGGCCGTGGCCAGCAGCGTTCCCGCCAGGAAGGCCCGGTCGGCCGCCGGGTCGCCTCGCACTTCCATGGTCACAGCCATACCGGCCACGGCGGCCACCAGCAGGGTGAGGAACCCCGCCAGCGCGTAGCCGGTGCGAACGGCCCAGGGAGCGCGGCGGAGCAGGCCGGCGCCCGTGGCCAGCGCCGCCGGGATGATGAACGCCAGGTCCATGAGCCGGACCAACCAGAACAGGGTGGGGTGCTCTTGGTACTCGTCGCCTCCGGACCCCGCCACCACATCGGCGATGCTGCGGAGCCACGTGAGGGCGAACAGCACGCCCAGGAGGAGTAAGAGCGCCGCCAGCGTGCGGCGAAGACCTGACGAGGGCGGCGGCAGCCCCTGGCTTCCCATAGCCTGCCAGGCGCGCAGTGCTGTGACCCAACCCACGATGATGAGTGCCAGGTAGAGCGGGAAGAAGCCCTCATTGTTCCCCGGATAGCGGTCGTACTCCGGCCCCAGCACGTACTGGACGTAGAGGTAGACCGCATATAGACCGGGCGCCACTGCCAGCGGCGCCGCCAGCCGGCTTCTGCGCAGCCACAGCACGCCTGCCGCCACGGCCAGGGGCGCAGCGACAAAGAGGGAGACCACGTCACCACCCAAGAGCTGGTTCTCCGCGCTCGCAGAAACCCGGAACTGGATGGTCCCGAACACCAGCGGACCCAAGAGCGCGCTGGCGGCGATGCCGGCTCCCAGGAGCAACAGACCAAGGCCGGTGGCCGGTTCCCGTTCCATGACCTCTCCCTCCGCGTACCTCGCGCCGCTACGGCGCTCCGCCTCCAGCATACCCCCGGTGGCCGTCCCGCGGTCTTCCTCCCCGCCCCGGCGGGATCACCCATGGGTACGGCGGGGGTAGGTCGCCGGCCTTCGGCCTCCTGGACGCTGCCGTCGCGCATGACGGCCCGGGCGCGGCACCGGGAACGGCCCGGCGGCACTACCGGCCTTCACCCGAGCGACCGGGCGGCCTCAACACGCCGGGCCGGCGGCCAAGGCGCGGGGCCCCGGGAGCGCGCGCCCCGCCGGGGCGAGGGCCCGGACGGTCAGGAGACAGGAGAGCCGCCCCTCCGCTACCGGAAGGACGGCTCTCCGTCCGCTTCCAGAGGATGCTGCTCAGGGGGTCGCCTGGTGGCGTCCGCCACGTCTGGGAGCAGCCCAGGTGCCGGGAGTCACGGGGCCGCCGCCCAGGTCACCGACGGACGAGACACCCCGCCGCCGCGTGGCCCGGAGGGCCGCACGGCCCGACGCCCTGGCGACCCGCGTACGGCCGGCATCCTTCCCCTTCGCTCCTATCGCCAGGCAACGTCGAAGCGATCCAGGTTCATCACCTTGTCCCAGGCCGCCACGAAGTCCCGCACGAACTTCTCCTGCGCGTCGTCGCAGGCGTAGAGCTCCGCCAGCGCCCGGAGCTCCGAGTTGGAGCCGAAGATGAGGTCCACCCGGGTGCCGGTCCACTTCAGCTCGCCGGTCCGCCGGTCCCGCCCCACGAACACGTCCGGGGACTCGCCCGACGGCCCCCACTCGATGTTCATGTCGAGCAGGTTCACGAAGAAGTCGTTGGTGAGGGTTCCGGGCCGGCTCGTGAGCACCCCGTGGGGCACCTGCCGGTAGTTCGCGTTCAGGGCGCGCATGCCGCCCACCAGGACCGTCATCTCGGGCGGCGTCAGCGTCAGCAGGCTCGCCCGCTCCACCAGCATCCGCTCCGGCGAGGCCTTGAGGCCCGGGCGGTAGTAGTTGCGGAACCCGTCCGCCAGCGGCTCCAGCACGGCAAACGACTCCACGTCCGTCCACTCCTGGGACGTGTCGGTGCGACCGGGCGTGAAGGGAACGCGCACGGGGTACCCGGCCTGCTTCGCAGCCTGCTCCACGGCGGCGCACCCGCCCAGGACAATGAGGTCCGCCAGGGAGACCCGCTTCCCGCCGGTCTGGGCGCTGTTGAACTCCGTCTGGATGCGCTCCAGCGTCTGGAGGACCTGCTGCAGCGCTTCCGGCTCGTTCACCTCCCAGTCCTTCTGCGGTGCCAACCGGATGCGGGCGCCGTTCGCCCCGCCGCGCTTGTCCGTGCCGCGGAACGTCGCGGCCGAAGCCCACGCGGTCTTGACCAGCTGCGAGACGGAGAGCCCGGAGGCGAGGATCCTGCCCTTGAGGGCCTCGATGTCCGCCTCATCGATCAGCTCGTGGTCGACCTCGGGGACCGGGTCCTGCCATACCAGCACCTCCTGGGGAACCAGCGGACCCAGGTACCGGGTGCGGGGGCCCATATCGCGGTGGAGCAGCTTGAACCAGGCGCGGGCGAAGGCGTCGGCGAATTCGTCCGGGTGCTCATAGAAGCGCCTGGTGATGGGCGCGTAGACGGGGTCCTTCACCAACGCCAGGTCCGTGGTGGCCATGACGGGCGCGTGCCGCTTCGTCGGATCGTGGGCATCCGGCACGGTGGCCACCGCGGCCGCGTTCTTGGGCACGTACTGCCACTTGCCGGCCGGGCTCTTGGCCAGCTCCCACTCGTAGGTGTAGAGGTTCTCCAGGAAGTTGCTGTCCCACCGGATGGGGTTCGTGGTCCAGGCGCCCTCCAGGCCGCTGGTGATGGCATCCGCCCCCTTGCCCGTCCCGAAGCTGCTCCGCCAGCCCAGGCCCTGCTCCTCGATGCCGGCCGCCTCGGGCGCGGGGCCAACGTGGCTCTCCGGGCCGGCGCCGTGCGTCTTGCCGAACGTGTGCCCGCCCGCGATGAGGGCCACGGTCTCCTCATCGTTCATGCCCATGCGGCTGAAGGTCTGCCGGATGTACCGGGCCGCCTCCACCGGGTCCGGGTTGCCGTTGGGCCCCTCCGGGTTCACGTAGATGAGGCCCATGTGGTCGGCGGCGTAGGGTCCCTCGATCTCGCCGCGCTCGTTGTGGCGCTCATCGGCCAGCCACGTGCTCTCCGGCCCCCAGTCGGTCGTATCGTCGGCCTCCCAGGCGTCCTTGCGCCCGAAGCCGAACCCGAAGGTCTTCAGGCCCATCGATTCCAGGGCGACGTTGCCGGCGAACACGATGAGGTCCGCCCAGGAGATCTTCCGCCCGTACTTCTGCTTGATGGGCCAGAGGAGCCGGCGGGCCTTATCGAGGTTCGCGTTGTCGGGCCAGCTGTTCTGGGGCGCGAAGCGCTGGTAGCCGCCGTCCGCGCCGCCGCGGCCATCGGCGATGCGGTACGTGCCCGCCGCGTGCCACGCCATGCGGATGAAGAGGGGCCCGTAGTGGCCGTAGTCGGCGGGCCACCACTCCTGCGACGTGGTCATGAGCTCGATGAGGTCCCGCCTCAGCGCCTCAACGTCGAGCTGCTTCACCTCCTCCGCGTAGTTGAACTCCTCGCCCAGCGGATTTGACAGGGGGGAGTTCTGGCGGAGCACCCTCAAGTCCAACTGGTTCGGCCACCAATCTCTGTTCCTGGACATAGTCCGCTCCCGCTCCTTCTCGCTCGCCACTCGTGATGTGCAGGGCTGGTCTCCGGTCCAGGGCAACGCGTCTCCGGGCTGAACGGCCGGGTCCCGCTCACCTTGGACCGGGTACGGCTCTCAGGGCACCGCAGGAACCGGGCTGACGCCCCGCCTCCCACACGCCGGGCGGCGCAGGCGGCGCCTCCCGGCACGGCTTCCTTAGAATGATTATCAAGTGCGGCCTCCCATTGTCAAGGCGCTGCGGGGCACCAGCACGTGTGAGATCGGGAAGGGGGCGAGGGACAGGAGCACGCCCGCGGCGAGGCGGAGCCCCACCAGCAGGAGGGCCAGGCCCAGGAGCCGGAGGATGAGGCTTCCGTGGACGCGGTGGGAGAGCCGGGCGCCGAGCTGCGCGCCCAGGACCACGCCGCAGCCCAAGGCGGCCGTCCGCCGCCAGCCGTGGCGGAACTCCCCCGTGGCCAGGTGGACGGCGGTCCCGACCAGGGCGGTGACCGCCAGGACGAAGTGGGAGGTGGCCGTCGCGATGTGGACCGGGAACCCGAGGATCTCCGCCATGACCGGGACGTGGACGATGCCGCCGCCGATGCCCAGGAGGGTGGAGAGGAAGCCGACGAGGACGCTGAGGGCGAGGCCGAGCCACCGGTTGTAGGCGTAGCGGTAGGTCTCGCCGGCGGCGTCCGTGAGGGTCACCTGGACGTCGGGCCGGAGCAGGCTGCGGGAGGCGACCTCCCCGCCCGATCCCAGGAGGAGGTAGCCGCCCACCAGCACGAGGATGCCGCCGAACACCGCGTTGAAGGCGGCTCGGTCCAGGAGGTAGTTCACCCCCGCGCCGGCCAGCGCCCCCGGCACGGTGGCGGCGGCGAAGCGGAGCCCCGCCGCGTAGTCGATGCGCCGGAGCCGGTGGTAGCCGAGGGTGCCGGAGCCGGCGTTGAGGGCGACGACGGCGAGCGAGATGCTGGTGATGGTCTGCGGGCTCTCCTGCGGGTAGAGCAGGAGGAGGATAGGCACCAGGACGAAGCCGCCGCCGGCGCCGATGAGCGTGCCGAACGCGCCGACCAGGAGGCCGAGGGCGAAGAGGCCGAGGAAGGGGGCAAGCGCCATGGAGTTGGAACCTCGCCGCCCATGGTACACGATGCCACAGGCCTCGAAGAAGGTGCTGCGGTGCTCCAGGACATGTGAGACGGAGGAAGGGTGAAGGGGGCGGGACCTCGCCTACCGGCGGAGCCCCAGCAGCAGACCGCCCACCGGCGGGCCTACCAGGAGCAGGGACCCGCAGGGCTCCCGCCTCGCTTTCGCCCGCCGCCCCGCTCGCCCCAGGCGCCCTCCGGCCCGGCCCTCGTGGTGGCCGTGGTGCTCGTCGCGGTCGCCCGCGCCCTGGACGCCGACTGCCGGGAGCCGGCGCTGGAGACCATCCCCGGGCGTGGCTCGCCGAGCTATGCGGTGGAGCGGGTCGTCCAGGGCGCGGCCGTCAAGGACCGGGACCTTCCGGCGGGGACGGGCCTCCAGCCGGACCGCGGACATCACCGGCGGCGCCGGGCCGGGCCGGGGTCGTGCGTATCCCGTGACGGGAGGGCGCGGCCTGCGGCTGAGAACGCCACCGGCCCCGGTCCCAGACCGTGCAGGAAGGCCGGGGGCGGGGACCGGCGAGTGCTGCGCGGGAACCCGAGCCCAGGAAGGACGCCCGCACACGGACCCCTGGACGGTACGGGGGAGGTGCCGCGCGTGAAGGCGGTGCCACGAGCCCGGCACGGCGGCCCCAACGCGCCCGGCGATGTCCTCGCCGAACAGGACGTGCCGCCTGATCCTGGGGCGCTCCAGCTACAGGCGGCTCCTGGCCGCCCTGCAGGAGCTCCTGGCCGGCATCACCGGACCCGACCGGCAGACGGTCGCGACGCGGCTCGCCCGGTACCTCCTCTGGGAGTTCGAGGACTACCAGGAGTACGACCCGAGGCGGCGGGGCGGCTAGCCGGGCCGCTCTTGCCCGCTCCTTGGTGCCAACCGGGAGCGCAGGCCAAACAGAAAACCCAAGGCCGGGGGCTGGAAACCCGCACGGCGCTTGGGTTTTGGGTGGTGAGCCGCCAGGGACTCGAACCCCGAACCCGCTGATTAAGAGTCAGCTGCTCTGCCAGTTGAGCTAGCGGCCCTCGGAACGGACGGGAGTGTACCACACGCCCTGCTTGCGTTCAACCGCAACAGGCGGCGGCCGTCCGCCGGCCGCCCCCGGTACACGCACGCTCCCGCCACTTCCAGGCTACCAGGCGCCGGATAACCCGTCAAGCGGACGGCCCTGCTCCCGTTGACGCGCCTCCGGCCTGCTGCTACCATGATCGTGCTGTCACGGGGGCGGTTAGCTCAGACGGTTAGAGCGCTGCGTTGACATCGCAGAGGTCACTGGTTCGAATCCAGTATCGCCCACCATCCGCGTACCGCAACCAGGGTACCGGCCTTCGCGGGCCGACCTGCACAACATCAGACAGGAACGGCAAAGACCAGGACCAGTAGCGGCGCACCGGGCGACAGAGAAGGGGGCCACCGGCTGAGAGCCCCCGCGCCGCGGACGCCGTGAAGACCACCTGGGAGCCGGCGGGCGAACGCCCCCACCACGGGGTCCAGTAGTCCGTCCCGGAGGCACCCGTTACCGGCCAAAGGAGGTTCGGGGCGTCCTGCGCCCCGGACGAAAGTGGGTGGAACCACGTGAGCATCGCCTCCCGTCCCGCAGCGGACTGGAGGCGTTTTCTCTTGGGAGGCGCCGTGGCGGGACCGCCGGAGCGACGGGTGCTGGAGGGAGAGGTCCTGGGCGGCCGGGCGTCCCAGCCGGGGCCCGCGCCGGTCCGACGGCTCCTGCTGCGCACCGTCCTGCTGGACACCGCCGCCCTGGTGGCCGTCCTGCTCCTGGCGGCGGCCGTCCTGGCTGCCGGCCGATCCGGGGGCGGTGTCCTGGGGTGGCCGGCCCTGCTGGCCGCGGGCGGCCTGGCGGCCGCGCTCTGGTACTTGCAGGCCCGGCTCCTCCTGCGCTGGCTGAGGCGGCTGGCACGCGGGGCGTGGAGGCCCGCCGCTCCGCACGGAGGTGAGAGAGATGACGGCACCGCTTGACGCCCTCCCCAAGGAGGAGCGCCTGACCCGCATGCGGCACTCCGCCGCCCACGTCATGGCCCAGGTAGTCCTGGAGCTGTTCCCGGAGGCCAAGTTCGCCATCGGGCCGCCCATCGACACCGGCTTCTACTACGACTTCGACCTGCCCCGCCCGCTCACGCCGGAGGACCTGGAGGCCATCGAGCGGCGGATGCGGGAGGTCATGGCCCAGCGGTACGCCTTCGTCCACGACGAGATCACCAAGGACGAAGCCCGCAAGCTCTTCGCGGACCAGCCCTACAAGCTGGAGATCAT
>DATCLE010000154.1:0-3230 GCA_036564075.1 Dehalococcoidia bacterium
ACGCCCGGCTCTACCGGACCAACGCCGAGCGGTTGGCCGCCCTGCCGGGTTGGCTTGCATTCTATAATCACCGCAGACCCCACACCGCCCTCGGGGGGCGTCCACCCATCACCGTTGTCAACAAGGTCCATGGGAACTACAGCTAGCGCGCGCCGGCGGGGCGGGGCCTGCGCGACGCGGATCAAGGGGGGTACACGATGATCGGACATCCGTGGTGGCCCACCAAGGCGGAGTTGCTGGCGGCGCTACGGTCCTGTGAGGAGGCGGTCACACGGCTGCGCACGCTTCCGGCGGTGGCCTTCGAGACCCGCTGCTACCAGGACGGCTGGACGGGCCGCGAGGTCCTGGCGCACCTGGCGGGGCACGAGTGGACGTACCG
Organism: Dehalococcoidia bacterium; assembly: GCA_036564075.1. Lineage (GTDB taxonomy): Bacteria > Chloroflexota > Dehalococcoidia > DATCLE01 > DATCLE01 > DATCLE01. Next base: position 380 of record DATCLE010000154.1, read on the forward strand.
CCGGCTGCTGGACGTGGCCCGGGAGGTGGTGGCCCGGCGCCTGGCCGGGGAGCCGCCGGACATCCGGGTGGCGCCGCCCGTGGCCTCCGGCCCCGCCCCCGCCGGCGGGGGCGGAGAGGTCCTGGAGAGGTACAGCGAGCATCAGGTGACCCGGCGGGCCGGCGCCTCCGCGGCAGACCTGCTGGCGGAGTTCCAGCGGAACCGGGCCGCCACCATCGCCGCGGTGGTGGCGGCGGACGAGTGCTTGCTGCGGGTCCCGGTCCGCGCCGCCGACGGCACGGCCGGGCCGCTGGGCGCTGTCCTCTACGCGGGCGCGGTCTGCCACGTGCTCCGCCACGTCGCGGACATCGGTCGGCCTGCCGGTTAGGAGGGCGGCCCCGGTCTCGGACCGGCCCGCGGCACCAGCAAGGAGGTCCACCGTGTACCAGTACCAGGAGATCCTGTACCAGGTCGAAGATCCCGTCGCCGTCATCACCCTGAACCGGCCGGAGCGGCTGAACGCGGCCACGGACCGCATGTTGAGGGAACTCCGCCACGCCCTGGCGGCGGCCGAGCGCGACGGCCGCGTGGTGGGCGTCGTCCTCACCGGCGCCGGGCGCGGCTTCTGCGCCGGGGTCGATATGACGGAGCTGCGCAAGATCGAGGCGGCGGGCGACATTGCCGCCATGCAATCCGCCGACGACGTGCCCGCGGCGAGCCCCGGCGACCCGGCCATGGGGGAGGACTTCCGCTCCGGCCTGGCCTACCTCCTGGCGGTCCGCAAGCCGGTGCTGGCGGCGGTGAACGGTCCCTGCGCCGGCTACGGCCTCTCCCTGGCCCTCTTCTGCGACCTCCGTTTCGCCGCCGAAGGCGCCGTCTTCACCACCAACTTCTCGCCGGCCGGCCTGGTGGCGGAGTATGGGCAGAGCTGGCTGCTGCCGCGGCTGGTGGGGCCGGCGCGGGCGCTGGACCTCCTGTGGAGCGCGCGGCGGGTGGGGGCGGAGGAGGCGCGGGCGCTGGGGCTGGTGGACCGGGTGGTGCCGGGGGAGCGGCTGCTGGCGGAGGCGGCGGGGTACGTGCGGGACCTAGCGGCGCGCTGCTCGCCGGCGGCGCTGGCGGACATGAAGCGGCAGGTCTACCGCCACCTGATGGTCCCGCTGGGCCCGGCCCTGGCGGAGACGGAGCGGCTCACGGAGCTGAGCTTCCGTCGACCGGACTTCGCGGAGGGCTTCGCGGCCTACGCGGAGCGGCGGCCGCCCCGCTTCCCGCGCCTGGTCACGGACTAGGGGTAGCGCCTCCGCCGGCCGGGGTCAGCGGACGGCACGGGGACGGGGCACCATGGCACACTACGACCGCATCGGGACCGGGTACGCGCGGACGCGGCAGGCGGACCCGCGCATCGCGGCGCACATCCGGGAGGCGCTGGGGGACGCCCGGACGGTGGTGAACGTGGGGGCCGGGACCGGCTCTTACGAGCCGGCGGATCGCGCGGTGGTCGCGGTAGAGCCGTCGCGGGAGATGGTACGGCAGCGACCGGCCGGCGCCGCTCCGGCGGTGCAGGCAGTCGCGGAGTACCTCCCCTTTCCCGACAGCTCGTTTGAAGCGGCGATGGCGGTGTTGACCGTCCACCACTGGAGCGACCCCGTCCGGGGGCTCCGCGAGCTCCGCCGCGTGGCGCGGCAGCGGGTCGTGGTGCTCACGTGGGACCAAGCGACGTGGGAGTCGTTCTGGCTCCACGGCTACTTCCCCGCCTTCATCGAACTCGACCGCCGCCGCGCCGTCCCCCTCGAAGCCTTCGCGGCCGTCCTGGGCGGCGTGGAGGTCCGGCCCGTCCCGATCCCCCACGACTGCGGGGACGGGTTCGCCGGGGCGTTCTGGCGCCGGCCGGCGGCGTACCTGGACCCCGCCGTCCGCGCCGGTGTGTCGCTGTTCCGCCTGGCCCCGGAGCGGGCCGTAGCGGCGGGCCTGCGGCGCCTGGCGGCGGACCTGCGGAGCGGGGCCTGGGCTGCGCGGTTCGGGCCGTTGCAGGAGCTTGAGGCGCTGGACCTGGGGTACCGCCTGGTCATCGGGGCGCCATGACCGCCGGGCAGGCGCACCCGGGAAGGAGCGAGGCACGCGAGGCAGCTCGTGCGCCGGAGGGGAGGAGTTTGCCATGACGCTTCAGGAGCTGGTGGACCGTGTTACCGCCCGTGGCGGCTTCACGGCGGCGTCAGGCGTCACTACCGTGGTGGTGGAGCCGGGACGGGTGGACGCGTCGCTCCAGAAGAAGCCGGAGCTCTTGCAGTACAGTGGGTACTTTCACGGCGGCGTCGTGTCCGGCCTGGCCGACCATGCCGCCGGTGCTGCGGTCACCACCCTCCTGCCGCCCGGGCGGATTGCACTCACCGTGGACCTGCACGTGACCTTCCTGGCCCCGGCCGACGGCGAGGCCCTCCTGGCCAAGGCCACCACCGTCCGGGCGGGCACGACCCTGGGCGTCGCGACCGTGGAGGTCTGCGTGCTCCAGGACGGCGCCGAGTCCGTCTGTGCCACCGCGACGGCCATGTTTCGGGTGATCGACGTGCCGCCGGACCTGCGCGAACCGTCCCGGTGACCGCCGGCGGCCCGCGGAGGGGGCACGGCCCGGGGGCTCCGCAGCCTCCCGTGCGGGTGGGCGACGCGGCGCCCTGCGCGGCCTAGCGTTCCGGCGCGGCGTGCAGCCTGGCGTAGCGACCCGGCGTCATGCCGAAGGCAGCCCGGAACGTCCGGGTGAAGTGCGCCTGGTCGGCGAAGCCCGCCGCCAGCGCGGCGTGGACCAGCGGGGTCCCGGCGCGCACCTGGCTCCGGGCGAAGTCCAGGCGCCGCAGGAGCGAGTAGCGGTAGGGGCTGGTAC
>DATCLE010000155.1:0-2228 GCA_036564075.1 Dehalococcoidia bacterium
GAGCAGCTGCGGGCCTACAACGGGCTCCAGGGCAACACCCTCAGCGTGAACCAGCAGATCCTCATCCCGCCGCGGTAGCCCCATGGACGAAGGACACGCGGCCGCCCGCCGCTCCCTGGTGCTCAACGCCGCGGTCTTCACGCCGCTGTTCGTCCTGGCCCTGGCGGGCGTGGCCCTGGCGCTCCTCACGGGGGCATGGGTCCTGCTGGTCATCGCCGCCTTCGTGGCGTTCCTCTTCGGTTACCAGGGCATCCAGTCCCTGCGGGACCTGGGCGCGGAGCCGGTCACCCTCACCGGCCAGGTGGCGCGACGCTGGAGCCGGGCGGACTTCATCGTCTTCCGGCAGGGGTACTACATCATGGTCCAGCGCCAGGTCTTCCGCATCCCGGCGGAGGAGTACCTGGACCTGGACCCGGGCGACGTGGTGGAGGTGACCTACTTCCCCCACACCAACACCGTGGTCCGCCTGACGCGCAAGCCCCCCGAGGCGGGGACCTGAGAGCGCCGGAGGTGCCGGATGACCGCCCCCGCCCTGGAGCCCCGCGTCCAGTACTCGCCCCGCATCCGGGACCTCCCCAGCGGCGAGCGCCCCCGCGAACGGCTGCGGGACTTCGGCGCCTCCGCCCTCTCCACGGCGGAGCTCCTGGCCATCATCCTCCGCACCGGCACCAGCCGGGAGAGCGTGGTGCAGCTGGCCGGGCGGCTGCTCAGCCAGCACGGCGGGCTGACGGGCCTGGCGCGGGTGAGCTTCGCGGAGCTGTGCAACGAGCGCGGCATGGGCGAGGCTAAGGCCGCCCAGCTCCAGGCAGCGCTGGAGCTGGGCCGGCGGCTGGCGGCGGCCCAACCGGAGGACCGCCCGGTGGTCCGCTCCCCTGCGGACGTGGCCTCGCTGCTCATGGCGGAGATGATGCTGCTGGACCAGGAGCGGCTGCGGGTGGTGCTCCTCAACACCCGCAACCAGGTGCTGGCCATGCCGGAGGTCTACCGCGGCTCCGTCAACGCCTCCCAGGTCCGCGTGGCGGAGGTGTTCCGGGACGCCGTCCGCCGCAACTGCCCGGCCATCATTGTGGTGCACAACCACCCCTCCGGCGACCCGACCCCCAGCGCCGACGATATCGCCGTCACCAAGCAGCTCATCGAGGCGGGGGCACTCCTGGACATTGAGGTGCTGGACCACGTGGTCATCGGCCAGGGGCGGTTCGTCTCCCTGCGGGAGCAGGGGCTGGCCTTCCGGTGAGCGCCGCCTTTGAGCGTTGGCGCAGCGCCGCCTATAATGGGGGCCGATCCCTCGCCACGGAGGCGGAGCCCTGACGTTCCCCAACAAGCCACTGGACGCCCTGGAGGCGGAGGACCTGCACGCCCTGGCGGGCCAGACGCTGGACACCGCCCGCGTGGCGTGCCTGGCGGAGCCGGTGCCCGCCCGCCTGGCCGCCGCCGTGGCCGGCCTGCTCAACAGCGAGGGCGGCCACGTGCTGGTGGGCATCCAGGCGGACGAGGAGACCGGCCGGGTCACCGGCGTACCGGGCCTCCTGCCGGAGTTCAAGCCGGAGATCATCACCGAGGCCCTCCGCCTCATTGACCCGCACCCGGCCGCCGCCGGCGAGCTGGTGACCTACCGGGATGTCTACCTGCGGGAGGGCACCCACCGGGTCACCGTCATCGCCGTGCGGCGCAGCCCCCATGCCCCGCACATCGTCACCCGCACGGGGCTCATCCACTACTGGACCAAGGACGGCCTCCAGACGGTCACCAGCCGCGCGGAGCTGGACCGCATCTACGAGCGGGGCCGGGACAGCCGCCAGCGCGTGCAGCGGATCATCGAGGCCATGGTGGAGCGGGTCAGCCTCTCCCACTACGCCTTCATGGGGGTGGTGGTCATTGTGGCCACGGCCCGGCCCACGGCGCTGCCCTTCCTCTGGGCGCGCGAACACGTGGCGGAGGTGCTGGACCCGGCGGACCCCTTCGTGGCCCGCTGGGGGTTCCAGGAGTCCATGGCCCAGGTGCGGCCCGGCGAGCTGGAGGTCCACACCCGCCACGAGACGTCCGGCTTCATCCGCGTCACCCGCAGCGGCGGGGTGGCCGTGGGGGAGGTGGACCGCCGCCCCTACCACAACGAGCTGGGCAGCGCCGCGGAGCTGCGGGAGAAGCTGCGGACGCTCCTGGGCACGGCCCGCCGCCTGCTGGCGCCCGCCTACCAGGGGGAGGTGCTGCCCTTCGTGCTGCTGGAG
>DATCLE010000156.1:0-5248 GCA_036564075.1 Dehalococcoidia bacterium
GCCCTCGTACGCGTAGCCCGCAACCTCGCGACCGTCCTCCAGCGTGATGCGCACCGGCACACGGCGGTACAGCCCGGCGTCCACGTCCTCGAAGTCGTCCAGGAGGGGCAGGGCCGTCTCCGGCAGCCGCCAGGCGACGCCGCGGGCCCCGGCGCCCTGGTCCGGCTCCAGGTAGTAGTACCCGTGGCGGCGCGAGTACCGGCGCCGGTACCCCGCCAGCCACGCGGGCCGGCCCTCCGGCAGGAAGCCCAGCAACCGCCGCAGCGTGGCCGGGTCCGTCAGCAGGCCGTACGCAAACAGCCACACCATGGTCCGCCCCTGCGGTGCGCCGGGTCAGGTTTCCTCCCGCCGGGCCAGCGCCGTCTCCAACTGCGCCGCGTGGTGCGCGTCGTGCCGCCAGAAGCCCTCCAGGTACTCCTGGAGTGTCTGCCTCTCCCGGTCCGGCCGGGCGGCGTGGCGTCCGTCCCACGGGATGACCGTTTCCCGCAGCGCTTCCGGCGGCAGCCGGGACATGAGGTGGAAGGTCTCCCAGCGCATGGAGACGTACTCGTGCGCCAGGGTGGCCACGGAGGCGTCCCGACGCTCCGCCACCAGCGCCGCGTTCCGGGCGTCCAGGTCCAGCCCCGCTACAAAGGCGTCCAGGGAGCCGCCCGCCAGGACCGTCCGCAGCACCCCCTGGCAAACCCAGTCCCCGCTGGCGATGTGGGCCAGGAGGTTGTGGTAGGTCCAGCCGGGTACGGGGCTGGGCTCCGCCCAGACGTCCTCCAGCGCCTCCTCGGAGCCGATGCGGTCCAGGAGGTTCATGACGGGGTAGGGCATCATGCGGCGCTGGGCGTCCGCCAGCGCCGGCGGTACCGGCGGCCAGGCGCCGCGCTCCTTCAGGACCAGCTCCACAATGCTGGGCATACCCGGCTCACCTCCGCCCCGCGGGCACTTGCGATGATACCGGCGGCCCCAGGACAGGATCAACGACGGCGCACCCGCGGCACGCCCCCTGAACGGGCTATTCCCCGGCCGCCGGGCGGTTGGGGAGACTGGGAGGCGGGACACGGGCCGGCCGCGGCCGGCCAGTACCGTGGACGAGGAGGTGGACCCCATGGCGGAACGGGACGTGCCGGAGACGGTCCAGGGGGCCAAGTGGATCGAGTCGCCGGCGCAGCACGAGGACCACGCGGGCCAGACGCTGGCCACCCGCAACCACGACGTGATCCGGCAGTGGGCGGAGGAGCGGCGGGCGCAGCCGGCCACGGTGCCCGGCACCAAGCACGGGGGACGGCCGGGCGTGCTCCGGTTCGACTTCCCCGGCTACGGCGGCGAGCGCCTGCAGACTATCCCCTGGGACGACTGGTTCCGCAGCTTCGACGAGCGGCACCTGATCTTCCTCTACCAGGAGCACCTGCGGAACGGGAACCAGTCCAACTTCTTCCGCCTGGAGAGCCCGGAACGGGAGGACGCGTGAGGGGCGGGCGGCGCCCGCGTCCCGCGGAGACGTGCCAGCGGTGAGGAGGCCGGGCGTTGGCCCGGCCTCCCGGCTTGCTCCCGCGCCCCAAGGGACGGCCTCAGCCGCCGTTCATGACCTCCGTGATGCGGCCCAGCATCTCCCGGTGCCGCCGGAAGAACAGCACGTCCACGCCGTCCACCTCCGGGGCCTCCCGCAGCCGGGCCGTGTCCTCCGCCAGGATCCGCAGCCCTTCCTCCGCCGGGTCCGCCGCCCCCTCCAGCCGCCGCCACGTCCGCTCCGGCATGCGGATGCCCAGCCGGCCCTCGATGGCCGCCAGCTCGTCCACGGAGCCCACGTACATGAGCCCCCAGAGGATGCGCACGTCCGGCGCCCGGTCCTTCAGCGCCCGCACGAAGTCCAAGTGCGGCTCCGTGGGCTCCGCCGGTTGCGACATGAGGAAGCGGGCGCCGGCCTCCACCTTCCGCAGCGAGAGGCGCAGCGCCTCCTCCCGGGGCTTCGTCACGTCTGCCCCGGCGCCCACGAAGAGGCGGCCGCCGTCCGGGAACTCCAGCGCCGCCGCCCGCCGGATCAGCTCCAGCACGGAGCTGCCGAACGCCGCCCTGCGGTCCGTGCCCGGCGGCGCGTCGCCGCGGACGCAGCAGACGGCCCGCACGCCGCCCGTCCAGGCCGCCGCCAGCCGTGCCTCCAGCCCGTCCAGGTCCGCGTGGCGGCAGGTGATCACCGGCACCGCCTCCACGCCGCGGGCCACCAGTGCCGCCGCCGCGTCCAGGGCGCCCACCTGGTCGTCCCGGCCCGCCAGGCTGTTGACCGTGACGGCGCGGGCGAACTGGGTCAGCAGTTCCGCCCGCTGGAAGAAGTAGCGCAGGTTCTCCGGCTTGACGGGGTTGATCTCCGTCACCACCGGGAAGCCGCCGTCCCGCAGCGCGTGCTCCAGGCGTCCGGCGGCCAGGGGAGAGTGCCGAGGGTCCGCCAAGGTCCCGTACCTCGCCAGTAGGGATATGTTCAGTAGTATACGGGTTGCCGCCCAGAGGACAAGTCAGGGGTCCAGCCAGCGGACCAGCGCCGCCCGCGCCTGGGGGTCCGGCCCGGCGGAGGCGGGCGTCCCGTCGCAGGCGGCCGCCGCCAGGGCCAGCTCCTCCCGCACCCAGGGGTCCCGTTCGGCGGGCAGCGCGTCACGCAGGGCGCGCCGCGCCCCCTCCCCGCCGATGCGGCCCAGCGCCCAGGCGGCGTGGCCGCGCACCAGCGGGTCCGCGTCGGCCAGGGAGCGGGCCAGCGCCGGCACGGCCCGCGGGTCCCGGAGGTTGCCCAGTGCCACGCAGACGTTGCGCAGGAAGCCGCCGCGCTTCGCCCGCAGCACGGGGCGGCCGCGGAACCGCTCCCGGAACGCCTCCTCTGAGAGGGCCAGGAGCGGGATGAGGGCCGGCGCGGCCGCCTCCGCGTCCGCCGCGGCGAAGTCGTCCCAGCCGCGGCTGGGGAAGCGGAGGTTCACGGGGCACGGGTCCTGGCAGAGGTCGCAGCCGAAGATCCAGTCGCCCATGAGGGGCCGGAACTCCCGGGGGATGGGCCCGCGGTTCTCGATGGTCTGGTAGGCGATGCACCGCCCCGCGTCCACCACGTAGTCGTCCACAATGGCGCCGGTGGGGCAGGCGTCCACGCAGCGGCGGCAGGCCCCGCAGGTCTTGCGCAGGGGCGGGTCCGGCTCCAGCTCCGCGGTGGTGATGAGCTCGCCCAGGAAGACGAAGGAGCCGCGGCCCGGCAGCAGCAGGTTGGTGTGCTTGCCGAACCAGCCCATGCCGGAGCGGGCGGCGTAGGCCCGCTCCGCCACCGGCCCGTAGTCCACCAGCAGGCGGCTGCGGCAGCCGGGGACCTGCTCCGCCAGCCACCGTGCCAGCGCCTTCAGCGGCCGCTCCAACGCCCGGTGGTAGTCCCGCCCCCAGGCGTAGCGGGAGATGCGGCCGCGGGGCTCGTCGCCGGCCGGCGGGGGCGTCTGGTGCCAGTACGGCGCCGCGGCCAGCACCAGGGAGCGCGCCCCCGGCAGCGCCCGGGCGGGGTCCGTGGCGCGGTCCGCCCGCTCCTCCGTGAACCAGGCGGCCATGTCCGCCAGACGGCCCTCCCGGATGCGCTCCCGCAGCACGCGCCGCGTCTCCGGGTCCGGCTCCGCGCGGGCCACCGCCACCGCCGCGAAGCCCAGCTCCGCGGCGTACCGCTTCAGCGCCTGCGTCAGCTCCCGGGGGTTCATGGTCGGCGCTCGTGGGCGCGGAAGGCCAGCCACGCCCGCACGATCTCGTCGTCATGGGGGAAGGCCAGGGCCGGCAGACGGGCCGGGTCGAAGAAGCCCACCTCCATGGCCTCCTCGCCCGGGGACGGCTCGCCGCTCACCCAGTGGGCCGCGTAGACAATGAAGATGACCCGTTCGCCGGGGCTGGAGTAGACGCCCAGCAGCCCGTCCAGCGCCGCCCGGACGCCCGTCTCCTCCTCCACCTCCCGCAGCGCCGCCACCTCCACCGGCTCCCCGGCGTCCACGTAGCCGGAGGGGAAGGACCAGCACCCCAGCTTCGGCTCGTGGTTACGGCGGGTCAGCAGCAGGCGGCCGTCCCGCTCCACCAGCACGCCCGTCACCACCTTGGGGTCCACGAAGTGGACGTACCCGCACGCGGGGCAGACCTGGCGCACGCGGCCGAAGGCCTCCCGGTCCTCCAGGGAGGCCGCGCAGCGGGGACAGAAGCGGATGCGCGCGTCCGGCACGGCCATGGCAGGGAGATCGTACCCCATGGACGGGCCGCTGGAAAGCACGGGGGCGGGGCCGCGGCCCCGCCCCCGGCGTCTGCCTTCCACCGCGGCCTAGCGCGTGAGCTCGATCTTGCGGAACCGCTCCACGTACCGGCCGTTCTCGTCCTTCCACCGCTCCCGCGCAAAGGTGACGAAGTCCTCCCGCTGTCCCACCTGGGAGTGGTGCTGGAGCAGCGCCTGGATCTTCACGTCCACCACGTCCGTGATGTCCACCGTCACGTTGGGCTCGTTGGCGCCCCAGATGTAGACCTCCCGCACCTTGTGGGGCTCCAGCCCCTCCGCCAGGTGCTCCGGGAAGTTCCAGCGGTCGCGGGCCGTGGGGTAGACGGCGTCCAGGACCGCGGCGCCGGTGTTCCGGTGGTCCGTGTGGTTGATGAAGGCGTTGCGGATGATCTGCTCCGTGGAGTGGGTGAAGACGGCGTAGGGGCGCACCAAGCGGATGATCCGCGTGATCTCGCCCAGGAGGCGCCGGTCGTAGGCCAGCTCGCCGTCCTCATGGTCCAGGAAGAAGACCTCCTTCACCCCCAGGACCTCCGCGGCGGCCCGCTGCTCCCGGCGGCGGATCTCCACCAACTGGGACGGTTGCAGCTCCGGGTCGTCGGTCCCTTTGCTGCCGTTGGTGGTGATGAGGTAGTAGTACTCCCAGCCTTCGCGCACCCGCAGGGCCGTGGTTCCGGCGGCTCCGAACTCTGCGTCGTCGGGATGCGCGGCCACCACCAGCGCGCGCCTGGGCTCCTGCTGCTCCATTGACCTCCCCCTGCCCTCAACTCTCCGAACGCTCCCGCCCGGCCCCCGCCGTGCACACCCCACCGGCCCGCCGGCCCGGCGCCGCAAGGGCCGGGGCCGCCGGGGCGCCGCCGGGGTCGCCCGCGCCGTCCGGGGTGCCTGTAAGTATAGCCCATCCGGTGCCCGCTCCGCCAACCGCGGCGCCGGCGGGGCGTTGACAATAATCGAACAGGTTTGCTACACTGCCTCGCAGAACAGACGTTCCAGCCC
>DATCLE010000157.1:0-11980 GCA_036564075.1 Dehalococcoidia bacterium
CCAGGGTTGCCCTATACTCCCGCGCAGCACTCAGACCGGAGGGAGGCGAAGGCCGTGTTCCAAGACAAGACGCTCGTCTGTCGGGACTGCGGAGCGGACTTCGTGTTCACCGCGGGCGAGCAAGGCTTCTACCTGGAGAAGGGCTTGCTGAACGAGCCCCAGCGCTGTCCCACCTGCCGGGCGGCGCGCCGCCGGGACCGGAGCAACGGCGGCCGGGAGATGACGCAGGTGACGTGCGCGGCCTGTGGTGCGGAGACCCTGGTGCCCTTCGTGCCGCGGCTGGACCGTCCGGTCTACTGCAGCCCCTGCTTCGACAAGGTGCGGCTCAGCGGCGCGCCCAGTTGAGCCCGGCGCGCCGGGTGCCGGGGTCGGGCCACGGGGAGAGAGCCGGGCAGGTGCCCGGCTCGCGCTGCTCCGGGCGGGCGCGGCGTCAGGGCCCCGGCTCCGCCGCCTCCGGGACGGGCACCAGGGAGCCCTCGATCCACTCCTCGCCGCCCTCCCAGACCTCCTTCTTCCAGATGGGGACGATCTGCTTCACCCGGTCCACGGCGTAGGCGCAGGCCTCGAACGCCTCCTTCCGGTGCGGGGAGGAGACGGCCACCACCAGGCTGGCCTCGCCGATCTCCAGCCGCCCGGTGCGGTGGAGGATGGCCACGCCGTCCACCGGCCAGCGGGCCCGCACCTCCGCCGCCACCTCCTCCATCTTCCGCACCGCCATGGCCGGGTACGCATCGTACTCCAGGTAGAGGACGCGGCGGCCCTGGTTGTGGTCCCGCACCACGCCCAGGAAGAGGGCCACGGCGCCGTCCCGGTCCCGGCGGACGGCCGCCACGGCGCGCTGGGGGTCCAGAGGCTGGGGCGTGACCTCAAACATGGGCACCTCCGCTGACGGGGGGGATGAGCGCCACCTCGTCGCCGTCGTGCAGGGGGTGGGAGTCCGGCACGTACTCCGCGTTGACGGCGTAGGCCGTGGTGCGGGCGTGCTCCCGCAGGCCCGGGTACCGCTCCCACAGCGCCCGCGCCAGGTCCCGCACCGTGGCGCCGTCCGGCAGGTCCACGGCGGTCTCCCGCACCCCGGTCACCTGGTGCAGCACGGCGAAGAGCTTGACGGTGAGACGCACGGCCTCCTCCTGGCGCCGTTCCTTATGGTACCACAGGCCCGCCCGCGGGCGGGAGGACGGGCCCGCCCGGCGGCCCTTCTGGTAGAATGAGGCACCCCCATCCGGGAGGCGGGAGCATGGCCGGGACGGGTTGGGCGGCGCCGCTGCGGGAGGCTTTGCTGGACCTCCTGTTCCCCAAGCGGTGCGTCTCCTGCGGGCGGTTCGGCGCCTTCCTCTGCCCGGTGTGCCGCGGCGGCCTGGTCCCGGCGGCGGGGGAGCGCTGCCCCCGCTGCTGGCGGCCCTCCCCCGGCGGCGCGCGCTGTCGGGAGTGCGCGGGCGAGGGGACGCTGGCGGCGCTGCGGTCCGCCTACGTCTTCGGCGGGCCCAGCCGGGACCTGGTCCACGCGCTGAAGTACGGGCACGTGACGGCGCTGGCGTCCCTCATGGCGGAGCCCCTGGCGGAGGCGGCGGCGCTCCTGCCGGAGCGGCCGGCGGTGGTGGTGCCGGTGCCCCTGCACCGGCGGCGGCTGCGGGAGCGGGGGTACAACCAGGCTGACCTGCTGGGGCGGGAGGTGGCCCGCCGGCTGGGGGTGCGGGCGGCGCCGGAGGCCCTGGTGCGGCGCCGGGCCACGCGCCCGCAGCCGGCCACGCAGAGCGCGGAGGAGCGGCACAGGAACGTGCAGGACGCCTTTCTTTGCCCCAGGCCGTACCTTATTGCCGGTTCCGTCGTTGTACTCATCGACGACGTGACCACAACAGGCGCCACGCTGGCGTCCTGCGCTGCCGAACTCCGCCGGTGCGGGGCGGCCCGCGTGTACGGCCTCACCTTCACCATCGAGGACTGAGGGATACCGGACGCTGTGCTTACCTACCTGGCCGGCCTCATGACCGGACTCCTGGTGATTACGCTGCTCTCTCCCCTGCTTGCCCGCCAGATGCTGCGCGACCAGGCCGCGGTGAGTACCCGCGAGCTCCTCCTGGAGGAGCTGTGGCTGCTGCTGACGGCGCTGGACCGCATCCCGGCCTGCTACCGCCGGAACCTGGAGTCGCCCGGGCGGGTCAGCACGCCGGGGGCGCTGCCCCGGCCGCAGGTGATGCCCGCGGTGCTCCAGGACGAGGCGCTGGCCCTCTACCCGCTGGAGATGCAGGCGCTCCTCATGGAGACCTGCTCCCTGGTGGAGGTGGCCGCGGACGAGGCGGACCGCTGGGCGGAGGCGCTTCGGCAGGACCCGGAGCTGCCGGGCAACCCGGAGGTCTACGGCGCCCTGAGCGCCCGCCTGCTGGAGCTGGTGCAGCAGGCGACCAGCAACATGCTCCAGCTCTGGGTGTGGCTGGCCGTCCGCCAGCGGGTGCGGGGCATCCGCCCCACGGTGCGGCTGGTGAACCGGGTCCTCTGGCAGGTCTCCCGGGAGGGGCCGCGCGTGGTGGCGGCGTACCGCAGCTCCATGGTGGCCGGCCGCGTGGATGAGGCGGACGTGGTCATCTGCTGGGAGGACGACTGGCCGGACTGCCCCAAGCGCGTGGCGGAGTTGCGGGGGCTGCTGTCCGGCCGGGCGGCAGAGGCCATAGCCGCGTGAACGGGATTGCCCCGGCGGCCCGCCGGCGGTACCATGGGCGTCCCGCAGGCGTGGGGCGAGGGTGGAGGGGTGCCATGGAGCTGGTGATCAGGGGCAAGCACACGGCGGTGCCGGACCCGTTGAAGGCGTACGCTCGGAAGCGCCTGGCCAAGCTGGACCGCTACCTCCCGGCGGCACGCGAGGCGGTGGTGGAGATCTACCACGAGGACACCAAGAGCGCCGCGGACCGCTTTGTGGTGGAGGTGACGGTGAACTGTAACGGCACGCTGCTGCGGGCGGAGGAGCGCTCCGCGGATCCCCGCGCGGCGGTGGACCGCGTGGCGGACGTGCTGGCCAACCAGAGCCGCCGCCTGAAGGGGCGGCGGGTGAAGCGCCACCACACCGGCGCGTCCAGGGCCGCGGCACCGGTCGAGCCGGCGGGCGAGGAAGATGAGGAGGCCGCGTGGCCCGGCGGGCGCGTGGTGCGGGTGAAGCGGTTCGCCGTGAAGCCCATGACGGAGGAAGAGGCCATCCAGCAGATGGAGCTGCTGGGGCACGACTTCTTCCTGTTCCAGCACGCGGCGGAGGGGACCTACGCCCTCCTGTACCGGCGGCGCGACGGTAACTACGGGCTGCTGGTGCCGGCGGAATCGTAGGGCGTGGGCCGTCCCGCAACGGCGGCGGCCGTGGTAGGCTTGAGGCGGAGCGCCGGGGGGCGTTCCGCCTCGTTCCATGAGGTGGGGAAAGGACGGGACGGCAGGTGTCTGAGCGACCGGTCCTGGTGCTGTTCCTGGGCGGCATGGGCGGCAGCGAGGTGGAGGAGCTGGTGGGCGGCGCCCGCCGGGCGGCGGCGCTGGACACCCTGGAGCGCGCCCTGGCCACGGAGGCCTTCGACGGGGCGGTGCTGGCCACGGACGACCCCTCCCTGGCGGACGAGGTGCCGCCCGGCGTGGTGGTGGATGTGGACCGGGCGCCGTTCCACTTCGGGGCGCGGCTGGCGGAGATCATCGGGCGGTACGGCATCGCGCGGCCGTGCTACCTGGGCGGCGGGAGCGTGCCGCTCCTGCCCACGGGCGCCTTCGCAGACCTGGCGGCGCAGCTGGCGGGCCAGGAGGCGGTGGTCATCAGCAACAACTTCTACTCGGCGGACCTGGTGGCCTTCGTCCCCGGCGACGCGGTGGAGCGCATCACGCCGCCGGATGCCGATAACATCCTGCCGCGACGGCTGCGGGACCAGGCGGGACTGCCCAGCCAGCCCATGCCGCGGACGGCGGCCACCCAGTTCGACATCGACACGCCGACGGACCTGGCGGTGCTCTCCGTGGCGGAGGGGTTGGGGCCGCGGCTGGCGGCGTACGTGGCGGCGCTGGGGCTGGACACGGCGCGGCTGCGGGCGGCCATGCGGCTGTTCACGGACCGGGAGGCGGAGGTGCTGGTGGCCGGCCGGGTGGGGAGCCAGGTCTGGCAGTACCTGGAGCGGGAGACGGCGTGCCGCGTCCGCCTGGTGAGCGAGGAGCGGGGCATGGAGGCGGCCGGGCGGGACGTGGCCGGGCTGGCGCGCTCCCTGCTGGGGTTCTACGTGCAGGCGGCCGGCGTGGAGCGGTTCTTCCAGTCGCTGCCGGAGCTGGGCGGCGCCGCCTTCATCGATACGCGGGTGCTGTGTGCCCACATGGGGGAGACACCGGCGCGGGAGGACCGCTTCTGGTCGGACCTGGGGCGGCCGGAGCGCGTCCAGAACGCCTTCCTGCGGCGGTTCACGGAGGGTGCGCTGGGCGCGGCGGTGCCGGTGGTGCTGGGGGGCCACTCGCTGGTGGCGGGCGGGCTGATGGCGCTGGTGGAGGCGGCCTGGCTGGAGCACGACCGCCTCCAGGCGGGGACGTGAGGGGAGCCGGAGGGGGACCCGCCGGGCGGCGGCTGCGGGCAGAGGCCCTTGGAGACCGGATGAGCACAACCCCGCCTGAGGTGCGCGCCAAGGCTCCGCTCCCTGTCCCGACGATCTCGAAGGTCACAGGCTGGGACCTCCTGACGGTCGGCGGCCTCGTCCTCTACCTGTGCTTGGGGCTGGCCTACCTGGTTCTGGGTCAGCCCAACGCCGACGAAGGCTGGTACCTCTACGCCGGCAGGCTGGCGCTCCGGGGCGAGCTTCCGTACCGGGACTTCGCCTATACCCAGATGCCGCTCCTCCCCTACGTCTACGGGGTGCCGCAGGCGCTCTTCGGGGAGAGCGTGTACCTGGGCCGTGCCACGTCACTCCTGTTCTCCACGGGCGCGGCCGGCCTGGGCGCTCTCATGGCCCGGCGCTACGCCGGCCCGCCGGCAGGGGCCGCGGCCGCGGTGGTTGCGGGCGCCTTCACGTACGGGATCTACCACGGAACCATTGTCAAGACCTACGCGCTTGTCTCCTTCCTGTTCGTGCTCACGCTCTACACGCTGTCCCTGCGCCTGCGGGATGAGATCAAGTATCCCTTGGCCACGGCCTTTGCTCTGGCGGCGACCTTGGTCCGCCTGTCCGCGGCGGCCTTCGCCGCGCCGGTGGCGGCGTACGCCCTGTTCCTGGGCGGGACCGGGGCACGGACCAGGGCGGGGGTTGCCCTGGTCTGCGCGCTGGCCGCCGGGCTGGCGGGCGCGTTCCTCCTGGCCGACCCGCACGCCGCGTCCTGGAACCTGGTCACGCACCACACGGGCCAGTGGGGCGGCGCGTCGCTGGTGTGGCGGCTGCGGACCGTTGTGGAAGGGCGCATCCCCGCCAGCAGCAGCTTCTTCGGGCCCGTCCTGCTCCTGGCCCTGGCCGCCGGGTACGTGGGGGTTCGGGACCGGGGCGTCCGGTCGTTCCTGGCGTCTCACGGGTCGCTGGCGGCGGGGGCCGCGGGCGTGCTGCTGTTTGCCGCCGTGCACCTGGCCACCGGCACCTTCTATCAGGAGTACCTGGTGCCCGCCGTGGTGGCCCTGATCCCCGTCCTGGTCACGGTGCTGGGGCGGCTGCACGCGGAGGCGAGCGCCGGCGCTGGACGCCTGGTGGAGGGTCTCCTGGGTGCCCTGGTGGCGGTCTTACTGCTGAGCCACGGGACGGACCACTTGGACCGCACGGGGGGCCGGCTGCCCCTCCAGGAGGTGCGGGACGTGGCGGCCGTTGTGGCGGCGGGAACGGAGCCCTCAGATGAGGTCCTGGCGCTGGAAGCGCTCTGGGTGGTACTGGAGGCGGACCGGCGGGCCGCGCCGGGCGTGACCATGTCGCTGTTCTCGTACCAGGATCTGGACAGCGATGAGGCCTTGCGGCTGAGCGTGGTGAACTACGACCTCCTCGTGGCGTACGTCCAGAGCGGCGCCGCTGGGGCGATTGTCCTGACGGACCATGACTGGGAGGTCCTGTCGCGCCGCGGCGTGTACGCCCGGGAGCCGCAGGATCCGGTGGAACTCCGGCGGGCGCTGGCGGAGCGGTACGAGCTGGCGCTCACGTACCCGAGGTTCGGGCAGTGGGCGGGGAACGCGTACGTCTACCTACGCCGGGGGCGCTAGGCGTGCCGGTTGCACCCGGCGCTGAAGGGAGTGCGGCGGATGGCGTGGGTCTACCTGGTGATTGCCGGGCTGCTGGAGGTGGGCTGGGCGGTGGGGCTGAAGTACACGGAGGGGTTCACACGGCCGCTGCCCAGCGCCGTGACGCTGGGTCTGATGGCGGCCAGCTTCCTCCTGCTTTCGGCGGCGGTGAAGACGCTGCCCGTGGGCACCGCCTACGCCGTGTGGACCGGCATCGGCACGGCGGGGGCGGCGCTCCTGGGCATGCTCCTGCTGGACGAGCCGCGGACGGCGGCGCGGCTGCTGTTCATTGGCCTGGTGCTGGCGGGCGTGGCCGGGCTGCGGGCCACCGGCGGGCAGGGGTGAGGGAGGACGGCGCCGCGCCGCCGTTGACACCTCTGCGGCGCGGGGGTACAGTGAGAGTGCCCGCAGAGAGGCCGGTCCGGGCTCAGGGGTGCTGTCCCTCCGCGCTGTGGAGGGATCCTGGGGCCGGAGCACGGTGAGGACGGGAGCCACGGCCAGCGCGCGGTGGCTCTTTTGTGTTGGGGAGCCTGGTGGAGGGCGGTATCTGCATGGAGACGGCACAGCGGCTGGCAGTCCTTTCGGAGGTGGACCCGGAACTGGCGGCGGCCATCCGGCGTGAGGAGCACCGGCAGCGGTACACGTTGGAGATGATCGCCTCGGAGAACTACACCAGTGCCGCGGTCCTGGAGGCCATGGGCACGGTGCTCACCAACAAGTACGCGGAGGGCTACCCGGGACGCCGCTACTACGGAGGCTGCCAGTTCGTGGACCAGGTGGAGGAGCTGGCGCGGGACCGGGCCAAGCAGCTCTTCGGCGCCGCCCACGCCAACGTCCAGCCGCACTCCGGCTCCTCCGCCAACCTGGCGGCGTACTTCGCCGTGCTGGAGCCGGGGGACGTGGTCATGGGCATGGAGCTCTCCCACGGCGGCCACCTGACTCACGGCTCCCCCGTCAACTTCTCCGGCCAGCTCTACCGCTTCGTCTCCTACGGCGTGGACCGGGAGACGGAGCGCATCGACTACGACCAGATGGCGCGGCTGGCGCGGGAGCACCGCCCCAAGCTCATCATCGTGGGCGCCACGGCCTACCCGCGCATCATCGACTTCGCCCGGTCGCGGGAGATCGCGGAGTCGGTGGGGGCGCTGCTGCTCACGGACATGGCCCACATTGCGGGGCTGGTAGCGGCGGGCGTCCACCCCAGCCCCGTGCCGTACTCGGACATCATCACCTCCACCACCCACAAGACGCTGCGGGGGCCGCGGAGCGCCTTCATCCTCTGCACGGAGGAGCTGGCGCCCCGCATCGATAAGGCGGTGTTCCCGGGCAGCCAGGGCGGGCCGCTCATGCACACCATTGCCGCCAAGGCGGTGGCGTTCCATGAGGCCATGCAGCCCTCCTTTGTGGCGTACCAGCAGCAGGTGGTGGAGAACGCGCGGGTCCTGGCGGAGGAGCTCCAGCGGGGCGGCCTCCGGCTGGTGTCCGGCGGGACGGACAACCACCTGATGCTGGTGGACGTGGGCTCCAAGGGGATGTCCGGCAAGAAGGCGGAGCGGCTGCTGGATGAGGTGGGCATCACCGTCAACAAGAACACCATCCCCTTTGATGAGCGGTCGCCGGCCGTGGGCAGCGGCGTCCGCATCGGGACGCCGGCGCTGACCACGCGGGGCTTCGGGCCGGACGAGATGCGGCGCATCGGGCGGCTCATCGTCCGGACGCTGGAGGCGGACGGGGACGAGGCGGTGGCGCGGCAGGTACGGGCGGAGGTAGAGGAGCTGTGCCGCGCCTTCCCCGTGCCGGGGATCACGGACTGAGCGCGGCGCGGGCCGCCGGTGGAGGTGAGGAGGGGGCGTCTCCCGGCGTCCGGCTCCCCTTGTGAGCGTGCGGGACCCGTGGTACAATCGTGGGCGCCCTGAGAGGGGGCGGAGTTTGCCGTACCCAGCACCAGCCCGGCAGGCGCAGCCAGGAAGACCTGCCGGGCCAGTTTGATTCAGGACCATCCCGCCCGGCCACAGCGGACCGGGCGGCCCAGAGGAGGTGGTTCGTTGAGGAAGTACGAGCTGGTGACCGTGCTGCGTCCTGACATCGGCGACGATGAGGTGCAGCAGGTGATCGAACGGCTGCAGGAAGCGGTGCGAAGCCGCGGCGGCCAGGTGGAGCAGGTGGACCACTGGGGACGGCGGAAGCTGGCGTACCCCATCAAGAAGTACCTGGAAGGCAACTACGTCCTGTCTCACATCCAGATGGACCCAGACCGGACGCAGGACCTGGAGCGGGGCCTCCTCCTCTCGGAGGACGTGATCCGGCATCTGCTGGTGAGACTGGACGCGTAAGGAGCCAGCCCGCCCGGCGGGCCGGGGTTGCGTTGGCGGGAAGGAGCGAGGTCCATGGCCGGCCTGAACAAGGTGATGCTCATCGGCAACGTGGGGACGGACCCGGAGATGCGGTTCACGGCCAACGGGAACGCCGTGACCACGTTCCGGCTGGCCACCACGCGCACGTACACGGCGCCGGACGGCGAGCGGCGTGAGGAGACGGAGTGGTTCACCATTGTGACCTGGAACAAGCTGGCGGAGACGTGCAGCCAGTTCCTCCAGAAGGGGCGGCGGGCGTACGTTGAGGGCCGGCTCCAGACCCGGTCCTGGGAGGGGCAGGACGGCCAGAAGCGCTACCGGACGGAGGTGGTGGCCAACACGGTGCTGTTCCTGGACCGTGGGCAGGCGGCGCCCCTGGGCGACGACGGTGACGGGGACCTCGTCGACCCGGACGACCTGCCCTTCGAGTGAGCGGGGCGGCCGGGGCCGGTCCCGCCGCATGGGGTAGCACGAGACTGTCCCCGGGCACGGCCCGGGTGAGGTGAGAGGGAGCTGTGGCTGATAGGAAGCGAAGAGGACGGTTTGTCCCGCGCCGGAAGGTCTGCGCCTTCTGCGTGGACAAGGTGGAGGATATTGACTACAAGCAGCCGGAGAAGCTGCGCCGGTACCTCTCGGACCGGGGGAAGATCGAGCCGCGGCGGAAGACGGGCACCTGCGCCCGCCACCAGCGCGCGCTGACCACCGCGCTGAAGCGGGCGCGGCACCTGGCGCTGCTCCCGTACACGGCGGAACACATCCGGCTCACGGGGGTCTTCGCCCCGCGGGAGTAGCAGGGGGCCGGCAGCGGCCGCCGTCCGGGGTGCCGGCCCGGCCCGCGTGCCGGGCTCCCGGTGGGGCGGCCTTTTTGTGCCGGGAAGGCGGCGAGAGCGATGCCGAAGCGGAGGGTGGAGACGGCGTACCGCCTGCCCGTCGGCGGCCGGCAGGCCCAGCGGCGCCGGGAGCGGCGCGTCCAGCTGCTGGCCGTGGCGCTGGGGCTCTTCGCCATTGCGGCCGCCCTTGTCATCGTCGGGGTCGCCTATTACGATACCTACGTCAAGCCCAGGGGCCAGACGGTGGCGCGCGTGGGGGATACCTCCTTCACCGCGGGCTACTTTGCCAAGCGCCTGGCCATCTCCCTGGGGCCGTTCGCCACCGCGGACCAGGCGTCCCTGGTCCAGGTGCTGGCGGACCTCACCCTGGAGGACATGGTCCGGGAGGAGCTGGCCCGCCAGGGCGCCCCGGAGCTGGGGATCTCCATCACCCGGGACGAGGTGGAGCAGGAGATCGCGGACCGGGTGGGCGTCTCCCGGGAGGACCGGGAGGCGTTCGACCGGGCGTACCGGCGGGACCTGGAACAGAGCGGCCTCTCCCTGGACCAGTACTGGGCACTGGCGGAGGCGCGGCTCTACCAGGACCGCATCCGGGAGCACCTCCGCTCCCAGCTCCCGGAGCAGGCCCCCCAGGTCCACGTACGGCTCATTGAGGTGGGGTCCGAGGAGGAGGCCCGCCGGGCCATCGAGCGGCTGGACGCGGGCGAAGAGTTCGCCGTGGTGGCGCAGGAGCTCTCCACCCACACCTCCCGCGCCAGCGGCGGGGACGCCGGCTGGCTGGTGCGGGAGACCCAGGACCCCGCCTTTGAGGAGGCAGCCTTCTCCCTCCCCGTGGGCGCCCGCAGCGGCCCCGTGGCGCTGGCGGACGGGCACTACTGGGTGTTCCAGGTGCTGGAGCGGGAGGACGCCCGCCCGCTGACGGACCAGCAACGGGACGAGCTGCTGGAGGCGCGGGTGGACGCGTGGTACCAGCAGCAGGAGGAGCGGGTGGGCGTGGAGCGCCTGCTGACGGAGGAGAAGCTCCGGTGGGCCGTCCGGCAGGCGCTGGGCTAGGAGGGCCCGTGGGCGGACGAGACCTCTCCCGGATCAACATCGGCCTCATGGGCCTGGGCGTGGTGGGCAGCGGCGTGGCCCGGATCCTCACGGAGAAGGCGGACTGGTACGCCACGCAGGTGGGACGGCCCCTGGTGCTCCGCCGGGCGCTGGTGCGGGACCTGAACAAGCCCCGGCAGGTGGAGCTGCCGCGGGAACTCCTGACCACGGACCCCCGGGAGATCCTGGACGACGACGAGGTCCACCTGGTCATTGAGGTCATGGGGGGCGAGCACCCGGCCTACGAGTACGTCCGGGAGGCGCTGCTCCGGGGCAAGTACGTGGTCACGGCCAACAAGGAGGTCATGGCCAAGCACGGCCCGGAGCTGCTGGACGCGGCCCGGGAGGCGCACGTGGACGTGCTGTATGAGGCCAGCGTGGGCGGCGGCATCCCCCTCATTGCGCCGCTGAAGCGGGACCTACTGGCCAACGCCATGACCTCCGTCCGCGCCATCATCAACGGCACCACCAACTACATCCTCACGCAGATGAGCCGCGAGGGCTGGGACTTTGACCGGGCCCTCCAGCAGGCGCAGGCGCTGGGCTACGCGGAGCCGGACCCCACCAACGACGTGGAGGGACTGGACGCCGCCTACAAGATCGCGCTGCTGGCCAGCCTGGCCTTCCACACCCACGTCCACCCGGACGACGTCTACCACGAGGGGATCACCCGCCTGGCGGCCCGGGACTTCCGCTACGCCCGGGAACTGGGCTACGCCATCAAGCTGCTGGCCATGGCGGAGCGCTCCAACCACGGGGTCCAGGTCCGGGTCCACCCGGCGCTCATCCCGGAGGACCAGCCGCTGGCCAAGGTGGAGGGCGTCTACAACGCCGTGGAGCTCACGGGGGACTTGCTGGACCGGGTGCTCTTCCAAGGCCCCGGCGCCGGCTCCCTGCCCACCACCAGCGCCGTGGTGGCGGACGTCATTGACGTGGCCCTCAGCATCATCCGCGGCGTCAGCGACCGCCTCACCTGGCGGGGCGACCTCATGCTGCCGGTGCGGCCCATTGCGGACTTGACCACGCGGTACTACCTGCGCCTGGTGGTGCCGGACCGGGCGGGGGTGCTGGCCCAGATCGCCGGCTGCTTCGGGCGGAACGAGATCAGCATCGCCTCGGTCATCCAGAAGGAGACCCATGAGGAGGACCAGACGGCGGAGCTGGTGATCATGACGCACCGGTCGCTGGAGGCCAACATGCAGCGGGCGCTCCGGCAGCTGGCGGAGCTGCCGGTGGTCCGGGAGGTCGGCACGTTCTTGCGGGTGGAGGGGTAGGAGTACGCCGGATGACACGGGAGTTTGAGTGGCGCGCTGAACGGGAGGCGAACCAGGGGCCGGGCCCGTGGGCGGACCAGGAGCTGCGGGACGCCCGGGCCCAGATCATCCGCCTCCAGCACCAGGTGGAGCAGCGGGAGGCGGAGGCGGAGGAGCTGTTCAACCGGGTGCGCCAGGTGGAGGACGGCCTGGTAGCCCTGGGCGCGGAGCTGGACCGCTCCCGGGAGGCGCGGAGCCTGC
>DATCLE010000158.1:0-2194 GCA_036564075.1 Dehalococcoidia bacterium
GCCACCCTCTTCCTGGGGATCACCGTTCTGGTGCGGGTCTACGACATTGTCCCCCGCGAGAACGAGACGGTGGTCTCCCAGATTGCCCACGCGGCCTTCGGGACCACGCCCCTCTACTACGGCGTGCAGGCGGCCACGGCGCTCATCCTGGTGCTGGCGGCCAACACCAGCTACGCGGACTTCCCGCGGCTGGCCTCCATCATGGCGCGGGACGGCACCATGCCCCACCAGTTCACCTTCCGGGGCGACCGGCTGGCCTTCACCAACGGCATCCTGCTGCTGAGCGTCCTGGCGGGCATGCTGCTCATCGTCTTCGGCGGCGATACGCACCGGCTGATCCCCCTCTACGCCGTGGGGGTGTTCCTCTCCTTCACGCTCTCGCAGTCCGGCATGGTGCTCCACCACCGGAAGCTGCGGGAGCCCAACTGGCGGGCGGGCATCGTCATCAACGGGTTCGGCGCCTGCGCCACGGCGGTGGTGGCGGTGGTCATCGCCGTGGCCAAGTTCCGGGAGGGCGCCTGGATCGTGGTGCTGCTGATTCCGGCCATTGTCTTCGTCCTCTACAACATCTACCGGCACTACCGCAGCGTGGCGGAGGAGCTGGCCCTGGGCGATACCGCGGAGCCGCTGCCGCCGGCCCCCACGGCGCAGCGGGTGGTGGTGCCCGTGGGCGGGCTGAACCGGGCCGTGGTGCGGACGCTGGCCTACGCCAAGTCCATCTCTGACGACGTAACGGCGGTCCACGTGGCCACGGAGGAGGGGGAGGTGGAGCGCTTGCGGGCCGAATGGCAGCGCTGGGGCGGGGACGTGCCGCTGGTGATCATCGAGTCGCCCTACCGCACGTTCCTGGGCCCGCTCCTGGCGTACATCGACGCCCTGGACGCCCAGCGGCCCGGCGGCCCCATCACGGTGGTGATCCCGGAGTTCATCCCCAAGCGCTGGTGGCAGCAGGTCCTCCACAACCAGACGGCGCTCCGGCTGCGGACGCTGCTCCACTTCCGGCCCAACACCGTGGTGGTGGACGTGCCGTACCGTCTCCAGAAGTGAGCGCCGTCCTCTGCGGCGCCACCGCCCGGAGCCGTCCTTCCCCGGGGACGGCGGCGGGCGCTCCCCAACCACGGCGGATCCCCCGCCGGGGGTACCTCTTTCGCCCTTCCGGGGCCCTCCACGCTTGACGGCGGGCGGGCGTTCCCCGTACCGTACCGGTGACGGCCGCCAGCGGCCGTATCCCCTGGCGCCTGCGCAGGTCGCCGGTCCACGCCAGGACCCCACGGTGACCGTCCCCGCTGCGGCCGCAGGCGGCCGGGCGGCTACCGGGCTTGCCCCGGCGCCCGGGGCGTCGTGGCAGCGTGGCGGAATCAGCCGTCGCTGGAAAGGCGGCGGCCACAGGAGGAGGTTGTCATGAATCGGGAAGCGCTCATCGACCGCATGGCTCAGAAGGCGGGGGTGCCCAAGCGGACCGCCGAGGCGCTCCTGGGCGCGTTCACGGACGCGGTCCAGGACGCGGTGGCCAAGGGCGACAAGGTGACGCTGGTGGGCTTCGGCACCTTCGAAGCCAGGAAGCGCTCCGGCCGGACGGGCCGGAACCCGCGCACCGGCGAGCGGCTGACCATCAAGGAGCGGACGGTGCCCGTCTTCAGCGCGGGCAAGGGCTTCCGGGACCGCGTGGCGGGCGGGCGCTAGCCGCCGCCGGCAGGAGATGAGGTGGGGAAGGGCACCGGACGTCCGGTGCCCTTCCCCACGGCTGCCGTCACGGCCCGCCGGGGCGCTCACGCCCGCGGGCAGGGAGGGAGGACCATGCAGGGACTGCGGATCGGCGTGCAGATCGTCCAGCGCACGGTGCCGGCTGCCATCGACGCCATCGTCCAGGCGGAGGCGCTGGGCATCCAGACGGCGTGGATGACGGTGGGCGGCGTGCAGCCGGACGCCGTGACGGTCTACGCCGCGGCGGCGCTCCGGACGGAGCGGATTGCCCTGGGGACGTCCATTGTCCCCACGTACCCGCGGCACCCCTTCGCCCTGGCGCAGCAGGCCAAGGTGGTGGCGGAGCTGGCGCCCGGCCGGTTCCGCCTGGGGGTGGGCCCCAGCCACCAGCCCATGGTGGAGGGGGTGTGGGGCATCCCGTTCCGGCGGCCGCTCACGCACCTGCGGGAGTACCTCACCATCCTGAAGGCGGCGCTCCAGCAGGGCGGCC
>DATCLE010000159.1:0-2012 GCA_036564075.1 Dehalococcoidia bacterium
GGCGTACACTGGGGGTGATATGGAGACGCACGGCGATCTGCGGCACCTGCCCCTGGAGGCGGAGCACCGGCGCCAGGGCGCCCGGATGCAGCCCTTTGCCGGCTGGCTCATGCCCTTCCAGTACCAGGGCATCCTGGAGGAGCACCGCGCCGTGCGCACCCGCAGCGGCCTCTTCGACGTCTCCCACATGGGCCGCTTCTTCATCACCGGCCCGGACGCGGCCCGCTTCCTGCGCGGTGTGCTGACCTTCAACGTCCACCGGCTGGCGGTGGGACAGGCCCACTACGCCCTCCTCTGCAACGAGGCGGGCGGCATCCTGGACGACGTCTTCCTCTACCGCCAGGGTGAGCAGCGGTACATGCTGGTGGTCAACGCCGCCCGCGCCGCAACGGACCTGCGCTGGCTCCAGGACCACCTGCCGCCGGATGCGGACGTACGCCTAGAGGACCGCACGGACCGGACGGTGATGCTGGCGCTGCAGGGGCCGGGGGCGGTGCACAACTTCGGGGCGGTGCTCAGCGCCCAGATCGCGCAACGGCTGCCGCCCCGCCACCTGACGGAGATCGAGCTGTACGGCTACAAGGCGGTGGTGGCCCGCACCGGCTACACCGGCGAGGACGGCTTCGAATTCGTCTGCGCGCCGCAGGCGGGCCACGCCCTCTGGGACCGCCTCATGCAGCTGGGCGTGCAGCCGTGCGGCCTGGGGGCGCGGGACAGCCTGCGCCTGGAGGCGGCGCTGCCCCTCTACGGCAACGACATCGACGAGACGGTCACCCCCTACGAGGCGGGCCTGGGCTGGACGGTGGACCTGGAGGACGGCGGGCCCTTCGTGGGGCGGGAGGCGCTGGCCCGTGCCCGGGAGGAGGGGCCGCGCCGTCGGCTGGTCTGCCTCCGCGGGCCCGGCGGCCGAACCGCAGTGCCGCGCCACGGCTACCCCATCCTCCAGGACGGCCGGGCCGTGGGCACGGTGACCAGCGGCGGCTACTCGCCCACCCTGGACACCGTCATCGCCATGGGCTACGTGCCGGCGGCGCTGGCGGCGCCCGGCACGGCGCTGGCCGTGGACGTACGGGGCAGGCCGCTGCCCATGACGGTGGTGAAGCGGCCCTTCTACCGGGCCGGCCGGCCCAGCTAACCACGCCCCCGGGGCGAAAGACGAGGTAGCCATGGCGAGACCGGACGACCGCAAGTACTCCCGAGAGCACGAATGGGTCCTGGTGGAGGACGGCGTGGGCACCGTGGGGATCACGGACTTCGCCCAGGAAGAGCTGGGCGACATTGTCTACCTGGACCTGCCCGCCGTGGGCTCCCAGGTGAGGCAGTACGAGAAGATGGGCGAGATTGAGTCCGTCAAGTCCGTCTCCGACCTCTACTCCCCGGTGAGCGGCGAGGTGGTGGAGGTGAACCAGGCCGTGGTGGACAGCCCGGAACTGGTGAACCAGGACGCCTTCGGCCGGGGCTGGATGGTCCGCGTCCGCCTCAGCGACCCGGCGGAGCTGGACAACCTCCTCACCGCCGAGGAGTACGACCGCCTGGTGAGCCAGGAGGAACAGGGAACCTCCCACTGAGCGAGGGCCAACGGTGACGCACCCCTACATCGCCAACACCGACGCCGACCGCCGCGCCATGCTGGAACGCATCGGCGTGGACTCCGTGGACCGCCTGTTTGAGGACATCCCGGCGGCGTTCCGCAAGCCGGCGCTGAACCTCCCGCCCGCCCTTTCGGAGCCGGAGCTGATGGCGGAGCTCACGGCCCTGGCGGAGCGGAACGTCCACGCCAACGGGATGCCGTGCTTCATGGGCGGCGGCGCCTACCGCCACTACGTGCCCAGCGTGGTCCGCCACATCACCGGCCGGGGCGAGTTCGCCACCGCGTACACGCCGTACCAGCCGGAGATCAGCCAGGGCACGCTCCAGGCCATCTTCGAGTTCCAGTCCATGGTGTGCGAGCTCACGGGCATGGACGTGGCCAACGCCGGGATGTACGACGGCGCCGAGGCCATGGCGGAGGC
>DATCLE010000160.1:0-5156 GCA_036564075.1 Dehalococcoidia bacterium
GAGTGGAACTTGATCTTCAGGAAGCTCTCCGGGTCCACGTAGTCCGCGATCCAGCCGCTGACGAACATCTGGAACCGGCGTCGGTGCAGGTCGCGGAAGAAGGTGGTCTGCTCCACCTGCTGGATCTCCACCTGGATCCCCAGCGTCTGGTTCCACTGGTTCACCATGGCCTCCACGCTCTCCGCCGGTGCCGTGCCGGCCCCGGGCACCGTGAGCACCACCCGCGGGAAGTTGCCCGCGTAGCGTGACTCTGAGAGCAACTGCTTGGCCCGCTCCGGGTCGTACGGCAGGCCGCGGAAGCTCTCGCTGTAGCCGGGCATGCCGGGCGGCAGGATGCCCTTCGCCGGCGCCAGCGCCCCGTGTAGCACCACCTCCGCGATGCGCTCCTTATCGATGGACATGGCGAAGGCCTGCCGCACCTTCGGGTCGTCAAAGGGCGGCTGGGCCACGTTGAAGGCCACGTACGTCACGCTGAGCTCATCGCCGGAGACGTACTCGCGGCTCAGCGGGTCATTGGGGTCCTGCACCCGCTCCATGAAGTCCGCGGGCACGCCCGTCATGTCCAGGTCACCCGCCTCGTACATGGTAGTGAAGCTGCCGGTGAGCACGTAGGTCACGCGCCGCACCTGGGGTGCGCCCAGGTGGTACCGGTCGTTGGCTTCCAGCACCAGCTTCTGGCCCAGGTCCCACTCCACCAGCCGGTACGGTCCCGTGCCGTTGGGGCGGCGCAGCCAGCCGCGGGGGTCGCTCTCGATCTGCTGCCGGTCCACCACGAACGCCGTGGGGTAGGTGAGCTTCTCCAGGAAGTAGGGCTTCGGCGCGTCGATGGTGATTTGGATGGTGCGCTCGTCCAGGACGCGGATGCCGGAGATCTCCGTGGCGCGGCCCTGGATGACGTCCACCACGCCCACAATATCGCCCAGGTAGTTGTACGCCGTGGGCGACTCCGGCTCCCGGGCCGCGCGCTCCAGGGAGTACTTGACGTCGTCCGCGGTCACGCGCCGGTTGGAGTTGTGGAAGACCGCGTCGCTGCGGAGGCGGAAGGTGTAGGTGCGGCCGTCCTCGGAGATGCCGCCGTTCTCCCGGGTGGGCAGCTCCTCCGCCAGGTCCGGCACCACCCGCAGGTTCTGGTCCAGCGTCACCAGCCCGCCGAAGATGTGGACAATGTACTCGGCGGAGGTGGCGTCACCGGCCAGGGCGGGGTCCAGCGTCTGGGGGTCGCCGCCGGGCAGCCGCAGCTCGCTGGCCGCGCGCGGCCCCAGGTCCGGCCCTTCCGTCTCCTGGCCGCCGCCGCTGCTGCCGCCGCCGCCGGCCACGGCGAACGCCGCCACCACGCCCACAGCAATGATCAGCGCCGCGACGATCCCCGCCAGGATCACCTCGATGCGGCTCATCGGTTCCGCCCCCTTCGCTCCGTCGCGCGCCGGCCCGGCGTGCGGCGCTCTCTGCCCGGCCCTCATTACGCGGTACGCGGCCGCGCGGTCGGCGGATGCCTCCCTCTCCTGCCGGCGGCGGGATCATAGCACCGCCGCCACCGCCTGACAACGCGAACCGCCGTGGAGCGGCCCGATCCTCGCTTTCAGGATGGCAGGGCCGCTCCCGGCAGGTCAACGGCGGGAACCGGCCGGGCCGCTCCGCCTTCCGCCTGCCAAGGGGCCCATGCTATAATTTGCCCTACGGAGGATGGAGACGTCATCGTGAAGGTCACTGCCGAACGCATCCCCGACAGTCAGGTACTCCTGGAGATTGAAGTTGACCCGGAGCGCGTGGAGCGCTCCATTGAACGTGCGTCACGGAAGGTGGCGAACCGGGTGCGCATCCCCGGCTTCCGGCCCGGCAAGGCGCCGCGGTCCGTGGTGGAACGGCTCATGGGCCGGGACGCGCTGCTGCGGGAGGCGTTGGACGAGCTGGTGCCGGACGCCTACCGGGAGGCGCTGGAGCAGCAGGACATCTCGCCCATTGACCAGCCCAGCATCGAGCTGGTCCAACTGGACCCGCTGGTCTTCAAGGCCACGGTCCCCGTCCAGCCCACCGTGGACCTGGGCGACTACCGCGCCGTGCGCGTGCCGCGGGAGCCGGTGGAGCTCAGCGAGGAGCTGGTGGACCAGACGCTGGAGAACCTGCGGCGCCGGTACGCCACGCTGGAGCCGGTGGACCGGCCGGTGCAGGAGGGCGACTACGTCCGCGCCGACGTGCGGGCGGAGGTGGAGGGAGAGACGGTCCTGGACCAGAAGGACGCGGAGTTCCCCGTGCGGGAGGACGTGCTGGTCTCCCTGCCGGGGCTGGCCGCCGGCCTGACCGGCGCCGAGAAGGGCGCGGAGCGGGAGTTCTCCCACCAGGTGCCGGAGGACGCGGAGCCGGAGCGGTTCCGGGGCAAGACCATCGCTTACCGGGTCACGGTCCACGACGTGAAGGAGGAGCGGCTGCCGGAGCTGAACGACGACTTCGCCCGCCAGGTGGGCGAGGGGTTCGAGACGCTGGAGGAGCTGCGGGCCCGCATCCGGGACGATATCCGCCAGGCGGCGGAGGACGAGGCGGAGGCCCGCTACCGGGACCAGGTGGTGAGCAGGCTGCTGGAGCAGGCCCGCCTGGAGTACCCGCCCATCCTGGTGGAGCGGGAGGTGGACCGGCTGATCCGGGACCGCACCGGCCAGGCGCAGGACCTCCAGACGTACCTGCGGCAGACAAGGACCACGGAAGAGGAGCTCCGCCAGCAGTTGGAGCCGGAGGCCCGCCTGCACGTGGAGCGCTCCCTGGTGCTGACCCAGGTGGCGGAGGCGGAGCAGGTGACGGTGGAGGAGCCGGAGGTGGAGGCGGAGCTGGACCGCATGGCCGCCGCCGCCGGCCCGCAGGGCGAGCAACTCCGCCAGATCTTCGATACGCCCAACGGTCGGGAGGCCATCCGCCGCTCGCTGCTGACGCGGAAGACGCTGGACCGGCTGGCGGCCATCGCCTCCGCGGACGGGGCGCCGGCCGCCAAGAAGTCGCGCCGGCGGGCGCCGCGGGCCCAGGCGGAGGGCGGCCCCCCGGCGGAGAAGCCGGAGGAAGGCCCGGAGGCGGTGGAGTCCGAGAAGCCGGCCGCCGCCAACAGCGCCGACGACGAGCCACCCGGTGCGAAGCCGCCGGCGGCGCCGCTGGCGGACAGCCCGGACGACGCGCCGCCGGGGCTGGAGGCGAAGGAGGAGTCCTAGGCGGTCCGGCGGCGCCGCCCCGGAGGGACGGTGCGGCCGGAGACTTTGGGGATTGCGAGAAGGAGCCGACAATGGATCTGGAACGGACACTGGCCTACGTGCCCATGGTGATCGAGACCGGTGCACGGGGCGAGCGCGCGTTCGACATCTACTCCCTGCTGCTCCGCGAGCGGATCGTCTTCCTGGGCACGCCCATCGACGACCAGGTGGCCAACCTGATCATCGCGCAGTTGCTGTACCTGCAGCGGGAGGACCCGGAGAAGGACATCCAGATGTACATCCACTCGCCGGGCGGGGTGATCAGCGCGGGCCTGGCCATCTACGATACCATGCAGCTCATCCGGCCGGACGTCTCCACCATCTGCGTGGGGATGGCGGCCAGCATGGCCACGGTCCTGCTGAGCTCCGGCGCCAAGGGCAAGCGGTACGCGCTGCCCAACTCCACCATCCACATGCACCAGGCGCAGAGCGGTGCCCGGGGCTCGGCGGCGGACATCGAGATCGCGGCACGGGAGATCCTGCGGAACCAGCAGATCATCCGGGATATCCTGGCCAGGAACACGGGCCAGGAGCCGGAGCGGATTGCGCGGGACACGGACCGGGACTTCTACCTGGACGCCCACCAGGCCAAGGAGTACGGTCTGGTGGACGAGGTGCTGACCCGGCCGGAGTAGGAACGGCCGCCTAGAGGACGCCGCCCCCGCAGGCCCCTTCCGGTACCGGAAGGGGCGGCGCGGAAGAGGGGCACCGCGTCCCGGAGGGAGTCATGCCCAACAACAGGAGCAGCCGCGTCCAGTACCATTGCTCCTTCTGCGGCAAGAACCAGGACCAGGTACGCCGCCTCATTGCGGGGCCCGGCGCCGTCTACATCTGCGACGAGTGCGTGGAGCTCTGCCGCGAGATCATCGCGGAGGAGAGCACGGCGGCGTCCCGCGGCCGGCCGTCCGGGCAGCGCATCCCGCCGCCCAAGCGCATCTACGAGATGCTCAGCGAGTACGTGGTGGGCCAGGAGCAGGCCAAGAAGGTGCTCTCCGTGGCCGTGTACAACCACTACAAGCGTATCTCCAGCCCGGCCAGCGCGGACGTGGAGCTGGAGAAGAGCAACATCCTCCTGGTGGGCCCCACGGGCTCCGGCAAGACGCTGCTGGCCCGGACGCTGGCCAAGATCCTGGACGTGCCCTTCACCATTGCGGACGCCACGGCGCTCACGGAGGCGGGCTACGTGGGCGAGGACGTGGAGAACATCCTCCTCCACCTCATCCAGGCGGCGGACTTCGATATCCAGCGGGCGGAGCGCGGCATTGTCTACATCGATGAGATCGATAAGATCGCGCGGAAGGCGGACAACCCGTCCATCACGCGGGACGTCTCCGGCGAGGGCGTGCAGCAGGCGCTCCTGAAGATCATCGAAGGGTGCGTGGCCAACGTGCCGCCCCAGGGCGGGCGGAAGCACCCGCACCAGGACTTCATCCAGATCAACACGGCCAACATCCTGTTCATCGCCGGTGGGGCCTTCGAGGGGCTGGACCGCCTCATCGAGCGGCGGCTGGGCGGCAAGCGCAGCCTGGGCTTCCGCGCCGCCCACGACGGGCACGACGCGGTGGCCAAGGAGAACATCCTCCGCCACGTCACCCATGACGACCTGCTCCAGTTCGGGCTGATCCCGGAGTTCGTGGGCCGGATGCCGGTGGTGGTCTCCCTGGACGAGCTGGACCGGGAGGCGATGGTCCGCATCCTGACGGAGCCGAAGAACGCGCTGGTGAAGCAGTACCAGCGGTACTTCGCCTACGACAGCGTGGAGCTGGTGCTGACCCAGGAGGCGCTGGAGGCCTGCGCCGACGAGGCCATCCGCCACAAGACGGGCGCGCGCGGGCTGCGCACGGTGCTGGAGGACACGCTGCTGGAGGTGATGTACGAGATCCCCTCCCGGCGGGACATCGGCAAGTGCGTGGTGAGCCAGGAGAC
>DATCLE010000161.1:0-1502 GCA_036564075.1 Dehalococcoidia bacterium
GCGAGGAGCGGGTGGAGGAGCTGGCGGAGATGCTGGGCGGCCGGACGGAGGCCAACCGCCGCAGCGCCCGCGAGCTGCTGGAACGGGCGGCGGGCCGGGCGCGCGGCGCGGCGGCACGCCGGTGAGGATGGGGCTGCGGGCGGCGGGCCGCCGGGCCGTTGATCACGGTGGGCGGGGCGCGCAAGCCTGGCGGGACGGGACAGGAATGGACGGGCTGGTCATCACCAAGGCGACGGTGGCGGACGTGCCGGAGATCCACCGGCTGATCACGTACTACGCGGACCGGGACGACATGCTCCACCGCCAGGCGGGGGAGATCTACGAGAACCTGCGGGACTACTTCGTGGCGCGGCTGGATGGGGAGTTCCTGGGCTGCGCGGCGCTGCACGTGCTGTGGCGGGACCTGGCGGAGATCCGCTCCGTGGCGGTGGTGGAGGAGCGCCAGGCCCGCGGGACCGGCCGGGCGCTGGTGGAGGCGTGCGTGGCGGAGGCGCGGTCGCTGGGGCTGCCGCGGGTGTTCGCGCTGACACTGCGGCCCGGCTTCTTCGAACGGCTGGGCTTCCGCCAGGCGGACGTGATGGCCTTCCCCCGCAAGGTGTGGAACGAGTGCTACCGCTGCCCCAAGTTCGCCAACTGTAACGAGGTGGCCGTGTACCTGGACCTGACGGAGGGCGGGACGCCCCCGCCCCGGACGTACGAGGCGGCCTTCTTCCTGACCCCCATCCCCCGGAGACCGGAGGAGCCGAGCCCTGACGCCTGAGCAGATCCGGCACAGCAGACGCGTGTATGACGGTCGCGTGGTGAAGCTGCGTGTGGACACCGTGGCGCTGGCCGGCGGCCGCACCACCCAGCGGGAGGTGGTGGAGCACGGCGAGGTGGTGGCCATGGTGCCGTTGGACGCACAGGGGAACGTGGTGCTGGTGCGCCAGTACCGGCTGCCGGCGGGCCAGGCGCTGCTGGAGGTGCCGGCGGGCGGCGTCCGCCCGGATGAGACGCCGGAGCAGGCGGCGGAGCGGGAGCTGCGGGAGGAGACGGGCTACCGGCCCGGCCGGCTCCAGCCCGTCACCGGCTTCTACGTGGCGCCGGGGTACTGCACGGAGTACATCCACCTGTACCTGGCGGAGGACCTGCGGGAGGACCCGCTGGACGGCGACGAGGACGAGCAGGTGGAGGTGGTGCGCCTGCCGCTCCGGGAGGCCGTCCGGCTGGTGGAGACGGGGCAGATCCAGGACGCCAAGAGCATCATCGGCCTGCTGGCGGCGGCGGGGCGCAAGGGCGTCTGAGCCGCTGCCAGGGGGCTGATCACAAGAGGGCCGGACCCGGACGGGTGCCGGCCCTCGCGCTGTGTCCGCCGGGCAACACCTGGTCTTGTGACATAACGCTCACGCGCGGAGGGGCGGGCAGGGCGGCGGAGGGCGGTCCCGGCCCGTGGGGCGGCCTCCGGCTACGCCCTCCGAGGGATGCGGCAGGGGTAGCGGGGTGCTAGGGTGCAGAGTTAGGGG
>DATCLE010000162.1:0-4725 GCA_036564075.1 Dehalococcoidia bacterium
TCCCGCGGAAGGGCCGCCCGGTGCTGGATGGTGCCGCGTAACCCCCGTCCTCCCAGTGTACCGGCGGCCCGGAGAGGGTGTCAAACCGGCAGGAGCTCCCTCACGCCGGCTGCCGCGAGAGGTTCAGCGCCAGCAGCCGCGCCAGGATCTCCTCGTCCGGCAGGTCTGCGGGCCAGCCGTACGCGGCGAAGACCGCCGCGTCCAGCGCCGCGTGCGCGTTGGCCAGCCACGTGGGGCGCTCATTGTAGAGGTTGGTCAGCGTCCGCCGGGCCAGCTCCGACTCCGCCAGGGGCAGGCCGTCCGCCGGTGCCGGGTTCAACCAGCCCTGGCGCAGCCGGTCCAGCTCCCGCGCCGCGGCGGCCACGGCCTCCCGCCCCTCCGGCGAGGGCTCCGGGAAGGGGAACGTCTCGAAACACGTGGTGGGCGTGTAGCGGGGGCGGGACTCAAGCTGACTCCCCATCTGGAGTGCCCACACCTCGTGCACGCGCGACTGCAGCACGCCGAACACGTAGTCGTCGTCGCTGGCGATGGCGATCACTTCACTGTCCGGCAAGACCTGTCTGTCTAGCCAAACAAAGAGACGGTACTTCGCGACACGGGGCGTCACGATGAACCGCGACAGCGGCGCCAGCGCCGCCCGCATCTCCGGGCGCGGCCTCACGTGCAGCCACCACTCGCGGCGATACTCCTCCCGCTGTGACTTCAGGCGCTCGGGGTACACGTGCCGCTTCACGTACTCGAAGGGCGCCTCGTACAGCGCCGCCTCCGCCATCGGCGTATCCACCCCGAAGTCGATGATCCACATTCCCCTCGGACGCCGCGTAATATCCAGCCCGTTCACCCAGGGCCTTACCACGTCGCGGTTGCTCCGCCCGTCCGGGTTGGGCCGCCGGAGCAGCTCTGCGGCCGTCGTACCGGGGATGTCGAACGGCCCACCCTTGGTGTCTCCCATGAAGGCGATGCCCAGGTTCTCCTTCAGCCGCCGCGCCGCCGTCACGTCCACCCGCGCCGTCAGGTTCGCGTTGATCCCCTCCACCGGCCGCGCGCGCTCCAGGGCCACCTCCGCCGGGTCCTCCTTGCGCTCGTTCAACAGCCGCCGCGTCTCGCTCCCGTCGTCAAAGCCCACCATGGAGACGCGCACGGCCACCCCTTCCTGGATCCACGGCCGGTCCGCCTGGGCGTAGAAGATGTCCCCCGTCTCCTTGATCCGCTCCAGCACCCGCCGGCTCTTGCCGTGCCGGATGGCCTGCGTGGCCAGCAGCCCCGCCCGCCTGGCCCGCCCCGCCTGGATGGCCGCCCGCGCCTTCTCAAACCAGTAGCAGCACAGGTCCGCCTCTCGCGGCACCCGCCCGTCCCATACGGCAAACAGCCGGTCCACGTACCCGTCCCCCAGCGCGGCGCGCAGCTTCCGCACCCCCAGGAACGGCGGGTTGCCCACAATGACGTCCACCTCCGGCCACGCCGGCTCCTTGGGGTGCCCGGCGTCGGACGTGTCCAGCACCGCGTCCCGGTGGGCGATCTGGTCCAGCGGCTGCAGGATGGGCACCTCATCCGCCAGCGGGATCAGGTTCCGGTGCTTCCACTGCAGGTAGCCGATCCAGACCACCACGGAGGCAAGCTGGTGCGCGTACGGGTTGATCTCGATGCCGAAGAGCTGCCGCGGGTGGACCTTGGGCCGGAACCCCTCCAGCCCGTGCAGCGTGGCGAAGGCCAGCACCTCCTTCTCCAGGCCCTTCAGGAGCGCCAGGGAGACGTACAGGAAGTTGCCGGAGCCACAGGCGGGGTCCAGCACGCGGAGGGAGGCCAGCCGGTTGTGGAAGGCGCCCAGCAGCCGCTCCAGCCGGGCCCGGCGATCCTTCTCCGGGGTCCCCTTGGCCTCCGCGTCCGCCAGGTACCCGGCAATCTCCTCCTTCACCCGCTCCCACTCCCGGCGCAGCGGCGCCATCAGCACCGGCTCCACGATCAGCTCGATGTCCGCCCGGGACGTGTAGTGCGCGCCGATCTGCTTCCGCTTGTCCGGGTCCAGGATCCGCTCGAAGAGCGTGCCGAAGATGGAGGGCTCCACGTCCGCCCAGTTGAGGTTGTCCAGCCGCTCCAGGATCAGGATCTCATCGGCGGTGAGGGAGTCCGGCACGTCATCGTCGTCGAACAGGTGCCCGTTGAAGTGCGGGACGTGGTACGCGCCGAACCGGCCGCCCGTCTTCATCACGCGGAAGAGGTCCGCCAGCGTCTCCCGGAAGGCCTTCGGGTCGCTCTTGGAGGCCCGCACTGTCGCGGAGAACGTCTCCTTGGGAAGCAGCCCCACGTCCGTGGCGAACATGCAGAACATGGCCCGCGTGATGAAGCGGGCAATGCGCATGTCGTCCACCTTCCACTTCCGGAGCTCGTCGCTGATCCGGCTGAAGAGGCCCGCCGCCTCCGCCGTGATCTGCTCCGTGGTCCGGCCGGGCTTCAGTCGCTCCGGGTCCTCAAAGAGCGCCTTCAGCACCTCCCGTGCCGTCAGCGTGGGCGCGTCCCTGACCGGCCCGGCGGACGTGATCACCTCCACCGGCTCGTCGGAGTCGATGTCCGCGTTCCGGAACCGGTAGGTCCAGGACTCGGTGTTGGTCCACTTGGTGTGGACCTCAAAACGCTCGATGTCACAGACCACCAGGAGGGGCGGGTTGCCCAGCGCTTCGTGGTAGTCCAGCACCTGCTTGTACGCGGCCCGCAGGTCCTTGTGCTTGCCCTTGTACTCCCAGGCGAAGTGGTCCCGCAGCCACACGTCGGCGAAGCCGTCGCCGCCCGTGGTCTTCTCCGCCCCCTTCTCGAAGGCGTAGAAGTCGCCGCTGGGGTCCACCTCATTGGGCGTGCGCTCGCCCAGCAGGCGGCACAGGTCGATGAAGTGCTCTTTGGACGCCGCCGTCTCCTTCTGCTGGGACGCGGCCCACTTCTTGACGAACTCTGCGGGGGTCATAGGCGTGCGTACGGACTCCGTGCTCAAGAGATGGAACGGCGGGCCGGGAGGGTCGCGTAGCATCATCCACAACCCCCAGACCCGCTGTCAAGCGCCGATGGCGCGCCTACCCGCCCCGCGCCTCCGTGATGCCCCGCAGCTCGTGCGTCGGCGCGCGGCCCATGAGCTCCTCCACGGCCCGGTGGGGGTCCAGCCCTTCGAACAGCACTCGGAACATCCCCTCCGTGATGGGCATCTCCACCCCCAGCTCCCGCGCCAGCTCCCGCGCGCCGATGGTGGTGGTCACCCCCTCCGCCACGTGGGCCATCCCCGCCGCGATCTCGTCCAGCGGGCGGCCGCGCGCCAGCTGCTCGCCCACGTAGCGGTTCCGGCTGTGGCGGCTGTAGCACGTCGCCGCCAGGTCGCCCAGGCCCGCCAGCCCCGCGAAGGTCAGCGGGTTCGCCCCCGCGGCCACCCCCAGGCGGCTCATCTCCGCCAGCCCCCGCGTGATGAACGCCGCCTTGGCGTTGTCCCCGTAGCCGAAGCCGTCGCCCATCCCCGCCCCCAAGGCGATGACGTTCTTCAGCGCCCCCGCCAGCTCCACCCCCGTGACGTCCGTGTTGGTGTACACCCGGAACCGCGGCGACATGAAGGCCGCCCGCACCGCCTCCGCCGCCGCCTCGTCCTGGCAGGCCGCCACGCTGGTGGCCGGCAGCCCCTCCGCGATCTCCCGCGCCAGGTTGGGGCCGGACAGCGCGCAGGCGGGCCGGTCCGCCCCCAGCTCTTCCCGCAGCACCTCCGTGGGCCGGCGGTGGGAGCCCAGCTCAATGCCCTTGCTGGCGCTCACCAGGACGGCGTCCGGCGGCAGGTGCTCCCGCAGCGCCCGGGCGTTCTCCCGCAGCCGCTGGGCCGGCACCGCAAAGACCGCCAGCGCCGCCCCCGCCAGCGCCCGCGCCGGGTCGTGCTCCACCTGCACCCCGTCCGGCAGCCGGAACCCCGGCAGCAGCCGGCGGTTCTCCCGCCGCGCCGCCAGATCCCGCGCCTCCGCCGCCGTCCGCGCCCACAGGGTCACCCGGTGCCCGTTGCCGGCCAGCAGCGCCGCCAGCACCGTGCCCCAGCTTCCGGTCCCGATGACCGCGGCCCGCGCCCGGGCGCCCACCGCCTCAGCCGCCCTTCCCCGCGCGGGCGCCCGCTCGCTCCGGCCGACGGAAGGACTGGCCCAGCTTCGGCTCCGTGCCCCGCAGCAGCCGGCCGATGTTCTCCCGGTGCCGCAGGACGATGACCGCCGGCGCCAGCACGCCGTAGGCGGCGTAGATCCCCGGCGCGTACCCCAGCAGCGCCGCCACGATGAGCGCCGCGCCCGCCAGCGGTGTCCCCACCACCGACATGAGCGAGACGTACCGGAACGGCAGCAGGATGGCCATCCCCGCCACGAAGGCTCCCAGCGCGATGACCGGGTCCAGCGCCAGCAGCGTCCCGAAGCCCGTGGCCACGCCCCGGCCGCCGCGGAACCCCGCCCACACCGGCCACACGTGCCCCACCAGCGTGCCCGCCGCGGCGATCACCTCCAGCGCCGGGTCCGGGTGGAACAGCTTCAGCGCCAGCACCGGCAGCGTCCCCTTGGCCAGGTCCGCCACCAGCACCAGCAGCGACCACCGCAACCCCAGCACCCGCAGGGCGTTGGTGAAGCCGCTGTTCCCGGAGCCGTAGTCCCGGATGTCGATGCCCCTGGACGCCCTCCCGGCGATCACCCCGGACGGGATGGCCCCCAGCAGGTACGCCGCCAGGGC
>DATCLE010000163.1:0-9580 GCA_036564075.1 Dehalococcoidia bacterium
GAGCCCGAGAGGGGATTCGAACCCACCAACCTACCGATTACAAGTCGGTTGCGCTACCGTTGCGCCACTCGGGCGAGGAACCGCGCGTAACAAAAACAGGTCGCCCGCTGAACGCGCGCGATAGCACAGTTTAGTATAGGCGCCCGCCGGCACGTCGTCAAGGGAACCCGGCAGGATCCGCCCCGCGCGTCCGCCCGTCTCGCCTATGCCCGCCGCTTCCACACGGTCCCCTGGGGCGTGTCCTCCAGGGCCACGCCCAGCTCTCCCAGGCGGTCCCGCACGCGGTCCGCCAGGGCGTACTGCCGCGCCGCCCGCAGCGCGCTCCGCACCTCCACCAGCAGGTCGATGAACGGCGCCGCCGCCAGGTCCGCCGCCGGCTCCTCCAGGCGCAGCCCCAGCACGCCCGCCAGCTCCAGGAGCGCCGATTGCGCCGACTCCACAGGCCGGCCCGCGTCCCGGCCGCGGTTGATCTCCGTGGCCAGGTCAAAGAGTGCCGCCAGCGCGCGGGGGGTGTTCAGGTCGTCCTCCATGGCCTCCACGAACCGCGCCCGGAACGGCGCCGGGTCCACCGGCGCGCCGTCCTCCGGCGCCGGGCCCGGCGTGCGGGCCGCCGTGCGCAGCCGCTCCGCGCCGCGGACGGCGGCCTCCAGGCTCTCCTCGGCGTAGCTGAGCGGGCTCCGGTAGTGGGAGTTCAGGACGAAGAGCCGCAGCGCGTCCGCGCCGTACCGCTCCAGGCCCTCCCGGATGCTGATGATGTTCCCCAGGGACTTGGACATCTTCTCGCCGCCCAGGGTCAGCCAGCCGTTGTGCACCCAGTACCGGACGAAGGACGCCTCCCCCAGGTACGCCTCGCTCTGGGCGATCTCGTTCTCGTGGTGGGGGAAGACCAGGTCCATCCCCCCGCCGTGGATGTCGATGGGGTGCCCCAGGTACTTGAGGGACATGGCCGTGCACTCAATGTGCCAGCCCGGCCGGCCCGGCCCCCAGGGGCTGTCCCACTGCGGCTCCCCCGGCTTGGCCGCCTTCCACAGGGCGAAGTCCAGCGGGTCCTCCTTGACCTCCCCCGGCTCGACGCGCGCCCCCGCCAGCAGGGAGTCCACGGAGCGGTGGGAGAGCTTGCCGTAGTCCTCCTTCCGCCGCACGCGGTAGTAGACGTCGCCGTTGTCCGCCACGTAGGCGTAGCCCCGGTCGATGAGCGTCTGGATGATGGTGATCATCTCCGGGATCTCCCGCGTGGCGAACGGGTACTCGTGGGCCGGCAGGACGTTCAGGGCGTGGAGGTCCTCGAAGTAGCGGTCGATGTACCGCGCCGCCAGGTCTTCCGGCCGCACCCCGCGCTGCCGGGCCCGCTCGATGATCCGGTCGTCCACGTCGGTGAAGTTCTGGACGTGGCGGACGCGGTGGCCGCGGAACTCCAGGTAGCGGCGCAGCACGTCGAAGACGATGGCGCTCATGGCGTGGCCAATGTGCGCCTCCTCGTACGGCGTGAGGCCGCAGACGTACATGGTGACCGTCTCGCCCCCCGGCGTGAACTCCTCCTTGGTTCCCGTGAGCGTGTTGGTGAGCCGCAACGGTTCCTCCTGCGCGTGGGGCCGGGGCTAGGCGGGCGGCCCGTCCTCCGCCGGGGCGGCGCCCGCCGCCGAGCCCAGGCGGCGCTCCATCTCCGCCAGGCGCGCCTCTAGCTCCTCCACGCGGCGTTCAAGCTGTTGCATGTAGTCCCACTCCGGGTCCGGCAGCCGCTCTACCGTCTCGTTCCCCGGGTGGTGGAACGCCACCACGTGGCCGGGCACGCCCACCACGGTGGCGTTGGGCGGCACGTTGGTCACCACCACGGAGCCGGCACCGATGCGGGCGTTGTCCCCCACCGTGATGGCGCCGATGAGGCGGGCCCCCGCCCCCACCACCACGTTGTTGCCCAGGGTGGGGTGGCGCTTCACCCGCTTGGTGCTGGTGCCGCCCAGGGTCACCCCCTGGTAGAGGGTACAGTTGTCCCCAATGACGGTGGTCTCGCCGATGACCACGCCCATGCCGTGGTCAATGAACAGCCCCTCGCCGATCCGGGCGCCCGGGTGGATCTCGATGCCCGTCAGGAACCGGCTCAGATGGGAGATGAGCCGGGGGACCAGCGGGACGCGGCGCACGTGGAGAGCGTGGGCCAGCCGGTGGAACTGGCGGGCGTGGAACCCGGGGTACGCCAGGATAATCTCCAGGGTGCTGACGGCGGCGGGATCCCGCTCCCGCGCCGCTTGGATGTCACGCCTGATCTGCCGGATGATGGACATGCCACGACTCCCTGCTCGGACCTGCCTGCCTGCCGCCGTCCGGGGCGGACCCGTCCTGGGGCCGCCCCCGGAGACAGACGCAGCGCAGGGTCCGGCGAGGGACGCGGGCCGGGAGTGCCGGGGATGGCTGGCTGGCCGGGGTGCGCACAGCTCCGCTCTCAGCTTGAGGTCTCGTCCAGGAGGGCCACGGCCGTGACGGCGATGGCCTCGCCCCGCCCCACGGCGCCGGCGCCCTCGTTGGTCTTCGCCTTCACGTTGACGCGGCCGGGGTCCAGGCCCAGGAGTTCCGCCAGCCGGTCACGCACGCGGTCCAGGTGGGGCGCCAGCCGCGGCCGCTCCGCCACGACCGTGGCGTCCACGTTCACCACGCGGAAGCCGGCCTGCCGCACCAGCGCCAGCGTCCGCTCCAGCAGCACGGCGCTGGAGATGCCCCGGTAGCGCGCGTCGCCCGGCGGAAAGTGCCGGCCAATATCCCCCAGCGCCGCGGCGCCCAGCAGGGCATCGATGACGGCGTGGAGGAGGGCGTCGGCGTCGCTGAAGCCGGTCAGCGGCGGCGCCCCCGGGATCTCCAGGCCGCCCAGCACCAGGGGGCGGCCGTCCGGGGCACCCTCCGGCGCCTGGAACCGGTGAAGATCATAGCCGATCCCGATTCGCATTGTCCACTTATGACGACTGGCTGGCCCGGAGCAGCGCCTCCGCCGCCGCCAGGTCCGCCGGCGTGGTTACCTTGAGGTTCCGGTAGGAGCCGCGGTAGACGGTTACCGGATGGCCCAGCAGCTCCACCATGGCGGCGTCGTCCGTCACCTCGGCCGTCACCTCCCGGTGGGCACGCTCCAGCAGCTCGCGCCGGAAGACCTGCGGCGTCTGCACCGCCCAGAGCCGTGTCCGGTCCAGGGTCCGGCGCACCAGGCCGCCCTCGTCCACCTCCTTGATGGTGTCCACCACGGGCACGGCCGCCACGGCCGCGTGGGTGGCCTGCGCGGCCGCCAGCCCCCGCCGGATGAGCTCCGGCTCCACCAGCGGGCGGGCGCCGTCGTGCACCACCACCCAGGCGCAGGGGCCCAGGGCCTGGAGGCCCGCCCACACGGAGTCCTGCCGCCGCTCCCCGCCCGGCACCGCCGTGGCCGGCAGCCCCGGGGGGAGCTCCGCCAGCAGGGCGCGGCCCCGCTCCAGGTTCTCCTCCCGCAGCACCAGGACCAGGCGGTCCACCTCCGCCTCCGGGAAGGCCGCCAGGGTGCGGGCCAGGAGCGGCCGGCCGCCCAGCGGGGCGAACAGCTTGTCCACGCCCTCCATGCGGGCGCTGCGGCCCGCCGCCACAATGATGGCCCCCACCTGCTCCCGTCCCGCCGCCGTCATGCCCGCCTCCGTCCGGCCGCGGCTACCCCCGCTAGGAGAAGAGGTCCTGCAGCAGGCCGATGCTCACCAGCCCGGCCGAGGCCACGTACGTGGCCTTGATGACCTTGCCCGCCAGGACTGTCAGGAAGAACCGCCAGACGGGCATCTGGGCGGCGCCCGCCAGCGCGCCCGCCACGTCAAACAGCGGGTTGGGGATGACGGAGACGGCGAAGAGCGTCAGCACGCCCCGCCGGGCCATCCACCGCTCCAGGCGCGCGTAGAGCCGGCCCTCCGCGAAGGCGGCGCGGCTGCCGTACCCCGCCAGGTAGCCCGTGAACTCGCCGATGGCCTCCCCCAGCCCGGCTACCAGGCCGATGGCCAGCGGCGCCGGCACGCCCAGCACCGGGTCCAGGAGGCTCCCGCCGCCGAAGACGGCGGCCAGGCTAGGCACCGGCAGGATGATCCCGGCGGCACCTACCAGGTTGGCCAGGAAGACGCCGGCGTACCCGTAGCGCCGCAGGGAGGCCACGTCCCAGTCCGCCACGAAGAGCAGGAGGGACAGGGCCAACAGCGTGACGCCGACGGCCGCCAGCGCCGCGTACTCGCGCCGCCGCAGCCGCCGGACCGGCCGCGCCGCCGCGGCGGGGGTGCCGGAAGGACCCGAACGCTCCATGGTGCGCAGCCTGGGCCGGCCCCCTCCCCGGAGAGGGACGCCGGCGGGTGATGCGGGCGTCCTTCCGCCGGCGGGGGAAGGGTCGCGCCCCGGGGGCAGTCCGGCCGCCGGCCGCTCCCGCCCCGGGACCGGCTGCGCCGTCACGCCGGCTTTCTCCGTGTGCTCCACCGTCAGACGCCGCGCAGGGCCACGGCCTCCGCCACGCGGCGGACGGCCACCAGGTACGCGGCCTCCCGCATGCTCACGCCCTGCGCTTCCGCCTCCGCGGCCACGGCGGCGTAGGCGCGGCACATGACCTGCTGCAACCTTGCGTTGACCTCGCCCTCATCCCAGAAGTACCCCTGCCGGTCCTGTACCCACTCGAAGTAGGAGACCACCACGCCGCCGGCGTTGCAGAGGATGTCCGGGATCACCAGCGTCCCCCGCTCCGCCAGCACGGCGTCCGCCTCCGGCGTGGTGGGGCCGTTGGCTCCCTCCGCCAGCACGCGGGCGCGGATCAGCCCCGCGTTGCCGCCGTGGATCTCCGCCTCCAGGGCGCAGGGCGCCAGGATGTCCACGGGCAGCGCCAGCAGCTCCTCATGGCTGATGACGTCCATGCCGCCGTCCGTGGCGGCCACCTCCGCCAGCGAGCGCCCCCGCCGCTTCTCCTGCCGCAGGCGCCGCACGTCCAGCCCCCGGCCGTTGTAGACGCAGGCGGTGGAGTCGCTCACCGCCACCACGGTGGCGCCGGCCTCCGCCATGAGCAACGCGCCGCTGCCGCCGGCGTTGCCGAAGCCCGTGAACGCCACGGTAGCGCCCTGGAGCGGGAGGTGCAACGTCCGGGCGGCCTCCTCCACGGCACAGACCAGGCCGCGGCCGGTGGCCTCCGCCCGGCCCAGGCTGCCGCCCAGGGCCGGCGGCTTGCCGGTCACCACGCCGGGCGCGGCCCGTCCGCGCAGGGTGCCGTAGGTGTCCGCCATCCAGGCCATGACCCGCTGGTCCGTGTTCACGTCCGGCGCCGGCACGTCCATCTCCGGGCCGATGACCGGCGCGATGGCCGTGGTGAAGCGGCGGGTCAGCCGCTCCAGCTCTCCGGGGGAGAGGTCCCGGGGGTTCACCGCCACGCCGCCCTTGGCGCCGCCGAAGGGGACGCCGGCCACCGCGGTCTTCCACGTCATCCACATGGCCAGCGCCGTCACCTCCTCCAGCGTCACGTCCGGGTGGTAGCGGATGCCGCCCTTCCCGGGGCCGCGCGCGTCGTTGTGGAGGACGCGGTAGCCGCGGAAGACGCGCAGGGCGCCGCTGTCCAGGCGGAGCGGGACGCTGACGCTCACGGCGCGCTTGGGTTGGCGGAGCAGGTGGCGCAGGCCCTCGTCCAGCCCCAGGCGGTCCGCCGCCGCGTCGAACTGGGCCAGCGCCATCTCCAGGGGGGAGACAGGGGCGGGCTCTTCGGTTCGGGTTTCCTGCATGCCGGCTCCTTGGGGGCCGCGCCGGCTGCGGCACGGCCCGGGGGTGGGGGGACCGGCCCCCC
The DNA here is from genome assembly GCA_036564075.1 of Dehalococcoidia bacterium. Classification (GTDB taxonomy): domain Bacteria; phylum Chloroflexota; class Dehalococcoidia; order DATCLE01; family DATCLE01; genus DATCLE01. Next base: position 5,801 of record DATCLE010000163.1, read on the forward strand.
GCCGTTCCAGGATACCACTCCGGGGCCCAGCGGGAAAAAGCGGCGGCCTCCGGCCCAGCCGGAGGCCGCCGCGTCAGCGCCCGGATGCGGGCGGGGCGTTACTCCTCGTCCTCCTCCAGGTCCGGCTCCGCGCCGTCCTCGGACTCGCCGTAGCCGGCCTCGGCGGCGTGCCCGGCCACCGGGCCGGACTCCACGTCCTCCAGCGGCCGGTGGCTGTAGTCCACCGTGGAGTCGGACTCCTGGAGCCGTTCCAGTTCCGCCTCCTCGGCGAAGCCCTCCTCCAGTTCCTCCGCCGTGATGACGCCGCCCTCCATCTCCGCGGCCCCGAACTCGCCCAGCAGCCGGGGCTCCGGCCGGGACGGCTTGGGGAGCGGCGGCAGGTCGATCTGGGCGCGGGCCGGGATGAGCTTGCCGATGATGACGTTCTCCTTCAGGCCCAGCAGGTGGTCCACCGCGCCGCTGATGGCGGCCTCCGTGAGCACGCGGGTGGTCTCCTGGAAGGAGGCCGCGGCCAGGAAGCTCTCCGTGTTCAGCGACGCCTTGGTGACGCCCAGCAGCACCGTCTGCGCCGTGGCGGGCTCGCCGCCCTCCGCCAGCACCTTGGCGTTGATCGCCTCGTACTTGAAGCGGTCGATGAGCTCGCCCGGGAGCAGGTCGGTGTCGCCGGGGGAGTCCACCCGCACCTTGCGGAGCATCTGCCGGACAATGACCTCAATGTGCTTGTCGTTGATGGTCACGCCCTGGGACCGGTAGACCTTCTGCACCTCATCCACCAGGTAGAGCTGCACGGCCTCCCGGCCGGAGATGCGCAGGATGTCCTGCGGGTTGGCGGCGCCCTCCGTGAGCTGCTGGCCGGCCTTCACGTACTGGCCGGGCTCCACCCGCAGCCGCGCCGCCGCCGGCAGCGGGTACTCCCGCTCGTCCTTCTCCTCGTAGAGGACGGCGATGCGGTTCCGGCCCTCCAGCACCACGCGCCCGGCGATCCGGGCCGTCACGGCGCCCTCCGCCGGCAGCGTGGCCTCCGCCTCCTGGGCGCCCTCCTTCACCTTGGGACGGGCCAGCAGGGTTCCCTGCTCCACCCAGTCCTCATTGCGAACCAGGACCTCGGAGCCCTTGGGGATCTCGTACTCGTCCCGGTACAGGTCGGAGCTGGTGATGCGGACCTTGCGGGTCTCGCCCTCCCGGACAATGTCCACCTGCCCGTCGATCTCGGCAATGATGGCCTGGCCCTTGGGCACCCGGGCCTCGAACAGCTCCTCCACCCGCGGTAGGCCGCTGGTGATGTCCACGCCGGCCACGCCGCCGGTGTGGAACGTCCGCATTGTGAGCTGGGTGCCCGGCTCGCCGATGCTCTGGGCGGCGATGATGCCCACCGCCTCGTTCAGGTCCACCAGCCGGCCGGTGGCCAGGCTGCGGCCGTAGCAGAGCCGGCAGAGGCCGCGCGGCGCCTCACAGGAGAGGGGCGACCGCACGTACACCGCCTCCACGCCCGCGGACTCGATGCGGTACGCCCGCTCCTCGTCGATCTCCTCGTTGCGGTCCACGATGATCTCGCCGGTGGTGGGGTCCGCCACGGGCGCCGCGGCCCAGCGGCCCACGATGCGCTCCCGCAGGGACTCCGCCACGCCCTTCTCCTCCGGCTCCCGCAGCCAGACGCCGCTCTCCGTGCCGCAGTCCTCCTCCAGGATGATGACGTCCTGCGCCACGTCGATGAGCCGCCGGGTGAGGTAGCCGGAGTCCGCGGTCCGGAGCGCCGTGTCCGCCAGACCCTTGCGGGCGCCGTGGGTGGAGATGAAGTACTCCAGCACGGTGAGGCCTTCCCGGAAGCTGGACCGGATGGGCAGGTCAATGATGCGGCCGGACGGGTCGCTCATGAGCCCGCGCATGCCGGCCATCTGCCGGATCTGGGCAATGTTCCCCTTGGCCCCGGAGGTGGACATCATGTACACGGAGCCGTAGCGGTCCAGCCGGGCGGAGATGGCCTGGGTGACCCGCTCCGTGGTCTCGTTCCAGACGTCCACCGCCTGGCGGTAGCGCTCGTCGTCGCTGATGAGGCCCATCTGGTACTGCTCTTCGATCTGGGCGATCTGGGCCTCCGCCTCCGCCAGCAGCGTAGCCTTCTCCTCCGGCACCCGCAGGTCGTCGATGGCGATGGTGATGCCGGACCGGGTGGCGTAGTGGAACCCCAGCCGCTTGATATCGTCCACCAGTTGGGCGGTCCGCTCGTTCCCCAGCTTCTGGTAGGTCTCCGCCACCACGTTGCGGAGGGCCTTCTTATCCATCACCTCGTTCCGGAAGCCGATCTCCTCCGGCAGGATGGCGTTGAAGATGATCCGGCCCACGCTGGTCTCCACCAGCTCGCCCCCGGTGCGCCTATCACGGACGCGGATGGGCGCCTGGAGGTCCAGCATACCCAGGTCATAGGCCAGCTCCGCCTCCTCAAAGCTGCCGTAGATGCCCTGCGGGGGCGGGCCCGGCTGGTACGCGCCCCGGGCGTCCGGCTTGAGGACGGTGAGGTAGTAGCAGCCCAGCACCATGTCCAGGGTGGGCGCCACCGTGGGCTCCCCGTTGGAGGGGGAGAGCAGGTTCTTGGTGGACAGCATCACCTGCCGCGCCTCCGCCACCGCCTCCCGGGACAGGGGCACGTGCACCGCCATCTGGTCGCCGTCGAAGTCGGCGTTGAAGGCGAAGCAGACCAGCGGGTGGATCTGGATGGCGCTGCCCTCAATGAGCACCGGCTCAAAGGCCTGGATGCCCAGCCGGTGCAGCGTGGGCGCGCGGTTCAGCAGCACCGGCCGCTGCTTGATGACGTCGTCCAGGACGTCCCAGACCTCCGGCCGGGCCCGCTCCACAATGCGCTTGGCGCTCTTGATGTTGTGGGCCAGGCCGCGGGCCACCAGGGCGTGCATGACAAAGGGCTTGAACAGCTCCAGCGCCATCCGCTTGGGCAGGCCGCACTGGTGGAGCTTGAGCTCCGGGCCCACCACAATTACGGAGCGGCCGGAGTAGTCCACGCGCTTGCCCAGCAGGTTCTGCCGGAACCGACCCTGCTTGCCCTTGAGCATATCGCTCAGGCTCTTCAGCTTGTGGTTGCCGGAGCCGGCCACGGCGCGCCCGCGGCGCCCGTTATCGATGAGGGAGTCCACGGCCTCCTGGAGCATGCGCTTCTCGTTGCGGATGATGATCTCCGGCGCGCCCAGTTCCAGCAGCCGCTTGAGCCGGTTGTTCCGGTTGATCACCCGGCGGTAGAGGTCGTTGAGGTCGCTGGTGGCGAAGCGGCCGCCGTCCAGCTGGACCATGGGCCGCAGGTCCGGCGGCAGCACCGGCAGGACGGTGAAGATCATCCACTCCGGCCGGTTGCCGGACTTCCGCAGCGCCTCCACCACCCGCAGCCGCTTGGTGGCCTTCTTGCGCCGCTGGCCGCTGGTGGACTGCACCTCCTGCTGGAGCTTCTCCCGCAGGTCATCCAGGTTCAGGTCCGTGAGGATCTCCAGGATGGCCTCGGCGCCCATGCCCGCGCGGAAGACGTTGCCGAAGCGGTCCGCCAGTTCCCGGTAGCGGGACTCGTTCAGGAGCACCAGCGGCCGCAGCTCCTCCAGCTCCTCGATGCGGTCCTGGTACTCGTTGCGGACGGCCTCCCGCTCCTCATGGCGCTTGGCCTCCAGGGGCTCCAGCGCCGCCGCGGTGCTGTCGCGCCGCTCCTGGATGGCCGCGTCCGCCAGGAGGGCGGCGTCGCTCTTCTTCTGTTGGTACTCCGCCTCCAGTTCCTGGACGCGCTTC
>DATCLE010000164.1:0-4495 GCA_036564075.1 Dehalococcoidia bacterium
GCCCGGAGCTGCTCCACGGTGACCCCGAACCGCTGGGCAATGCCGCTCAACGTGTCCCCCGGCTGGACAATGTAGACCTGGGGCTCCGGCGTGGGGGTGGGCGTGGGCGGCGCCGGCGTGGGGCTGGGCGTGGGGGTGCCCGCCGGGGTGGGCGTCTCCGCCGGTGTCTCCGTGGGCGCGGGCTCCGCCTGCCGGTCGTTCCGCCCCTCGATCTCCGGCGGGCTGACCAGCAGCCAGATGGCCACCAGGGAGGCGACCACCAGCGCCAGGAGCGAGCCGCGGAACACCACCGGCGAGGGGATGGCGCTGGCGGGGTCCAGGCAGGCGTCGCAGAACGTGTCGCCGTGGGCGTCGCAGTAGAGCTTGCCGCAGCGGCGGCAGCGGCTGGTGGCGGCCGCCTCGCAGAAGGAGCAGCGGTCCTCGTGCCCGGCGTCTTCGGTCATGGCGTCCTCTGCCCGTCTCCGGCCCGGCGTCCGGCGGGCCCGCTCCGGTCCGGCGGCGTCCCGCCGCCGTATTGTAGCACGGCCCCGCTGCTGCGCGAACGGCCGGCGGCGGGGCCGTGCCTGCTCCGCGCGGCCAACGCCCCGCGGCCCCCTCCCCCCAGACGCGGGGGAGGGGGCCCGGGGCAGGCGCGGCTACGTGATCTCGACGGTGGCGCCCGCCTCCTCCAGCTTCTTCTTGACGGACTCCGCCTCCTCCTTGGTGACGCCCTCCTTCACAGGCTGCGGGGCGCCTTCCACCAGGTCCTTGGCCTCCTTCAGGCCCAGGGTGGTGACCTCCCGCACCGCCTTGATCACGTTGATCTTGTTGGCGCCGAAGTCCTTGAGGATGACGTTGAACTCCGTCTTCTCCTCTTCCGGCGCGGCGGCCGGTGCGCCCGCGGGCGCGGCGCCGGCGCCGGGCATTGCCGCCACGGCCACCGGCGCCGCGGCGGTGATGCCGAACTCCTCCTCAATCCGCTTGTTGAGGTCCCGGAGCTCCAGGATGGTCATCTCCTTGATGAGGTCGAAGACCTGGTCTACCTTGCTGGCCATGATGTCGGTCCCTCCTGACCCTGGACTGCGTACGAAACCGATCCAGCCGGCGCCGCGCTCAGGACGCCGCGCCGCCTTCTTCCAACTGGGACGCCCGCTGGTCCACCAGCGAGGCGAAGTCCCGGACCACGGCGTTGAGCAGGCCGGAGAACTGGGCCACCGTGGACTGGAGCCCGCCCATGAACTGGCCCAGGAGCACCTCCCGGGACGGCAGGCGGGCCAGCTCCTCCACCTCTGAGGCCGCCAGGATGCGGCCCTCCAGCCACGCCTTCCGCACCTTGATGGGCAGGCGGGCGGCCCGGATGTGGTCCGTGAGCGCCTTGGCCGGGGCCGTCACCTCGTCGTAGCCCAGCACCAGGGCCGTGGGCCCCTCCACGATCTCCATGACCTCCGGCCGCCCCACGGCGTCCGCCGCAATGCGGAGCAGGGTGTTCTTCACCACCTTCATCTCCACCCCGGCGTCCCGGAGCTTGGCCCGCAGCTCGTTGATCTGGGCCACGGTGAGCCCCTGGTACTCCGTGCTGATGGCGATGGCGGCGCGCCCCAGCTTCTCCTGGAGCTCCGCTACCGCCTGCACCTTCTTCTCCGTCGGCATCCGGCTCCTCCCGGGCGTCCCGCTTCCGCATACAGAGACGCCCTCCTGCCGAAGCCGGAGGGCGTGGCCACGCACCGGGCGGCGCCGCGCCCCGTGGGGGCGGGCCGGAGGTCCCGTGCCGGCCGTGCCTCGGCGGGCGGGGCAGGCCCCTTTACGCGTCCGCTCCCGGCGGACGCACCCGCGGTCTTCGGCAGGCCTCTGAAGTCTGCGTGCTAGTGTACCAGCCGGGGCGCCTGCGCGCTAGGCCGGCTGGAGCGACAGCGTAGACGGCAGGTCCAACTTGATCCCCGGCCCCATGGTGGTGCTCAGGACCACGGACCGGATGTACTGGCCTTTGGCGCCGGAGGGCTTGGCCTTCTGCACCGCGTCCACCAGCGTGGCCAGGTTCTCCAGCAGCGCCTGCTCATCGAAGCTGGCCTTGCCGATGGGCACGTGCAGGAGGGCCGTTCGGTCCAGCCGGAACTCCACGCGGCCCTGGCGGGCGTCCCGGATGGACTTGGGCAGGTCCTCCGGCTCCACCACCGTGTTGGCGCGGGGGTTGGGCATGAGGCCTCGGGGGCCCAGGATGCGGCCCAGGCGGCCCACCTTGCCCATCATCTCCCGCGTGGCCAGCGCCACGTCGAAGTCCGTCCAGCCGCCCTCAATGCGCTTGATCAGGTCGTCGCTGCCCACGTAGTCGGCGCCGGCCTCCTCCGCAGCGCGGGCGGCCTCACCCTCGGCGAAGACCAGCACCCGGATGGTCTTGCCCAGCCCGTGGGGCAGGATGGCGGTGCCGCGGAGCTGCTGGTCCGCGTGGCGCGGGTCCAGCCCCGTCCGCATGTGCACCTCCACCGTCTCGTCGAACTTGGCGGACGCCGTCTCCTTGGCCAGCCGGATCCCCTCCAGCGGCTCATAGAGCCGGTCCCGGTCCACCTTCTCCAGCAGCGCGCGGTAGCGCTTCCCGTGCTTCTGTGCCATGGTGCAGGCTCCTGGCGGTGCAAGCCGGCGGTGGCGCGCCGTCCCGCGGGTGGTTCCTGGCGTCCCGGCGCCGTCCGTCCCTGGGGACGGAGCCACGCGGCGGCGGGACGCGGTGAGGCCGCCCCGGGACCGTGCGCCGGGGGCGGCCTGCGGCCCGGCTTCGTCAGCCGGTGACCTCGATGCCCATGCTCCGGGCGGTGCCCTCCACCATGCGCATCGCGGCCTCAATGTCGGACGTGTTCAGGTCCTTGAGCTTGGTCTGGGCAATCTGCCGCACCTGTTCCCGGGTGACCCGGCCCACCTTCTCGCGCTTCTGGGCGGCGCTGCCCTTCTCCACGCCGGCGGCCTGCTTCAGCAGCACGGAGGCGGGCGGCGTCTTGAGGACGAAGCTGAAGGAGCGGTCCTCATAGACGGTGATCTCCACCGGCACAATGGTGCCGGCCTGGGAGGCCGTCCGCTCGTTGTACTCCTTGCAGAAGGCCATGATGTTCACGCCGTGCTGGCCCAGGGCCGGGCCCACCGGCGGCGCGGGGTTGGCCTTCCCCGCCTCAATCTGCAGCTTGATGACGGCGCGTACCTTCTTGGCCACCTTACAGCCTCTCTACCTGGAGGAAGTCCAGCTCCACGGGCGTCTCCCGTCCGAAGAAGGAGACCAGCACCTTCACCTTGCCCTTCTCCAGGTTGATCTCGTCCACCTGGCCCACGAAGTCCACGAAGGGGCCGTCGATGATCCGGACGCTCTGGCCCACGGAGAACCCTACGCGGACGCGCGGCTCCTCCACCCGCATGCGCCGGAGGATCCGCTTGACCTCCTCATCCTCCAGGGGCACGGGCCGGGTGCCGGAGCCCACGAACCCGGTGACGCCGGGCGTGTTGCGCACCACGTACCAGATGCGGTTGGACTCCTCCTCCCCCTCTTTGAGCTCCTGCATCTCCACCAGCACGTAGCCGGGGAAGATCTTCTTGGAGACGGTGCGGCGCTGGCCGTCCCGGATCTCGATCTCCTCCTCCGTGGGCACCACCACCTGGAAGATCTTGTCCTTCATGTCCATGGTGGCGATCCGGTGCTCCAGGTTGCTCTTCACCTTGTTCTCGTACCCGGAGTAGGTGTGGATCACGTACCAGCGCCGGCCCTCGTGGATGGGCTCCTCGTCCGGCGTTGCCTCCGCGGTCTGCCCCTCCGCCGCAAGCCCGGCGTCAAGGCGCTCGTCTACGGCCTTCTTGTTCTTCGGCACGGCGCGTTCCTTACAGTCTGCTGGCTACCGCAGGATGGTCTGCTCAATGATCCAGGAAAAGCCGAGGTCGATGCCGCCCAGCACGAGGCCGACGGCGATGGAGACGACCACGACCACGATGGTGAGGTTGGTGGCCTCTTCCCGGGTGGGCCACGTCACCTTGCGCAGCTCAGAGACCACGTCGTCCACCCAGCGCGGGCGGAAGCGGGCCCAGCCGGTGCGGGGGCGCTGCGGCGGCCGGCCGCCGCCCCGGGGCATGGCCTTGGGCGTCCGCTGCTTCTGCGGTTTGCTGACCACCGGGTGACGGCGCAGCGCGCGGCTCATACGGGAATCCTCTCTCTAGGCGGGAGGGCAGACCGGGTAGCGTGCCGCTACCGGGTCTCCCGGTGCAGCCGGTGCCGGCGGCAGCGCGGGCAGAACTTGTTCAGCTCCAGCCGGTCCGGATCGTTCCGCCGGTTCTTGGTGGTGGTGTAGGTCCGCTCCCGGCACTCCGTGCAGGCCAGGTGGATGACGATGCGATCCTCTTTCTTGGCCATGGCGTCTGCTCCCTGGGGCGGCTAGCCGAGGACCTTGGTGATGACGCCGGCGCCGACGGTGCGGCCGCCCTCGCGGATGGCGAAGCGCAGCCCCTCCTCCAGCGCCACCGGCGTGATGAGCTCCACCGTCATCCGCAC
>DATCLE010000165.1:0-47250 GCA_036564075.1 Dehalococcoidia bacterium
TGGGCGCCCATGTCGATGCGGGTGACGTCGGCGGGGTCGCCGCGGGCCATGGCGTGCGCCAGCTCCAGGGAGACGGGCGGATCGCCCCGGTAGACGGGGATCCTGGGGGAGACGGGGACGGAGACGTCATGGATGGTGGGCATGGCGTGGCTCCGGCGGGGCCTGCCTGCATGGGGTAACCCGGCGCGCGGGGGTGTCGATTGCGTGCCGCGCGCTACAGCCGCAGCGGCTTCACCGGGGAGAGGACCGCCTGCGGATTCTCCCGCCAGATGGCCGGGTCCGCGTCCACAAAGACCTCCACCTCGTGCCCGTCCGGGTCCAGCACGTAGAGGCTCTGGCTCACCGTGTGGTCTGCCGTCCCCACCACCGGCACCCCCGCGTTCACCAGCTCCGCGTAGGCGGCGCGCAGCTCCTCCAGGCTGTCCCCCACCTTCACGCCGATGTGGTACAGCCCCACCCGGGGCGGGGGCGGCGGCTCCGCTGCGTCCTCCCCTACCTCGATGAGCAGCAGCTCGTGGTGGGTGCGGCCGGCGGTGAAGGCGGCGGCCTTCCCCCACATCCGGCCGATCTCCTGGAAGCCCAGGAGGTCGCGGTAGAAGCGCACGGAGCGCTCCAGGTTGCGGACGTAGAGCACCACGTGGCCCAGTTCCCGTGCGCGCATAGTTCCGTCCTCCGGTGACCGCCGGCGCCCGCCCCGTCCGGGGCGCCGGCCCTCCTACTGTAGCGAACCGGGCGCCGGGGCGCCAGGGTGGCCGCCGGCGAAATCTTGACAAGAATCATATCAAGTTTCATTCTATACGTGTCGTTAATCTTCTTGACGAGATAAATCACAGTCGGCTATACTGGCGGCTGAGGAGGCGGGCCATGGCGAAGGACTACTACCAGATCCTCGGCGTCCCGCGGAGCGCGTCGGAGAAGGAGATCCGCCAGGCGTACCGCCGGCTGGCGCGCCAGTACCACCCGGACGTCAACCCCGGCGACCGCGCCGCGGAGCAGAAGTTCAAGGAGATCAACGCCGCCTACGAGGTCCTCTCCGATCCGGAGAAGCGCCGCAAGTACGACAAGTACGGCGACAAGTGGCAGTACGCCGACCAGATCGAAGAGGCCCAGCGCCAGTCCGCCGGCCGCTGGTGGAACGCCAACCGCGGTGGCGGCGGCGGCTTCGACTTCGGCGACTTCCGCTTCGGCGACGACCTGGGCAGCATCTTCGAGAACATCTTCCGCGGCGGCCGCCGCACGGAGACGCGCCGCAAGGGCGCCGACATTGACCATCCCGTGGAGGTCTCCCTGGAGGAGGCCTACACCGGCACCCAGCGCGTGCTCCAGATGCAGGGCGAAGAGATCTGCCGCACCTGCGGCGGCACCGGCATGGTGGCGGGCGCCGTCTGCCACGTCTGTGAGGGCGCCGGCGTCTCCCTGCGGCCCCGGCGCCTGGAGGTCAAGATCCCGCCCGGCGTCCGGGACGGCTCCCGGGTGCGCATTGCGGGCGAGGGCCGGCCCGGCCTGGCCGGCGGCCCGCGCGGTGACCTGTACCTGGTCATCTCCGTCCGCCCGCACCCGCGCTTCGAGCGCCGGGGTGACGACCTCTACACGGACGTGACCGTGCCCCTGGTGGACGCGGTCCTGGGCGGCGAGGCCGAGGTCCAGACCCTGAAGGGCCGGGTGGTCATGAAGGTCCCGCCCCTCACCCAGAACGGGCAGGCCATCCGCCTGGCCGGGCTGGGCATGCCCCGGCTCAACGCCCCGGACCAGCGGGGTGACCTGTACGTCCGCGTGAAGGTGGCCCTGCCCAAGCACCTGACGGACGAAGAGCGCCGGCTCTTCGAGCGGCTGCGGGAGTTGCAGCAGGCCGGCGCGCGGGCGTGACCGGCGGACGGAACGGAACACAAGGACGAACGGCGAACCATGAACCGGTATCAGCAAGACGCGGCGGCGCTGGACGCCTACTCTGAGGCGGTCACCTCCGCGGCGGAGCGCGTGGGCCCCGCCGTGGTGAAGGTGGAGATCGCCGGTGGGCGGTCCCCGCGCAACCCTTACCAGGAGCGGACGGGGATGGGCTCCGGCGTCATCATCGGCTCGGACGGCCGCATCCTCACCAACGCCCACGTGGTGCAGGGCGCGCGGCGCGTCCAGGTGACCCTAGCGGACGGGCGCACGCTGCCCGCGGGCGTGGAGGGCGTGGACCCCTCCGTGGACCTGGCGGTCCTGCGCGTGGCCGGTGCCAATCTGCCCGTGGCGGAGCTCTCCGACCGGCCCCTCAAGGCAGGCCAGCTGGTGGTGGCCATCGGCAACCCCTTCGGGCTGGGCTGGACGGTCACCGCGGGCGTGGTGAGCGCCCTGGGCCGTCACCTACCGCTGCCCGGCAGCGCGGGCCTGACGGACCTGATCCAGACGGACGCCTCCATCAACCCGGGCAACTCCGGCGGCCCCCTGGTGGACTCCGGCGGCCGGGTGGTGGGCATCACCACGGCCATGCTGGCCTACGCCCAGGGGCTGGGCTTCGCGGTGCCTGTGAGCACCATCCTGGCCACCCTGGCGCGGTTCCAGCAGGAGCGTGAGGCGGCGGAGCGCGCCGCCCGCGGGCGGGTGCGGCTGGGCATCGGCGGCATGCGGCAGCAGATCGAGGCCGCGGTGGTCCGGTCGGAGGGCCTGCCCGGCGAGTTCGGCGTGGTGGTGCTGGAGGTCCACCCCGGCAGCCCGGCGGAGCGGGCCAGCATCCATCCCCTGGACGTCATTGTGGAGGTGGACGGCCGGCCCGTGGAGCGTGTGGAGGAGGTGGTGAGCCTGGTCTCCCGCCACCGGCGGGGGGACCGGGTGCCCGTGACCTTCCTCCGCGGCGGCCGGAAGCGTCGGACCACGGTGGTCCTGGAGGAGCCGGCGCCGGCCGCGGGCTGAGGCACGAGGGTCGAACCATGGCAGACAGGAAGACACGCACGCCCCGCGGGGCGGGGGACGAGATCCCGGAAGACCAGCCCTGCTACGTCATCAGCGTGGCGGCGGAGATGGTGGGCATGCACGCCCAGACCCTGCGCTACTACGAGCGCGTGGGGCTGGTCCGGCCCTCCCGGTCCCGGGGCAACATCCGGCTGTACTCCCAGGCGGACATCAACAAGCTGCGGCAGATCCAGCGGCTGATGAGTGACCTGGGGGTCAACCTGGCGGGGGTGGACGTCATCCTCCGCCTCACAGAGCGCATCCAGCGGATGGAAGAGGAGCTGGAGGAGCTGCGCCAGCAGCTCCAGCGCCAGCGCAACCGCTACCTGCCGGTGCCCCGCCGCAGCGACGAGCCCCGGCAGGAGCAGCAGCCCCCCTTCTGAGGTAAGGAACCATGATGAGACAAGATCGATTCACGGAGCAGGCCCAGGAGGTGTTGGCCGCCTCCCAGGAGCTGGTGCGGCAGCACCGCCACAGCCAGTGGGACGTGGAGCACGTGCTCCTGGCCCTCCTGCAGTACCAGGGCGGCCTGGCGCAGCAGATCATGGAGCGGCTGGGCGTGCCTGTGGACCGCATCCGGGAGCGGGTTGCCCAGGCCCTGGCCCGCGCCCCCAAGCTGGCCTATGACGTGGTCCAGATCTACACCACGCCCCGCATTGTCCGCATGCTGGAGGCTGCCAACGCGGAGGCGGAGCGGCTGAAGGATGAGTTCGTGGGCGTGGAGCACCTGCTGGTGGCCATTGCCGACGAGCGCGAGGGCGAGGCCGCCAAGGTCCTGCGGGAGTTCGGCATCGATAAGGAGCGCATCTACCGGGCGCTCCAGGAGATCCGCGGCGGCGCCCGGGTCACGGACCAGCGGGCGGAGAGCAAGTACCGCGTGCTGGAGAAGTACAGCCGTGACCTCACGGAGCTGGCCCGGCAGGGCAAGCTGGACCCGGTCATCGGCCGGGACCAGGAGATCCAGCGGGTCATGCAGATCCTCAACCGCCGCACCAAGAACAACCCGGTCATCATCGGCGAGGCTGGCGTGGGGAAGACGGCCATCGTGGAGGGCCTGGCCCAGAAGATCGTGGCGGACGACGTGCCGGAGAACCTCCGGGGCAAGCGGCTCCTGGCGCTGGACATGGGCGCCATGGTGGCCGGCTCCAAGTTCCGCGGCGAGTTTGAGGAGCGCCTCCAGGCCGTCATGGACGAGATTCGCCGCTCCGAGGGCGACATCATCCTGTTCATCGACGAGGTGCACCAGGTGGTGGGCGCCGGCGCCGCGGAGGGCGCCATTGACGCCAGCACCATGATGAAGCCCGCGCTGGCCCGGGGCGAGCTGCACGTCATTGGCGCCACCACGCTGGACGAGTACCGCCAGTACATCGAGAAGGACCCGGCGCTGGAGCGCCGCTTCGCGCCGGTCTACGTGGACGAGCCCAGCGTGGAGGAGACGGTGGAGATCCTCAAGGGCCTCCGCCCCCGGTACGAGGCGCACCACAAGGTCCGCATCACCGACGAGGCGCTGGAGGCCGCCGCCCGGCTGAGCGACCGGTACATCACGGACCGCTTCCTGCCGGACAAGGCCATCGACCTCATCGATGAGGCGGCGTCCAAGCACGTCATTGAGGCGCAGCAGCTCACGCCGGAGCTGCGGGAGCTCCAGCACCGGCTGGACGAGCTCTCCCGGGAGACGGACGCCGCCGTCCAGCGGGAGGACTACGAGGCGGCCGCCCGCATCAAGAGCGACCTGCTCCGGCTCCAAGAGGAGTACCGCCAGGCTAAGGCGGAGTGGGACCGCCAGACCAAGCGCGACGACGTGGTCACGGAGCAGGACATCGCCAGCCTGGTGGCCAGCATCACCGGCATCCCCGTCTCCCGGATGCTGGAGGGCGAGTCCGAGAAGCTCCTGCACATGGAGGAGCGGCTGCACGAGCGGGTCATCGGCCAGGAGCGCGCCATCCAGGCGCTGGCCGACGCCATCCGCCGGGCCCGCGCCGGGCTGAAGGACCCCAAGCGGCCCATTGGCAGCTTCATCTTCCTGGGCCCCACGGGCGTGGGGAAGACGGAGCTGGCCAAGGCCCTGGCGGAGTACCTCTTCGACGATGAGGACGCCATGATCCGCCTGGACATGAGCGAGTACCAGGAGCGGCACACGGTGTCGCGCCTGGTGGGCGCGCCGCCGGGCTACGTGGGCTACGAGGAGGGCGGCGGCCTGACGGAGGCGGTGCGGCGCCGGCCGTACCGGGTGATCCTCTTCGACGAGATCGAGAAGGCGCACCCGGACGTCTTCAACACGCTGCTCCAGATCCTGGACGACGGCCGCCTGACCGACGGCCAGGGCCGGACGGTGGACTTCCGCAACACGGTCATCATCATGACCAGCAACCTGGGCACCGGCGAGCTCCAGCGGGAGACGCTGGGCTTCCGGACCCGCACGGAGACGGAGGACCAGCGGCAGCGGCTGGAGACCTCCGTCCACCGGGCGCTGCGGGAGACCTTCCGGCCGGAGTTCCTGAACCGCATCGACGAGATCATCATCTTCGAACCGCTGACGGAGCACGAGCTCCTGCAGATTGTGGACCTCATGGCCCGCGGGCTGCGGGAGCGGCTGGCGGAACGGCGCATCCAGGTGACCATCACCGATGCCGCCAAGCGCGAGCTGGTGCGCCTGGGCTACGATCCCCAGTGGGGCGCCCGGCCGCTGCGCCGCGTGCTCCAGCGGGAGGTGGAGAACCCGCTCTCCAAGCGCGTCCTGGCCGGCGAGTTCCAGGAGGGCGACGCCGTCACGGTGGACTTCGACGGTGAGCGCTTCACCTTCAGCACGTCCGCCGCGGCGGAGCCGGCCCTGACGTAGCGGCGCCGGCTCCGCGTCGCAGAGGCTCCCGGGGCGTCCGGGGGCCTCTGGGCTTCCCGGGCCGGGTGTATCCTGGAGGGTGGGTGGACCCAACTTTGTGAAATATTGGACAAATATGGTATCCTGGTCCCGGGGGTTGAAGAGCGCGGCGGGTCGGTCATGCGTCGGCTGGTGCAAGCGGTGGTAGCGCGGTTGCTGGGCTTTCCGCTCTTCTACAAGGTGCTGGTGGCCAACAGCGCCATTGTGGTGCTGGGCGCGGCGCTGGGCACCTGGCTCACCGCCCGCCTGGTCAGCGGCGACCAGGTCACCCAGGTGCAGCTCATTGCGGGCTTCGCCGTGGCCGGCACCGTCCTCAGCTTCCTGGTCAACTACGTGGCCCTGCGGGCCGCCTTCCGGCCGCTGGAGGCCCTGCGCCGCACCGCCGCCGCCGTGCGGGCGGGCAACCTCCAGGCGCGGGCGCCCCGGGTGCTGTTCACGGACCCGGACCAGGAGGACCTGCGGCAGACCTTCAACACCATGCTGGATGAGCTGGAGCGCCAGCGGGCCCAGCTCCGGTCCCTCTCCTCCCAGGTGATGTCCGCCCAGGAGGACGAGCGGCGGCGCATTGCCCGCGAGCTGCACGACGGCACCGCCCAGGCCCTGACGTCCCTGCTCATCAACCTGCGCCTCCTGGCGGACGCCCCCGGCGCCGCGCCGCTCCAGGAGCAGGTGGGCGCCCTGCGGGAGATGGTGGCGGCCACGCTGGAGGACGTGCGGCGGCTGGCCCGGGAGCTCCGCCCCGTCATGCTGGACGACCTGGGCCTGGCCGACGCCCTCTCCGGCTACGTGCAGGACCTCCGCCGCACCGTGGGACTGGACGTGCGGCTGATCAACCGCTGCACCGCGGAACGGCTGCCGCCCCAGGTGGAGCTGGTGCTGTTCCGCATTGCCCAGGAGGCGCTGGGGAACGTCCTCAAGCACGCGAAGGCCACGGAGGTGGTGGTGGAGCTGGCGTGCACCGCCGCGGAGGTGCGGCTGGAGGTGCGGGACAACGGCCGCGGGTTTGAGGTGGCCCGCGCGCTGGCCTCCCGCCAGCGGGGGCTGGGCCTCTTCGGCATGCAGGAGCGGGCGGCGCTGGTGCAGGGCCGGCTGGACCTGGAGTCCCGCCCCGGCGGCGGGACGGTGGTGCGGGTGGTGGTGCCGCTGGGCACCGGGACGGCGATCTATGGCGAAGATACGCGTGTTGCTGGCTGACGATCACGGCGTGCTGCGGGCGGGCCTCCGCGCCCTGCTCTCCCAGCAGCCGGACATGGAGGTGGTGGGCGAAGCCACCGACGGCACGGAGGCCGTGGAGCTGGCCGAGCGCCTCCGGCCGGACGTGGTGGTCATGGACATCACCATGCCCCGCACCGGCGGGCTGGAGGCCACCCGCCGCATCCGCGAGCGTGACCTGCCCTCCCGCGTGCTGATCCTGACGGTGCACGCGGAGGAGCAGTACCTGCTCTCCGTCCTGCGGGCCGGCGCCTCCGGCTACGTGTTGAAGAGCGCCGCGGACCAGGACCTCATCGACGCCATCCGCACGGTCCACCGGGGCGAGGCGTTCCTCTACCCCGCCGCCGCCAAGGTGCTGCTGGAGGACTACCTCTCCCGCGTCCGCGAGGGCTCCGAGCGGGACCGCCTGGGCGGCCTGAGCGAGCGGGAGCGGGAGGTGCTCCAGCTCACGGCGGAGGGCTTCACCAGCCAGGAGATCGCGGAGCGGCTGTACCTCAGCCCCAAGACGGTGGACACGTACCGGCAGCGGATCATGGAGAAGCTGAACCTGCACCATCGCTCCGAGCTCATCCGCTACGCGCTCCGGCACGGCCTCCTCCAGCCGGACGGTACGGAGTGACCCGGGCCTCCGGCGGCATGGCGAGGCCCCGGCCCTGTGGCCGGGGCCTCGCGCGTCTGCTGCGGGCGCTGCGGGACGCTACCGCTGGACCGGCCGCGGCGCGCCGCCCACCACCGGCGTGCGCCAGGCCCACGGCACCAGGCCGAAGAACAGCAGGAGGCCCGCCGTGACCAGGTGGAGCCAGTTGTCCGCCGCGTTCACCGGCAGGATGTCCAGGATCTCCTCGATCTCCGTGCCCGTGGCGCCCACCAAGGCGAAGCCCCAGATGGCCAGCAGGAGGAAGACCACCCCGAAGATCTGCGCGAAGAAGCGCGAGAGGTCGTTCCGCGCGGCCGCCAGGATGGCCAGCACCCCCGCCGCCAGGTGGACCACGTTGTGCACCGGATCGATGGCGAAGATGTCCAGCAGTTCCCCGGTGCCGTCGACGAAGCCGGTCTGGTCCGTCACCAGCGTGCCGACGAACCCGAGGATCCCCACCAGCGTGTACACCAGCCCGAAGGCCAGGACGAAGATGCGCACCGGGGTCCACACGGTCTCGTACATGGCAGCGTTGCTCGCCCTCATGGTCCCTCCTTCGCCTCCACTGGTACCGCCCCGCGGAGCGTGCCCGCAGGCCGCGGCGGGCCCGTCCTGCCGGCCTCCCGGTGCCACCATGGTACGCCCGGCGCCGATCGCCGCCATACGCCGGATGGGGTAGGGCGCCGCGCCGCCCGCCCTTGACCGTTACGGCCACGCCGGTACGCTACAGGGGAATCACACGTCAGCGGAGTGGAGCCGTGCGGGCGTTCTGGCGTGCGCTGCCGGCGCTGGTCATCGTGGCGGCCTTCGTGACCGGCTGCGGCGGTGGCGGGGAGAAGGAGGGGACGGAGATGACGTCACAGGGGGCGCCGGAGACGGTCATCGACGTGAACAAGCAGTACTTCGCCACCATTGAGCTGGAGAAGGGGGGCAGCATCCGCATTGAGCTCTTCCCGCAGGACGCGCCCCAGACCGTCAACAACTTCGTCTACCTGGCCCGCCGCGGCTACTACGACGGCGTCACGTTCCACCGCGTCATCCCCGGCTTCGTGGCCCAGGCGGGCGACCCCACGGGCACCGGGACGGGCGGCCCCGGCTGGACCATCCCGGACGAGGTGAACCAGCACAAGCACGGGGAGGGTGCCGTGGCCATGGCCAAGACGGCGCGCCCCAACTCCGCCGGCAGCCAGTTCTACATCACTTTGGCGCCCCAGCCCATGCTGGACGGGACGTACACCGTCTTCGGCCAGGTGGTGGAGGGGATGGACGTGGTGCGGTCCATCACGCCGCGGGACCCCCAGCGCAACCCCTCCGCGCCGGAGGGTGATCGCATCCGCACCATCACCATCGAGGAGCGGTAGGGCAGCCCGCCCCCGGCTGTCCGGGGTATGATGGAGGCGTGAGCGGCCACGTCTACCACAGCCTCACCGCGCTGGTGGGGAACACCCCGCTGGTGGAGCTCCGGCACCTGGACGTGCCGGACGGTGTGCGGGTGTACGCCAAGCTGGAGGGGCAGAACCCCTCCGGCAGCGTGAAGGACCGGGTGGTGGTGGGCCTGCTGGCGGCGGCGGCGCGGGAGGGCCGCCTGCGGCCCGGGATGCCGCTGGTGGAGGCCACCACCGGCAACACCGGCATCGCCCTGGCGCTGCTGGGCCGCCGCCTGGGGCACCCTGTCCACGTCTTCGTCCCCCGCAACGTCTTCCCCGCCATCCCGCGCCTGCTGCGCTCCTTCGGTGCGCAGATCACTTGGGTGGACCCCTCAGAGGGGATGCACGGCGCCATTGCCTGGGCCCGCGCATGGGCGGCGGAGCGGGACGGGCTCATGCTGGACCAGTTCGGGAACGAGGCGAACCCCCGCGCCCACTACGAGACCACGGCGGCCGAGATCCTGCGGGACCTGGGCCGGGTGGACGTCTTCGTGGCGGGACTGGGCACCGGCGGCACCATCATGGGCGTGGGCCGCCGGCTGAAGGAGGCCTCCCCCGGCGCCAAGGTGGTGGCGGTGGAGCCTCACCCCGGCAGCCAGGTCCAGGGCCTGCGGAGCCTGGAGGAGGGGTTCGTCCCGCCCATCCTGGACCTGGGGCTGTTGGACGGCAAGATCCTGGTCCGCAGCGCCAGCGCCTTCCGGGCGGCGCGGGAACTCACCCGGCGGGAGGGCCTCTTCGGCGGCGTCTCCTCCGGGGCGGTGCTGCACGGCACGCTCCGCTGGTGCCGCCGGATGCGCCGGGGCACGGTGGTGGCGCTCTTCGCCGACGCCGGCTGGAAGTACCTGGAGACGGGCCTCTGGACGACGGAGGCCCCGGACGGGGACGAGGAAGCGCTGGACGATCTGTTCTGGTGGTGACGCCCGCCGTGGGAGGTGAGTAGCCGTGAGGATGGTGCCCAGAGACACCCGCCGCCACCTGTGGGCCGCACTGCGGGAGCAGTTGCTGGCGGTGCGCAGCGCCGTGGACGCCGGCGCCCGCTGGTTCGACGAGCGGGCGCGCCGCGCCGGCGAAGGGGAGCGCCGCCGGGAAGAACCGCCGCGGCCGGAGGGTCCGCCGGGCGCGTGAGCGGGCGGCCGCCGCCGCCTCCCCGGTGCCCCCTACCGGCGACCCCTGCCGGGGCCGCGCCCGTTGCCGGGGCCGCCGTCCGCGGCGCGGTCGGGCGCGGTGGCGTCCCGGTCCTTGGCCTGGCCCGGCGGGACCCACGCCGTGGGCTGGTCCGGCAGCGAGACGGCCGGCTGCCAGGGGCGCACGTCCGGCGGGTCCGGGGTCCGGGGCTGGAAGGCCGCCGTCAGGGTGCCCGGCGTGGCCGCCGCGGTGGCCGGTTCGTCGCGGCCTTCGCCTTCCCGGTCGCGCGCCTCGCCGGTGCGGACCGGCGGGCCGGCGGACCAGGCGGGCGGTCCCTCCCGGCCGTCCTGCCATGGTTGCGGGAGGGCCTTCACGCCGCCATCCCGGCCCTGCGTCGGGGCGGCCGGGGGAGCGGGCGTGTTGCCGGGCGCGGCCGCCTCGGCGTCCGCCTCCAGGATGGTGTAGGTGGCGTCGTCCATGCAGCCGGCCCGGCGGCAGACCTCCAGCTTCTGCCGGTAGGACGTGATGGCGTCCTTCGCGGCGGCCCGGTCGCCGGCGGCCAGCGCCGTCAGGAAGTGGCTCAGGTCGCTCCGGAGGTCCGTGGCCCAGTCGGCGGCGGGGCCGGGCGTCTCCGCCATGCGGCCCAGGATCTCCGCGCTGTTCATCACCGGCGCCGCCGGGGACCCGAACGCCGTATCTTCCGTCACGATCAGGGAGGCCGTCCGCAGCACGCCGCCCTGGGCGGTCATGGCGGCTTCCCGCAGGTACCGGCCGGCCCCCTCGTCCTCCACCTGGGAGCGCGCCGTGGCCAGCCGTCCCTCATGCCCCCGCAGCCGGTCCAGCACCGCCGCGGCCGTCCCCGCGTCCTGGGTGCCGCCGGCGCCCGCCAGGGCCACCGCCTGCGCCACCTCCCGCTGGTAGTCCGCCAGCAGGCCGGGGATGTACGCCGTGCGGCCGCGCTCCGCCAGCTCCACCATCTCTTCCAGGCGGCGTTCGGCCAGATCCAAGTGCGTGACGGGGTTGTTGGGGTCCACCAGGAGGTACTGCCCGCGCTCCACGGCGCGCTTCACACCGTAGAGGGGATCGCCGGGCAGGGAGCCCTGGGCCGCGTAGGCCGTGGCGCCCGCCAGCGCGCCGGCGCCCACCAGCAGCGCCGCCACGCCCCGGACCAGGACCAGGGCGGGTCTGCCGGGCACGGTGGGGCGCAGCAGGCGGGACCAGGCGGCCGGGCCGCGCGGCGGCTCCGGCGCCGTGGCGGCGTGCAGCTCCCGCATGAGCCGGTCATGGATGCGCTGCCGGACGGGCTGGGGTGCCCGCGCCCAGAGGGGCGGCGGCTTGACCTCCGCCGCCACCTGGAGCAGGACCTCCAGCTCCGGGCCTGCCTCCGGGTGCTCCAGGCCGCACTGCTGAGCGGTCCGGCGGCGTGCCAGGACCTGGTTCAGGCAGTCGGCCAGGACATCGGCGCTGTGCTCCCTCACGGCTGCACGTCCTTCTCTAGCAAGTGGCTGCGGAGGGAGCGCAGGGCGCGGAACAGGATGACCCGGACCGTGCTCTCCGGCTTGCCCAGGATCTGCGCGATCTCCGAGTAGTCCATCTGCTCAATCAGCCGCATGGTGACCACCAGTTGCTGGTCCCGCTTCAGCCGGGCAATGCCGTCCCGGATGGCCATCTGGGAGTGGCGGCGGAGCTGGATCTTCTCCGGGTCCGTGCCGCCGTCCAGGTCTTCCAGCGGCACCTCGCGCAACAACTGGCGCTTGCTCCGGCGGTAGTAGTCGGTCACCAGGTTGTTGGCGATGGTGAGCAGCCAGGCCAGGATGGGCCGGCCCTTCTCCGGCCGGTACCGGTCAATGGCCCGCCAGGCGTTCAGGAACACCTGGCCCGTGATGTCCTCCGCCACCAGCCGGTTGGGCACCCGGTAGCTGATGTGGCGGTACAGCCGGTCCACGTACGCCTCGTAGATGAGGGCGAAGGCG
Organism: Dehalococcoidia bacterium; assembly: GCA_036564075.1. Taxonomy (GTDB): domain Bacteria; phylum Chloroflexota; class Dehalococcoidia; order DATCLE01; family DATCLE01; genus DATCLE01. The sequence continues at coordinate 12,187 of DATCLE010000165.1, forward strand.
TCCTGGTCCCGCCGGCACGCCCGGGCGACCACCTCCGCGTCCACCTCGGGCTCGGCCGTGTGCGGCACGTGCTCCGCGCCGGCCGCTCGCTTGAGATAACGGATCGCCTGAGCGTCCGTTTCATACTGGGCTTCGCGGGGCATAGGTGTGCGCTCCCCCCTCCTGCGGGGTGCCCGCAGGCATGCTGGGGCCGCCCCGATCCGCGTCGGGCGCTCCCGGAGTTAACAACGATGTGGTTCAATGAATGCGACGGGTTTGCGCGAAAATCGTGCGGGAGGAGGTGACGGCGGCGTGCGCCTTGCCGTGGGAAGTGACGAGCGGACCCACCTGACGGACGCGGTGGTGGAGGAACTGGAGCGCCGCGGGCACCGGGTGACGCTCTTCGGGCCGTTGGCCGGGCAGCCCCTCCAGTGGGTGGACGTGGCGCAGGCCGTGGCCCAGGAGGTGGCGGCCGGGCGCGCGGATCAGGGGGTGCTGTTTTGCTGGACGGGCACCGGCGTCTCCATGGCGGCCAACAAGGTGCCCGGCGTCCGGGCCGCGCTGGTGCAGGACGCGGAGACGGCCCGCGGCGCCCGCCGGTGGAACGACGCCAACGTGCTCTGTCTGAGCCTGCGGGCTACGCCGGAGGTGGTGGCCCGCGAGATCCTGGACGCCTGGTTCTCCGCCGAGCCCGACGAGAGCGAGCGGGAGAACATTGAGAAGGTGAAGGCCATGGACGCACGGACCGCCCGGCCCGCGAGCTGAGCCGACTGCGGCGGCCGGTCAGCCCTGCCGGGCGCCGTCCCCGCCGTGCAGCGCCTCCGTGCTGGTGAGCGGCCGGCTGGGCAGGCGGCCCGCCTCCTCTCGGCTGATGGAGAGCCGCACGTGGCCGGGGGCCGTCTCCTCCACCACCTCCAGCGGCACCGTCACGGCCGCCGCGCGGTCCCAGGAGCGGACCACCAGGTGGGTCACGTCCCCCCACTCGTTGGTCACCACGTCCAGGAGGTCCCCCAGGTCACCGTCGGTGCAGGTGACCCCGGCTCCCGGGCTGAAGCGGTCCTGCATACCGGCCTCCAGGATGGGGGCCCTTCCGCACCAGACGGAAGGGCCCCGTCTTCAGCAGCGAGCACCAAGGCGCAGATTTTGCCCCTGTCTCGCCTGATGCTAGCTCTGGGGCAATCACGACTCCATACCAAGCGCGGGCTCCTTGTATATCAAAAGGGTATCATTTGCAACAGGATCGCAAGGCCATTACACTGAGGCCACGTTCATCTCGCGCCGGGCCGGCGCGCGTAGCCCTGGACCGCAAGGAGAGCCATGTACCGCTGCTCTGAGCCACACTGCCCGAACGATGCGAACTGGCTGTACCTGCCGGTGATCGAGACGGTCCCGGTCAACGGCAGCCGTGGGTGGGCCGCGCTGCGCGACCCGCAGCCGGTTTGCCTGGCACACATGCCCCGGGCAGGGCTCGTAGGGCCCCGGCCGCAGCGGCCTGGCACCTAACGTCCGCGCGGCCCTCGCGTCGCTGCCGTGGCTCGCGGACCTTCCCCGCCTGTCCGCGAGCCACGGACCCGGCAGCCCGCCTTGCGCGGGCTTCTTTCTTGCCCCCTGGCTCACTTGCAACCCTCTCCCCACGTCACTATACTAGGCGCGCTTGGAGACCGGCCGGCCGGCAGCCGGCCCGCACGGGAGGCGGAAGGTGGCGGTCATCACCATCTCCGGTGAGACGGGGAGCGGGGCCCGCGACGTGGGGCGGTTGGTGGCGGACCTCCTGGAGATCGACTACGTGGACCAGGAGATCCTGGTGGACGCCGCACGCGAACTGGGCGTCTCCGTGGACAGCGTGGCGGAGCGGGACGAACGCACCCGGAGCTTCCGGCAACGGCTCGCCTCGGTCTTCCGCACGTTCCTGGAGCACTCCGCCGCGTCCGGCGCCGGCGACCCCTTCCTGGGCGCCGGCGGCCTGGAGAACATCCTGGCCCGCACCTACGGCGAAGCCTCCGCCGAGACCGGCGAGATCGACGACGAGACGTACATCGGCACGGTGAAGCGGATCATCCTGGGCCTGGCGGAGAAGGGGAACATCGTCATCCTGGGACGGGGCAGCCAGGTGATCCTGCGGGACTGCCCCGGCGCGCTCCACGTGCTGGTGGTCTGCCCGCTGGCCAACCGGGTGGACCGGCTGGCGGCCCAGGAGAACGTGCCTCGGGAGGCGGCGGAGAAACGGATCCATGAGGCGGACCGCGGCCGGGCGGCGTTCCACCGCAAGTTCTTCAAGGTAGACCCCAACGATCCCCGCCTCTACGATGTGACGGTGAACACGGGGCGGCTCTCCGTCCCGTCCGCCGCCGCCGTGGTGACGGCGGCGCTCCAGACCCGCCTGCCCCACCCCGGTTGAGGCCCTAGGAGCTGAGATGTACCTCTCACCGCGGGCGGCGCGGCTCCTCAAGGACCTGGAGGACTCCCACCGGGCGCTCATGGCGGAGGCGGCCGCCGATGACGCGGCGCGCCACGCCCTGCGCGCCGTGTACGACGCCTTCGCCGCGGCCATGGCCGGCCTGGACGAGGAGCGGCTCATTGCGCCGCCGGGGCCGGAGGAGTGGTCCGTGGCGCAGGTGCTGGAGCACGTGGTGGAGCACGACCGGAAGTACCGCGAGCTCCAGGAGCGGGGGCTGGTCCACTACATCGAGCACGGCCTGGAGCACGCCCGGCAGGCGTGGCTCCTCCGCAGCCCGTAGCACTGCCCGGCCGCCTACGGTGCGCCGGCCGCCTCGGCTTCCCACCGCGCCAGCAGCCGTTCGATGGCGTCCAGGCGCTCCAGGTACGCCTGCCGGCGGACGGGCTCGGCGGCGTCCGCGGGCGCGCGGAAGGTCTGGAGGGCGTCCGTGAGGGCCGCCATCTGGGGTGAGGCCTGGCCGTAGACGGCGTGCACGAACTCGATGAGGTCGCCCAGCCAGAGGCGGTAGCGGGGGCTCTCCGGGACCAGGCCGCGGACCCAAGCCAGCCGGCCGCGCAGCTCCCGGAGGTGGTGCTGCTGGTGGGGGTCCAGCATGGCGGCGGTCAGGCCGCGGCGCCTTCTAGCTGCCGGACCAGCTCCCGCAGGACGGCCTCGCCGCGCTCCAGCCGGGCCCAGATGCCCCAGGCCCCGTGCAGGCCCAGCGTCATGTTCTCGCCGATGCCGCGCTGGTCCAGGGTGCGGCCCCGCTGGCCCACGGCCTGGAAGAGGCGCCGCACCTCCTCCGACTCTTCGCCGAAGATGTCCGTGCACACGAACCACACCTCGTCCGCCCACTGGTAGTAGTCGAACGGGTTCGGCCCCGTGGCGCGGAGCCACGCGATCCGGTCGATGAGCTGCTGGATGCGGTCGCGCGCCTCCCGGCGGTCCACGTCCTGCATGGCGGTGCCGCCGCCTCCTGCCTCGCTTCGGGGTGTCGGCCCCATTATAGGGCGGCCCGGCCGTAGGGTCCACCGTGGTGGCCGCGCGCCGCTGGCGGCCGGCCTGCCGCTTTGACACCCGCCTTCGCCGGGCCGTAGACTCGGATCACGCCCCCGAACGACTCCTGGAGACGCGGCCCTTGCACGCTCCCCGGACGGAGGCGGCCGCCGGGACCCGGCTCTGGACCAGGAACTTCCTCCTGGTCCTGGCGGCCATGCACCTCTACTTCCTCAGCTTCTTCGGCACCTTCACGGCGCTGCCCCTGTACCTGGCGGGTGCCGCGGACTGGGAGATCGGCCTGGTGGTGGGCCTCCAGGCGGCGGCCGCTGGGGTGGTGCGGCCGTACTCCGGCCGGCTGGTGGACCGCTACGGCCGGAAGCCGTTCCAGCTCTGGGGCGCGCTGGCCTCCGGCCTGGCGCTGGCCGGGCACGCCCTCACCGCGGACCCGTACCTGCTGCTGCCGCTCCGCGTCCTGCACGGCCTGGCCATGTCCGTCTTCACCACCGCCTCCCTGGCCATGGGGGCGGACGCGGCCCCGCCGGGCCGCCGCGGCGAGGCCATGGGCTACTACACCATGATCAACAACCTGGCGCAGCTCTACGGCCCCTGGTTGGGCCTGTCCGTGGCCACGGCCCTGAGCTTCACGTCCTTCTTCCTTGCGGCCGGCCTCTCCGCCGCGGCGGCGGCGGCTCTGGGGCTGCTGCTGCGGGAGCCCCCTGCCGTGACGGCGGCGGATCCGCTACGGGACCCGCTGGTGAACCGGCGGGCGCTGCTGCCCACCGGCGTCTTCCTGACCGCCACCATTGGGTACGGCGCCATCCAGGGCTTCCTGGCCCTGTTCGCGGAGCGGGCGGGACTGGGCAACTCCGGCCTCTTCTTCATCGTCTTCGGCGGGGCGCTGGTGCTGGTGCGGGTGGCCGCGGGCGTGGTCTCGGACCGGCGGGGCCGCCTGGTGGTGGTGGTGCCGGGGCTGGTGGTGGCGGCCGGGGCCATGGCGCTGCTGGCGTCCTCCCAGGCGGCGCTGTTCCTGCCCGCGGCGGCGCTGTTCGGCGCCGGGTTCGCCATGGCGCACACCGGCCTGCTGGCGCTCACCGTGGACCGCGCGGGAGAGGCGCAGCGGGGCTCCGCGCTGGCCACCTTCGTGCTGGCCTGGGACGTGGGCACCCTGCTGGGGACGCTGGGGATGGGGCTGGTGGCCGCCGTGGCGGGCTTTGGCGGCGTCTTCGGGCTGGCGGCGGCGCTGCCGCTGCTGGGGGTCTGGACGCTCCTCCTGGCGCGCGGCCCGCGGGGGGCCGCGGGTCAGCGGACGGGGTGGAGCCGTTCGTAGCCGTACCGGGCGGCGTACTCCTGGAGCCGCTGCTGGAACAGCGCCCGGTAGGCCTGGCTGTCCAGCCGCCCCGTGGTCATGATGACGGCGTCCTCCTGGTTATCGCTGTAGTAGCGGGGCCGGATGCCCACCCGCTGGAAGCCGTACTTCTCATAGAGGCGCTGGGCGGGCTCATTGGAGATGCGGACCTCCAGCGTCACCGTGGCCTCGCCCCGCTCCGCCGCCAGCTCCAGGGCGCGGATGAGCAGCAGCTCGCCGATGCCCCGCTGCCGGTGGGACGCCCGCACTGCGATGGTGACAACGTGCGCCTCCTCTACCATGAACCAGATGCCCAGGAAGCCCACCAGGTGCTCCCGCGTGGGCTCCGGCTCCTCCTCCCCGGAGATGGCGCGACGGACACCGGAGATCAGCCGGCTCAGACTCCCCTCCGGCGGGGGCGGCGGGGCCTCCGCGCCCTCCTCCACGGCCACCAGGTAGCGGGCCAGGCGGTTCTCCTGGAGCTCCCGCCGGTAGGCCGTCTGCGGCCACATGGTGGGGAAGGACTCCCGCTCAATGTCCATGACCTGGGGGATGTCCGCCAGGGTCATGGGCCGGACGTAGTAAGAATGGGTGGCCAGCTTCATAGGATCGGGTCCCTGCGGCTGCTCTCTTCCCAGTCTAGCACAGCCGCGCGCAGGGGATGGGCGCCGGAGGGTCCTGCCGGGCCCGCAAGGGGGGCAGGGAGGGCTTGCAACCGCCCCCGTCGCTCGTTATTGTCGCTACTGTTCTCGTCGGCCGGTAGCCGGAGGGGCCGGAACCGCGCCCCTCCGTCCGCGAGGTGAGGCCATGCGCAGATCCACCCTCCTCCCGGACCTCTCGGTCCCCGCGCTGCTGGACGCCCTGCCCATGGCCGCGGCCCTGACGGAAGGACCGGAGCACCGCATCCGGTACCTGAACGCGGCCTTCCGCCGGTTCCCGGACCTGGCGGAGGACGGCGTCACCGGCCGGCCGCTCTTGGAGCTCCTGCCGCCGCCCGTGGAGGGGCTGGCGGCGGCCCTGGCCGGCGCCTACGCCACGGGCCGACCGGTCCACGCCCGGAACGTGGCGTACTGCGGCCTCAGCCGCGGCACTACCTACTGGGACCTCACCGTCCAGCCGTACGGGTCCGGGGGGCAGGTCCGGGGGCTGTTCCTGGTCCTCCAGGAGACCACCGCGGAGGTGGAGGCGCGCGCCGCCTCTGCCCGCCGGGACGATCTCTTGCAATCCCTCTTGGCCACGGAGCCGGTGGCCGTGGCGGTGCTGCGCGGGCCGGACCTGACCTTCGAGTACGTGAACCCCGGCTACTGCGTGCTGGCAGAGCGGGAGCCCGCGGCGTTCCTGGGGCGGCCGTTCCGGGAGACGTGCCTCCACTGCCTGGGCGAAGGGGTGGTGGCGGCGGCGGAGGCGGTGCTGAGCTCCGGTGCGCCGTGGGAGTGCCCGGACGTGCGGCTGCCGCCCGCAACGGGAGGCCAGGAGCCGCGGTTCGCCTCCTTCCGGCTGGTGCCGACGCGGGACCACGCGGGCGCCGTGGACGGGGTGCTGCTGGCGGCGTGGGAGACTACGGAGCTGGTGCGGACGCAGCAGGTGGCGGAGGAGCGGGCGGCCCGCCTGGGCGCCATCCTGGGCAGCATGGCGGAGGGGGTGGTGCTCCTGGACCCGGACTACCAGGTCCAGTACTTCAATGAGACGGTGCGGCGCATCGCTCCGGAGTTCGGGTGGTCCGGCGCCTCGCTGGAGGACGCCATCGCCGCGCTGGCGCCCCGGGACGTGGAGGGCCGGCCCCTCCACCTGCACGATACGCCCCTGCGGGAGATCTTCGCCGGGCGGGCCGTCAACGGGTTCGAGATGATCGTCCGGTCGGCGGACGGCCGGGACGTGGTGCTGAGCGCCAGCGGTGCGCCGGTGCGCTCCGGCGACCGGACGGCGGGCGCGGTGCTGGTCTTCCGGGACGTGACCCACCGGCGGGAGATGGACCGGCTGAAGGACGAGTTCATCGGCCTGGTCTCCCATGAGCTGCGCACCCCCACCACCACCATCCGGGCGGGGCTGAACCTGCTGGGCCGGTACGGCCCGGCGCTCCAGGGGCCGCTGGCCCAGGTCTTCCGCGATGTCCAGGAGGAGGCGGCCCGCCTCCACGGGCTCATTGAGGACATGCTGGAGCTGGCGCGGCTCAGCGCCGGGGCGGACGTCACCACGGAGCCCGTACGGCTGGACCGGACCGTCCGCGCCGTGGTGGAGGCCATGGGATCGGAGGTGCGGACGCACCCCATCCTGCTGGACCTGCCGCCCTCCCTGCCGCTGGTGGAGGCGGAGCCCGGCCACCTGGCCCAGTTGATCCGGAACCTGGTGGAGAACGCGCGGAAGTACGCTCCGCCGGGGACGGAGGTGGTGGTGGCCGCCACGGCCGCGGAGGGCCGCGTCATTGTCTCCGTCCTGGACCGGGGGCCGGGGGTGCCGCCGGAGGAGCGGGAGCTGGTCTTTGCGCCGTTCCACCGGGGCTCCGGGGCGGTGGAGCGGGCCGGCGGCGTGGGCCTGGGGCTCACCGTCTGCCGGCGGCTGGTGGAGGCGCAGGGCGGGCGGATCTGGGTGGAGGACCGGCCCGGGGGCGGCGCCGCGTTCCGCTTCTCGCTGCGGGCCATTGTGGACCCGTAGGGTGGGAGCGCTTGGGATGCCCGTCCTTCGGGGTCGTTGGGGTCGCGCGGAACGAGTGAGAGTGGGATAACAGATAACAACAAAGGAGAGCCGGGGACAGCCCCGGCCCTCTTGGACTCCAGACCGCACATCATCATCAAACAGCCGCGTACTCCCGCGTCTGCTCCCTGACGCCGCGATTGGCCAACTCCTCTGCCTTCGCAAGGAGCCGTTCCGTCACGTGTTCGTCCACGTAATCCTCGCCGCAGTAATCGCAGATCTCGGCAGGGACTGATCGGAACACGATTGTGGTGTCACCCCGTTGGACGGTCACGGTCGTGGTACCTCGATTCAGGGTGCCAATGCCGCACATCGCGCACTTCATGACGGCCTCCTGTGGCGGAACGTTTCGTCCCACCGCTCCGGGTCAGGCTCGTATACGGTGATAACGAACGTGACGGGCTCGCTGTGATGGTCCGCTGCGACGACGTGCAGCGGGCGGCCATGGCAGAAACCAAGTATGAGACGGCTAGGAAAGGGAACATCTGAAGGGTATTCTTCGATAACATCGCCGTGTTCCAGGACATAACGGACATCTGCCGTTGGGATGCTTCGCAGAAACATTTGCTCGATGGCATGCTTCCGGTACACGACCCGGTTAGCACTCGGCATCCCTTAGGACCCTAGTCTGTCATAAGGCTACCCCACCCTGCACCTAGCAGGAACCCTACGCCAGCGGTGGATCGGCCTGCATTTTGTAACAAAACCTTTCAGACGGCAGTATACATCCCCGTCAATGCGACATGCGTTCTGGTTTTGTCACCCGCCTCTGGCGCCCCGCGCTGCCCCTGGCCTCTCCTTCCTCCGTCACTGGAGTCCCCGAGCCCTACTCCCGCTTCACCCCACAGGGTGCTCACCGCTCCCCTGGCGGTGGAGGTGCTCCGACTCCGTTGCGAACGTTGCGATGGGCTGTGTCCGGAGCTTTACCTTCGCGTAAAGGTAGAGTATAATGGGGCACCTGGTGCAGCCGGTGAGTCTGGTAAGGTAGGTGCGCATGGGTGTTGTCCCACGACTTCTGAAGTTCGTCTTCCCGTACTGGCCGCGCATCATTGTGGCCTGGCTCTGCGTCTTCGGCTCGGCGGGCTTCGTGCTGGCCATCCCCCGCATTGTGGGTGAGGCGGTGGACATGGCCGTGCAGTCCCGGGCGGAGCAGGCGGGCGCCGGCTTCGGCTGGGATGACCTCCGGCCGCTGCTCATTGCCGCGGGGCTGGTGGTGGCGGCCGCCGTGCTGCGCGGCCTCTTCGCCTACGGCCAGACGTACCTGGGCGAGTGGATCTCCCAGCGGGCGGCGTACGACATCCGCAACCGCATCTATGACCGCCTCCAGCGGCTGAGCTTCGCCTACCATGACCGGGCCCAGACGGGCCAGATCATGTCCCGGGCCACCCAGGACGTGGAGGGCGTCCGCATGTTCATCAACATGGGCGTCCTCCGCCTCATGTACGTGGTGGTCCTGCTGGCGGTGGCCGTGGCCCTCATGATCAGCGAGAACTGGCGGCTGGCGCTGGTCAGCTTCTCCTTCTTCCCCGTCATCGCCGGCGTCTCCATCTTCATGACCATGCGGCTCCGCCCCCTCTGGCTGCGCATCCAGGATGAGCAGGGCCGGCTGGGCACGGTGCTCCAGGAGAACCTCACGGGGATGCGCGTGGTGAAGGCCTTCGGGCGGGAGGACTCAGAGTCCAAGAAGTTCGCCAAGGAGGCCAAGACGCTCTTCCAGGACTCCTTCGCGTCCAACCGGATCCAGGCCGTGAACACCCCCCTGCTCACGGGGCTCTGGATGCTGGACGTGGCCGCCACCATGTGGTTCGGCGGCTACGAGGCCATCCACGGGCGGCTCTCACCGGGTGACCTGACCCAGTTCGTCCTCTACCTCTACCTGCTCCAGCTCCCGGTGCGCTCCTTGGGCTGGATCGTGAACCTGTTCGCCCGGGCGCAGTCCTCCGGCCAGCGCATCTTCGAGATCCTGGACGCTGAGTCCGCGGTGAAGGAGAAGCCGGACGCGGTGGAGCTCAAGGACATCACCGGCCACGTCCGGTTCGAGAACGTCTCCTTCTCCTACGACGCCATCAGCGCGGTGCTGAAGGGGATCGACATCGACGCGAAGCCGGGGCAGATGGTGGCGCTGCTGGGCCCCACGGGCTCCGGCAAGTCCACGGTGGTGAACCTCCTGCCGCGCTTCTACGACGTGACGGACGGCCGCATCACCATCGACGGGATCGACATCCGGGACGTGACGCTGGCCTCCCTGCGGCGGAACATCGGCGTGGTGCAGCAGGACGTCTTCCTGTTCAACGACACCATCCGGGCGAACATTGCCTACGGCGCGGTGGACGCCACCCAGGAGCAGATCGAGCGGGCGGCCAAGGCGGCGCGCATCCACGACTTCATCATGAGCCTGCCGGACGGCTACGACACGTGGGTGGGGGAGCGCGGCGTCACCCTCTCCGGCGGCCAGAAGCAGCGGGTGGCCATTGCCCGCACGCTGCTGGTGGACCCCAAGATCCTGATCTTCGATGACTCCACGTCCAGCGTGGACACGGAGACGGAGTACCTGATCCAGCAGGCGCTCCAGGAGCTCATGAAGGGCCGCACCACCTTCGTCATCGCCCAGCGGCTGCGGACGGTGAAGCGGGCGGACCAGATCCTGGTGCTCAAGGACGGCCGCATTGTGGAGCGCGGCCGGCACGAGGATCTGCTGGCCCTGGGCGGCCACTACCGCCAGATCTACGACTTGGAGCTGCGGGACCAGGAGGAAGCCCTGGCACGGCTGGCCAGGCCCGCCGGCGCCCTGGACACGGCACCGGCGGCCGGCGGATAGAGGTAAGGAGGGAGTCACGTGGCCTACTGGGGCGGCGCGGGCGCCGGCGGTTGGAGCGGCGGCGCCAGCGTCTTCGGAGGGAACTTCCGCCGCCGTACCGCGGATGGCTGGGACGACGACGAACTGGGGAAGGTCTATGACCACCAGGTGGTCAAGCGCCTCATCCCCTACCTCAAGCCGTACAAGCTCCGGGCCTTCGTTGCCCTGGGCGCCATGCTGGTCTACGCCGCCACGTCCTACGCCCAGCCGTTCGTCTTCGGCATGATCCTGAAGCAGGTTGGGCAGGCGGACCTCTCCGGCCTCAACCGGCCGGCCGGGGCGTTCCTGGCCATCGCCGTCATCAGCGGGCTGGCCTACTACGTCCAGCTGAACAACACCGGCTGGATCGGCCACCGGCTGCTGTTCACGCTGCGGACCCAGCTCTTCAACCACCTCCAGAAGCTCTCCCTCCGCTTCTACGACAACCATGAGGTGGGCAAGGTCATGTCCCGCGTGACCAGCGACGTGACGGTGCTCCAGGAGCTCCTCACGGCGGGTTTCCTCACCATTGTGGCGGATGTGGTGGGCCTGGCGGTGATCATCATCACCATGCTCTACTACGACGTGCTGCTGACCCTCATCACGTTCGCCGTGGTGCCCTTCATGGTGCTGGCCATGGCCGTCTGGCAGGCCAAGGCCCGGCAGGCCTTCATCGGCGTGCGGCAGGCCATCGCCGTGGTGAACGCCAACCTGAACGAGAACCTGACGGGCGTCCGGGTGGTGCAGAGCCTGAGCCGGGAGCAGGAGAACAGCCGCCGGTTCGACCAGATCAACCGCGGCAACTGGGAGGCCAACCTGCGGGCCGGCCGGCTCACCGCCGCGGTGATGCCGCTGGTGGAGGTCTCCTCCGCCGCCGCCACGGCGCTGGTCATCGCCATCGGCGGCTACCTGGTCTTCGAAGGGCACGCGGAGCCCGCCGCGGTGGCCGTGTTCGCCCTCTCCATCCAGCGGTTCTTCGACCCGGTGCGGGACCTCACGCTCCAGTACACCCAGCTCCAGCGGGCCATGGCCGGCGGCGTCCGCATCTTTGAGGTGCTGGACACGGAGCCGGACATCCAGGACAAGCCGGACGCCGTGGCGCTGCCCACCGTCAAGGGCGAGGTGGTCTTTGACCACGTGTGGTTCCGGTACGTGGACGGGGTGGACGTGCTGCGGGACATCAACCTCCACGTCCGGCCGGGGGAGACGGTGGCCCTGGTGGGCCAGACGGGCGCCGGCAAGACCACCATCACCTCCCTGGTGGCACGCTTCTACGACGTGAGCGAAGGGCGCGTCCTCATCGACGGGTACGACGTCCGGGACATCCAGCGCCGCTCCCTGGCCAACCAGTTGGGCGTGGTGCTCCAGGACCCCTTCCTCTTCTCCGGCACCATCCGGGAGAACATCCGCTTCAGCCGGCCGGACGCCACGGACGAGGAGGTGGAGGAGGCGGCCCGCCTGGTGGGCGCGTACGACTTCATCATGCGGCTGGAGCAGGGCTTTGACACGGAGCTCCACGAGCGCGGCCAGAACCTCTCCATGGGCCAGCGCCAGCTCATCAGCTTTGCCCGGGCCATCCTGGCCCGGCCGCGCATCCTCATCCTGGACGAGGCCACGGCCAACGTGGACACGGCCACGGAGGTGGTCATCCAGCGGGCCCTGGAGCAGCTCCTGAAGGACCGCACCTCCTTCGTCATCGCCCATCGGCTCTCCACCATCCGCAACGCGGACCGCGTGGTGGTGCTGGACCACGGCCAGATTGCGGAGATGGGCACGCACGAGGAGCTGCTGGCCAAGGACGGCATCTACGCCCGCCTCTACCGCATGACCTACCAGCAGCATGAGGAGGCGGAGCAGCGCCGCCGTGCCGCCGCGGAGCCGTCCGTTACCCCGTCCCCTTCCTGACGCCGCCGTGTGATACACTGGAACACACGGGAAGAGGGACCACGCAGCAGGCGCCGCTCTCCGGCAGGGGCGGCGCCTGCTGGCATGCGGGAGGACCGGCACGGTGCCGAAGCGGATCGCGGTGGTGAACGAGGACACGGCGTACCTGCGGATGATGGAGACCTTCCTCCAGCTTGAGGGGTATGAGACCTTCGCCTGGCGGGAGGGCAGCACCGCCTACGAGGTCATCAAGCGCGAGCAGCCGGACCTGGTGATCCTGGACATCCGGCTGGAGCACCCGGACGCCGGCTGGGTGGTGCTGGACCTCCTCCGGCTGGACCCGGAGACGGCGGACCTGCCCGTCATTGTGGCGTCCGGGGACCTGCGGTTCCTGCGGGAGAAGGAGGAGCGGCTACGGGCCCAGCGGTGCCAGGTGCTGCCCAAGCCCTTCGGCCTGGAGGAGCTGCTGCGCAAGATCCAGGAGGTCATCGGGCCGCCGGAGCGGCCGCCGGGCGCCAAGTGAGGGGGCTCAGCCGTCCCAGAGGCTCCGCTGGACCGCCTCCGGCGCCGGCCGCTCCTGGTAGGGGATGCCCAGGTGCTCGTAGGCGCGGCGGGTGGCCAGCCGGCCCCGCGGCGTCCGCTGGATGAAGCCCACCTGGAGTAGGTACGGCTCGTACACGTCCATGATGGTGTCCGCCTCCTCCGAGATGGAGGCGGCGATGGTATCCAGCCCCACGGGACCGCCCTCGAACTTCTCGATGATGGTGCGGAGGACGCGGTGGTCCACCTCGTCCAGGCCCAGGGCGTCCACGTCCAGCCGCGCCAGCGCCTCCCGGGCCACGGGGAGCGTGATGACGCCCTCCGCCCGCACCTGCGCGTAGTCCCGCAGCCGGCGCAGCAGCCGGTTGGCCACCCGGGGCGTCCCGCGGGCCCGCCGGGCGATCTCCCGCGCCGCCGCCGGCTCGATCTCCACGCGGAGGATGCGGGCGCTGCGGGTCACAATGGTGGTCAGCGCCTCCTCGTCGTAGAAGTCCAGGCGGTACACCTGCCCGAACCGGTCGCGCAGCGGCGCGCTCACCATGGCGTACCGCGTGGTGGCGCCGATGAGGGTGAAGCGGGGCAGCGTCAGCCGCACGCTGCGGGCGCCCGGCCCCTTCCCCAGGACGATGTCCAGGGCGAAGTCCTCCATGGCCGGGTAGAGCACCTCCTCCACCGCCCGGGAGAGGCGGTGGATCTCGTCGATGAACAGGATGTCGTCCGGCTGGAGGTTGGTGAGGATGGAGGCCAGGTCCCCCGGCCGTTCGATGGCGGGCCCGGAGGTGGTGCGGATGTTCACCCGCATCTCCGCGGCGATGATGTTGGCCAGGGTGGTCTTGCCCAGGCCGGGGGGACCGTACAGGAGGACGTGGTCCAGGGCGTCCTGCCGCCGCAACGCCGCCTGGATGGCGATGCTCAGGTTCTCCTTGACCTTCTCCTGACCGATGTACTCCGAAAGCTGCCTGGGCCGCAGGGAACGGTCCAGGACGGAGTCCTCCTCCTGCTGGCGCCCGGAGATCACGCGTTCGGTCACGGGTGGTCCCTCTCTCCGGCGGGCCCGCCCGCCGGGGGCGGCCGGCGGCCCGTCCAGAACGGAAGTTCGCGTCTGTCCCCTCCATTATACGCGCCCGTCCCGCCGCGGTCCAAGCCCGCCGGCCGCCCCCGGCGTCCCCGTCAGGCCGTCCGCACCAGCTCTACTCCCAGCACCGTGGCATCGTTGGGGAGCGTGTCCAGCGGGTGGGTGGCCGACCGCTGGATGCGGACGGTGGTGATGCGGGACGAGGCGGGCACCGCCGTGGCCAGCGTGCTGACCTTCAGGATGTGCTGCGCCGGCGCGGCTACGGCCGTCAGGCCCACCACGTCGGTCACGTTCAGGCTCTCGCCGCCGGCCACGTCCGTGAGGAGGTGCTGCCACACCACGTCGCCGCTGCCGGGGTCCGGATTGCTCCAGTAGAGCAGCACGTCCATGCGGCTCCAGAGCGGCGGCAGGACCACCGTGGCGGCCACCGTCTCCACGTTGGTGGCGTCCAGCGCCCATGCCGCCCACCGGCCGGTGGCCTGGCCCACCAGCGCGGGCGTTCCGCCCACGGCCTCCATGGCGCCGGCGCCCAGGAACAGCCGCTCCCCGTTGCCCGGGCCCATGACGCCCAGGAGCAGCGTGTTCTCCGGGTTCGTCTCGTCAAAGGCCACCACGGCGCACGCCGCGCCGGGCGTGAGATGTGCGGGCGGCACGTGGGACGCCACCGGCACGCCGGTGTGGAAGACGGCGGTGCTCCCAGGAAGCTGGACCGTGGCGCGGTGGGTGGCCGCCTGGTAGGCGCGGACGATTCCCCTGAGCAGTTGCATCTCCCCCGTGCTCCTTCCGCCGCCGGCTCAGGGCAGCTCCAGCCGCAGCCGCTGCCGGTACTGCCCGCGTTCCGGCCGGTACAGCCAGGTGATGGCCGCCACCCGTCGGGTCAGGGTTGGGAGCCCTGCCGCGGGATCGCTGACCGTCACCACGTCGTACAGCTCCTGGCCCGTGTTGACGGGCACCAGGACCTCGTGGGTTCCGCCGGCGCGCTCCGCCTCCGATAGCAGCGCCGCGGCGCGGCTGCCCGCCTGGGCCGCCGTGGTGAGGGTGAGGTCGTGGACCTGACGCAGCCGCAGCCCCCCGGCGGCGACGGAGCCGTGGGCGAACGCCTCCCCCAGGACGCCCGCGCCGAAGACCTGCACGGCGTTCCACGGCTCGGCCCGCGCCCGGTGCGTTGCCTCCAGCACGGGGTGGTCCGTGCCGTACGCGTAGGACGGCGGCTCCGCCGGGCTGGGGTTGCGGAGCACCAGCGTGCCCCCGTCAAACCGTACCCGGTCCGGCACCGCGGCCAGCAGGCGGCGGAGGACCACGTCGCCCCGCTCGCCGGGGTAGACGGTGAACGCCGGCTCCAGCGCCGTGAGCTCCGGGCTGGTCCCGTCTGACAGCACAGGCAGGCCGGCCCTGGCGCTGATCGCCGTGGCGATGAGGAAGATGTTGGCCGAGCCCTGATCCCACTGGAGCTGGCGGCGGGCGGTCCAAGCGGCCAGCCGGCCCCAGCCGTCGTGGCCCTCCAGCACCACCACGCCCCGGCCGCGGCCGGCGCTCCGGGTCACCGAGTGCAGCCAGTAGGCGGGCCGGGCGCCGTACTGCGGGCCGGCGGCGGTCACGTAGCCGAACTCCACGTCCACCTGGGCGCCGGGCGCCAGGCGGTCTCCATCCGGCGTGCCGGCGTGGTAGCGGCCGTGGTCGTTCCGTAGCGTCAGGCGCAGGCTGCCACCCTCCTCCTCCGAGGCCACCAGCTCCAGCACGTCCTCCTGGGGGATGGAGAGGGCGGGCTGCTCCGGCGCCAGCCAGACCTCCCGGCCGGTCACCAGCCAGTGCCCGGCGGCGGTCCGGACCAGGGACGGCGCGGTGACGGGGTCCGCCTGGGAGGGCGCCGGCTCCTGCCACCAAGGCTCCAGCGACCCCGAGACGTTGGGCTGGTGGCTGAGCTCCAGCCGCCGGTAGGCCCCGCTCCCGGCGTCCTGCTCCACCCAGCCGGCGCGCAGCGTGTCGTAGGCCGCCGCGCCCACCCGCTCGTACGTCACGGGGGAGCCGGGGCTGGCCGTGGCGAGGGTCACGCGCGGGCCCCACGTATCCGCGGGCACGCCGAAGCCGGCGCCGTAGGCCAGCGCCCACACGTGGGCGCCGCCGGCGTCCGCCCCCGTGACGAAGAGGACGTAGTCCCCCAGGAACGCCACGGCCAGCCCCGTGACGGCCGCCGCCGCGTGCGGCCAGGGGGAGGCGGCGCCCCACACGCCGGAGACGCGCCGCCGGACCGCCACGGCGTTCCCGGCGGCGTACGCCAGGAGCAGGTCCCCGTTGAAGGAGGCGGCCACGGCCACGTGCTGCACCGGGACGGCCCCGGTGAGCGCCACCGAGGCCGCGCCGAAGGTCCCGCCGCCGTCCGTGCTCTCCCGCACCACCACCGTCGTCCCGTTGCTCTCCACTGAGGCGATGACCACGCGGTTCGGCCCCGCCGTCCCCACGCCGGGGTCCACGGCGGCGGCAGGGCCCAGGCCGGTCCAGGACGTGAAGTCGCTGCCGGCGCCGGGGCCCGGCACCCGCTGCACCTGGAGGACGCCGCCGGCCACGCGGGCGCGCACCAGCGCGCCGTCCGGCGTCACCGCGGCGGCGTGGGGGGCGCCGCCGGCGGGGTCGCGGTAGACCAGGGCGTAGGGGGTTCGGGCCACGCCCGCCAGCTGGCTGCGCACGGTGACGCGGAGGGCGGGCGTGGCGTTGGGGCTGCGCTGGGCGGCCAGCAAGTCCGGCGGGAGGGTCCGCATGGGTCAGCGCTCCGGGCCGGCGGGGAGGTAGAGCCGGCGGACGCGCACGGCGTTCCGGCGGCCGTAGCGGGCCAGGCCGCGGGTGAAGGCGGCCAGCCGCTCGTTCCCCCAGGCCTGGAACTGACGCCAGACATCCGGGCCGCCGGCGTTCACCCGGTTCACGGCGTAGGCGGCCTGCTCCAGGGCGGCGTAGGCCGCCGCGCCCGCCGCCAGCAGCTCCTCCAACTGGGGCGGGACGGTGGAGCCGGCCGCGTCCAGGCTGTGGAGGCGGGCGTAGAGCACCCGCACCGGCTCCGCGGCCTGGGGCGCCGTCTCCACCAGCAGGGTCAGGGTGCTGCCCCGGCGGGAGAACGGCACGTAGGCGGGCGGGTAGCGGTCCACCGGGTACTCCACCGCGTCCACGCCGATGAGGCCGTCCAGGCCGGCCAGGGAGAGGTCCCGGCTGCCGGGCGTGGTGGTGAGCTGGGCCGCCGCCTCGTCCGGGATGGCCAGGCTCAGCTCCCGCAGCGCCCGCTGGATGTGCCGGTCCAAGGCGGCGTCCGGCCACCGCTGGGCCGTGGGGTCGGTGTCGCGCAGGTCCAGGCGGACCCGGGATCGCAGCTCCGTCAGGTTCATGGCTCCTGCCTCCTCCGGCCCAGCGGCCCCGGGGCGCCGTCCCCGGGGCCGCCCGCGGGCGCTCCTACGGCCGCACGCCGGTGAGCCGGGCCAGCTTCAGTGTGTTGAAGAGGGCCAGGGAGGCGTACCACTTGATGCGGGTACGGGTGGCGTCCTTCTCCTCCAGGCTGCCGATGCGCTCCACCTGGAGCCCGCCGGGGGAGGTGAGCCCGGCCAGCCCGCCCTCGCCGAACTGGACCGCGTAGATGGTGGAGCAGTCCGTGCTGGTGCCCACCGTCTGCGCGTCGGAGATGAAGTCGGACGTGGCCACCGGGATGCCGTCGTAGAACTGCACCATCTGGCCGAACTCGTTGCGGTCCGTCTCCAGGAAGGCGCCGGAGTTGCGGGCCAGGCTGTTGAGCTTGCGGCGGCTGCGTTTGCTCATGATGAGCAGGTCCGGCTTCCCGCCCTTCACCTGGTCCACCAGCTCGTCCAGCTTCTCCAGGGTGAGCTGGCCGCCGTTGGCGCCCAGGCTGATGGTCTGCTCCGGCGCGCACAGGCGGTCCAGGCCGTCGAAGGCCTTGGGGTCCGCCGTGCTGTCGCCGTTGATGAAGTAGTCGTCGAAGAGCCGCTGGACGGCCCGGGCCTTGAGCTGGATCACCGCCGTCTCCAGGTCCTGCACGTTGCTGCGGGTCTGGGCCAGGAAGTTGTCCACGTCGGCGTCGCCGCCCAGGATGCGGAGGGTAGCCGTCTCCTGCGTGAAGGTGGGCGTGCTCTCCGTCCAGATGTCGCCCACGGCGAAGAAGGCCGCTCCGGCCGGGGTGTTCTCCCGGTTGTAGGTGAGGCCGTTCCCCACGATCTCGATGAACGGCAGGTGCTGGAGCACCGGCGAGTCCATGATGACGGTCTCGATGACGCCCGCCAGCAGGACGTCGTTGGAGAGCTTGGATGCCTCCGCCAGGGTCAGGGCCATGGAGTACCTCCTCTCGGCTGCGGTCCTTCCCGGGAAGGACGCCTTTGACCGGCCCGGAGGATAGCACATGTGTTCTATAGACCGTCAACGGGCGCCTGTCACCGGCGGAATACCACACCCGGGGGTCCCGCCCCACGTCGCGGCGGGGCTACCGTGGAGGTGTCAAGGAGGTGAGCACCATGCCGGCACGAACGCGCGAACGGGCCGCGGGCGGCGGCGGGACGTCCATCCCCAGCACCATCCTGCGGTCCGATAAGCACGCCCAGGAGATCTGGAAGAAGGCGCACGACAGCGCGGTGCAGACGTATGGCGAGGGCGGCCGGGCGCACCGCGTGGCCTACGCCGCCCTGAAGCACCAGTACGAGAAGAAGGGCGACCGCTGGGTCAGGAAGGAGCACCCCGGCCCGTCCGACCCGCAGGCCGCCCGTGGCCCCACCACGCGCCCCCGCTCCACCGACGAGCCGGCGGCCCCCACAGCGGGCGGCAAGGTGGCGCGGACGGAGCCGGAGGCGCGGGCCAAGGCCCGGGAGGCCCGCAAGGAGGCGGCGGCCGCCCGGCGCCGCCGCAGCCGCTGACGCCCCGCCGTCCGGTCACGGGCCTCCGGTGGGGCCGCGCCGCAAGGCCAGCACGCCGGCCGCCCGCCAGCCGGCGGCGGCGGTCAGGGCCCCGGCCAGCACATCGGCCGTGTAGTGCTCGCCCAGGTAGACCAGGGCGAAGCCCATGGCCGCCGCGTACCCGGCCCCGGCCACCCCCGCGGCCCGGCGGAGCCGCCACGCGGCGGTCGCCACCAGGACCGTCAGCGCCGTGTGCAGCGACGGCATGGCCGCCACAGGGTTGACGCCTGCCAGCTCGTGGCCCTCGCGGTACGCCGCTGCCCCTTCGCCCCCCACCAGTTCCGGCACAATGCGGGTCACGGGGGGGATCTCGCCCGCCTGCGCCGCCAGCCACGGAGGCGCCGTGGGCACCGCGTAGCAGACCGCCAGGCCGATGTACGCGGTGATGAGGACGGCGTACACGTACTGCCGGAAGACGGCTGCCCCGCACCGCCAGAGCAGCAGTGCCGTGAGGTGGGGCACCAGGAAGTAGGAGAGGTAGACGGCCGCCGTGACCACGTCCAGGGTGCCCGCCGTCCCCGGCGTGTGGAGGTGCTGCTGGAGCCAGACGGTGGGGATGCCGCCGGTCAGTGCCCGCTCCAGCACGATGACGTAGCCGTACTGCCAGGGGACGCCCGTCTCGTCGCCGAAGCGGCGCAGGTACGCCCAGAGGACAAAGCCCACCAGGTAGAGGGCCGCCGCGCTGGAGGCGGCCCGCTGCCGCTCCACGAGGAGCAGCAGGCCGGCGGAGGCCGCCAGCGTCCCGCCGATGACGTAGGGCGGGACTTCGGACCTGGCCAGCAGCAGGGTCCAGAGGCAGGCCGCCAGGGCGGCCCACCGGCCGAGGTTCAACGCCGCGTGGGCCATGCCGTGGGCGGAGACCGGGGTGCGGACGTTCACGGCGCCTCCGGGCAAGGCTGGTGTGGTGGACGGTGGCAGCGCGCACGCCGCCGCTGGGATCATCGGCCGGCGGTCGCCCGGGCCTGAGGGCGGGCGCGGGGTTCCGGCGCGCGGCAGGCAGCGTGGGCCGGGCTGCCGCCCGCGGGCCAGGATCCTCCCGCGGCCTGCTCCTCTCCGGCCCCCGTTCCCCGTCACGGCCCCCGTTTTCCTGCACAGAGCATTGACCGGCGCCGCCGTGGATCCGACAATGGACGGTGATTCCAGTCGGCCCATGGAGGTTACGGGGGGGTGAAAAGCCTAGGACGACACGTCATCGTCGAGCTCTGGGGTTGTCAGAACATCGATTCCGAGTCCCTGGTCGAGGAGGCCTTGCGAGAGGCCGTGGACGCCTGCCAGGTCACCATGCGGGACCTGCAGGTGTTTCCGTGGGAGCCGTACAACGGGGTGAGCGGCATCGCCATCCTGGCGGAGTCCCACCTCAGCATCCACACGTGGCCGGAGTTGGGGTACGCCGCGGTGGACATCTTCACCTGCGGCGAGCAGGCGCGGCCGGAGGCCGCCGTGCCGGTCCTCCAGCGCTACTTCGTGCCGCAGCGGCTCAACGTCATGCAGGTGGACCGGGGGATCATCCTTGACTGACGGCGGCCTGTGGTTCGGGGAACCGCCACAAGCGGGGCAGCAGCCACTCCTGCTGGTCCGCGCTTCTTTGCACCGGCGCCGCTCCCGCTACCAGACCATTGAAGTCCTGGAGACGGCCCTCTTCGGCCGTACCCTGGTCCTGGACCAGATCATCCAGACCACGGAGCGGGACGAGTTCTTCTACCATGAGATGCTGGTCCACCCCGCCATGACGGCGCACCCGGCCCCGCGCCGCGTCCTGGTCATCGGCGGGGGCGACGGCGGCGCCCTGCGCCGTGTCCTGGAGCACGGGGTGGAGCACGCCACCCTGGTGGAGATCGACCCGGAGGTGGTGGAGGTGAGCCGCCAGCACCTCCCCTCCGTCAGCGCCGGCGCCTTTGACGACCCGCGGGCGGAGCTGGTGTTCCAGGACGGCTACGCCTTCGTGGAGGAGCGGGCGGCCGCCCGCTCCGCCCCGCGGTACGACGTGGTGATCGTGGACGCGCCGGACCCCATCGGTCCCGGCAAGCGGCTGTTCACGCCGGCGTTCTACCGCGCCCTGCACGACGTCCTTACGGAGGACGGCTTGGCGGTGGTGCAGAGCGAGTCGCCGCTGCTCATGGCCACGCAGACGGCGGCCACCTTCCTGCACCTGCGGGGCGCCTTCCCCACCGCCCGCACGTACCTGGGGGCGGTGCCCGCGTACCCCGGCGTGCTGTGGAGCTTCACCATCGGCTCCCGCCGGCACGACCCGGCGGCCGTGGAGCCGGCGGAGCTGGAGCGGCGCGTCCAGGAGCGCGGCCTCCTGACCCAGTACTACACGCCCGCCGTGCACCGGGCCGCCTTCGCGCTGCCCGCGTTCCTGGAGCGGTTCCTGGCGGACTCCGCGGCGGCGGGCGAGCCGGCGGACCGGCACCCCTTCTTCCCCGTGGCCCAGGGCATCACCGTGGCCGAGCCGCCGCCCGGCGGCTGAGCCGGGCTGGACGCTGCGGCGGGAATACGGTATCCTGAAAACAGGCGTTGACGGGGCGCATTCGTCTAGCGGCCCAGGACGCCGCCCTCTCAAGGCGGAGATCAGGGGTTCGAATCCCCTATGCGCCACCAGACGCCCGCGGGCCGGACAGAACGTCCGGCCCGCGCTCGTTCTCCCGCCGTCGCCCCTGCGCTCACCCCCGGGACGTGCGCAGCCCGTGGGCGATCTTGTCCCGCGGGCTCAGGCCCGTGAGGTCCGTCCCTGTGCGGGGCGGCGCTCCCGGCGGCACGCGGCCGCGGCGGGCCTGGGCCTCCATCTGCTCCCGCACGCGCGCCACCGTCTCCCGCGCCCGCGCCAGCGCCCCGTCGATCTCCTCGATGCTGTCGCCCGTCACTAGGTCGGCCGGTAGCTCCGGCTCCGCCCGCAGCGCCAGCTCCCGGTAGCGCGCCGCGGCCGTGGTCAGGCGGCCCTGGAGCTCCTCCACGCTGCTCCGGAGGGAGGCCGCCTCCTGCTCCCGCGTCCGCGCCGTCTCCTCCGCCGCCGCCAGTGCCTGCTCCAGCGCCGCCGTCCGCTCCTCCAGGTGGCGGGCCCGCGCCTCCCGGTCCGCCGTCAGGGCCGCCAGCCGCTCCAGCTCCGCCTGTGCCTCCGCCAGCTCCTCCTGGAGCGCCGCCAGTTCCGGATCCTGCTCGTCGCTCATGGGGTCTCCTCCGTGCTCCGTCCTGGGATCGACGCCCGCAGGATAGAACGCATGTTCTCATCCCGGCAACGGCCGGGCGTCACCTCGGGTCTCCCTACGGAATGGGCCCGCCCGTGCCGATACTGAAGGAAGGCACCCGTCTCAGGCCCGCAGGCGACCCCGCGGCCTTTCCGGCTGGTGATGGTGTTCACATGCACACAGTTCGCCGTCTGCTGGACGGTCTGAGGCCGCTGCCCGACCCTGCCCGCCAGGAGCGGGAGCGCCAGACGGCCATCCTCCGCGTGGTCCTGCGCCTCAACGATGTGGCGCTGGTGGCCTTCGTCTTCCTGGCCGTCGTCTCGCCCACCGTGCGGGACCGGCCGGAGGTGGCGCTGGGCGTGCCCCTCTACGTCCTCCTCTTCCGCGCCGTCCTGGCCCTCTACCTGAGCGACCGGATGTGGGCCTGGGGGCGCCGCGTGCGGAACCCCCTGCTCCTGACCGCCCTCTCCGGCGCGCCGCCCGTGGCCACCGCCCTCTGCTTCGGCTACGCCGTCGCCGTCACCGGCGGCGTCCACTCCCCCTTCGTGCCGGTCTTCGTGGTGGCCATGGTCTTCCCCGTCTCCCTGTTCCCGGACTGGCGGGGCCTGGCCATTGCGCTGGTGCAGCAGGCCGTCCTGGTGATGGCTTGCCTCTCCACCAAGCTCCACACACCGCTGGAAGACGCCCTCTTCCTGGTCATGCTGTTCGGCGTGCCCGCCGTGGTGGTGCCCCTGGCCCGGAACGAGCAGCGCTACCGGGTCCTCTCCGCCGTGGACGCCCTCTCCGGCGTCATGCTCCGCCGCCGCTTCGAGGAGCTGGCGGAACGACGGCTGGCGCGTCGCACCCGGCGGGCCGGCGGCGTGGGGCTGGCCATGCTGGACGTGGACCACTTCAAGGCCATCAACGACGCCGTGGGCCACCTCCACGGCGACCGCGCCTTGCGCGCGGTGGGACAGGCGGCGCGGGAGGTGCTGAACCCGGCGGACCTCATCGGCCGGATGGGCGGCGATGAGTTCGCCATCCTCCTGTTCCGCCGCACCCGCCGGGAGGTGGAGGCGGAGCTGGAGCGCCTGCGGCGGTGCGTGGCGGAGCTGGATCTGGGACGCCAGGCGGATGGGGCGGGGCCGCAGCGCATCACCGTGAGCATCGGCCTGGCGTGGTCCACCGCCCGGCAGGTGCGGCTCCTGGAGCTGCTGTCCGCCGCGGACGAGGCGCTCTACCGCGCCAAGGAGCGCGGCCGGAACCGGCTGGAGGTGGCGCCGCTGCCGGCGTGGGCCGGACGCGTGGCCTAGCCCCGCTCCGCCGCCCGCTCCTCCAGCCAGCGGCGGAACTCCAGCTCCGGGTCCTCCACCCCCAGCTCATCGGCGGCGCGGCGGCGGCTGTAGACGCCCGCCTCCACCAGCGCCGTCACGTCGCCCACCTGGCGGCTCCGGTCCTGCGGCAGGACGGGACCCCACGTCACCCGGTGCCGCAGCCGGCCGAAGGACTCGCCCGTGGCGGCCTCCAGCACCCGCAGGATCAGCTCGTTGCGGCGGCGGTAGGCCGCCGTGCGGATCAGCCGCTTGCGCTCCACCTTCTTCAGCAAGGGGTCCAGCTCCGTGTTGAGGGCCACGCCGGAGAGCCCCTGCCGGTTCTCGCCGAAGGCCGTGCGCGGGCTCTCGCCCAGGTCGTGCAGGGTGCGGTAGATGAGGTCCACGTACTCCGCGTGGAGCCGCACGCCGCCGCCCTGGAGGAGGTCCAGCAGGTACGCCCGTGCCCGCTCCGGCAGCTCCCACACCGCGCCCGGCTGCACGGCGATGTCCTGGCTCTCCGTGACGTTCTCCAGCACGGCGATGGGGTTGCCGGAGAGCTCCAGGATCATGGAGAGCTGGGAGAGGGCGCGGTTCAACTCCCGCACCGGCTCCATGATGGGCGGCAGGTCGCTCACGCCCCAGAACTGCTTGGGCTCCCGCAGGTTGGGGTAGATGACGAAGGGGATGACGCCGTAGGGGTTGGGGCGGGCCTCCACCAGCCGGTCCGCCACCCACAGGTCAAAGGTGCGGTCCGTCCACACCTCCACCACCGTGCAGCGGCGCCGTCCCTGGGGCGGCTGCACGCCGTGGAGCAGCGCCGCCTCCTCCGCGGAGAGCTCGTACCGGCTGGCCACGCGCCAGACGCGTGTCACGTCGTCCCCCGCCCACCAGACGAAGAGCCCCTGCACGTCCGGCGCGGAGATGCGGACGCGGCGCTCCTGCGGGTCCCACGTCACCTTGAAGGCGCCGTCGCCCAGGACCGCCGCGTCCACCTCCGTATCGAAGTCCAGCTGGGCCAGGTCGTTCTCGTCCCAGATCCGCCGCAGCGTCTCCTCCGCCCGCCGGGCGCGCTCCGCCGCCTCCGGGCCCGGCTCCACCGGGTCCACGCTGAAGCCGCGCCCCAGCATCAGGTAGGAGGTGGTCTTGTCCACCAGCGCCTTCGCGTAGTTGAAGGTGAGGCGGCGTTCGTTACGGCGGCGCGGCCCCGTCCACTGCTGCCCTTGGTAGAAGGCCAGGTTCTCCGCGTAGGCCCGGAGCCGGCCCTGGTCCATGCGGTTCAACTGCTGGGGGATAGGGACCTCCCTCACGCCTGCACCTCCCGCGTCCGTCCCGCCGTCACGCCCGTGCCCGCCTCGCGCCGCCCTGCACCGGCGCGCCGGACGCGGCGCAGCGGCTGAGGATGCGGAACACCGTCCGGCGCGAGAGCCCGAACCGCGCCGCGATCTCGTTCACCGGCACCCGCTCCTGGAGCCGCAGCCGGACCACCTCCGCGTCCCGCGCCTCGTTCAGGATCTGGCGCAGGCCGCCCGGCACATCGTAGCGGCACTGGGGCAGCGGGCACCGCAGGCAGGACGGCGAGACCTCGCAGCCCACGTCGCGGTACTCCTGGTGTTCCGGCAGACCGTCCTCGCAGATCTCTCCACGCACCCGTCTCATGGCTCATCGCTCCCGCAACCTTCCTCTGGCGGCCCTGGGCAGCAGTCCCGCCGCGGCCTCCACCGTCAGCGCCAGGCTCATGAGGTAGTCGTCGTGCCCCTCGGCCGGGTCCACGAAGAAGCTCATGGTCCGGTTGGGACGGTAGATGGCCCGGGCCAGCTCCAGTTCCCGCCGGCACTCCGCGTACTCCGCCGACCCGTCCGCGGCGTGGAGCCGTAGCTGGCCCCCGTTCACGGCGGCCAGCAGGGCGAAGCCCAGGCGGGACTTGCTCTCCGCCGTGAACCGGTAGGGGCGGACGGCCGCCTCGCCCAGCGTCCCCGTGAGGAGGCGCGCCACCGTCTCACCCAGGCCCGTGGCGTCCACCGCCACCCGCCGGACCGCCCACGTCCGGCGCAGCAGCGCCGCAACCTGCGCCACCAGCGCGTCGTGGGGTTCGCCGCGCCAGCGGTAGAGGGCCACCACCTCCAGCGCCGGCTCCCGCACCACCTCGCCCGCCGGCGGGAAGGCTGCGCGGGCCACCGTGAGCACTGTGGCGTCGTGGCGGGCTGCCGCGGCCCCGTCCGCCGCCTCTCCCGCCACGTCCAGCCCCGCCACGTACGTCTCCCCCGGCCGGGCGCCCGCCTGGCGCGGATGCCGCCCCAGCAGCAGCGAGAGCTGCGCCGGGGAGAGCAGCCGGCCCCCGCCGGCCAGCGGCCGGAGGCAGTACTGCGTCTGGAACAGGGGGTGGGCCTCCCCAAGCCGCTCCCGCTCCGCGGCCACGTAGGCGGCGTAGCTGGGGTTGTGCCGCGCCACCTCCTCCCAGCCGATCTGGAAGTGACGCCGCACCCCGTCCCGGCGCTCCTGCGCCAGGTGGTGCTGGCGCATCCGCTCCAGCAGCGACGACTCTTCCCACGCCGTGCCGTAGAAGACCACGGTGGCGTTGCGGGCCGCCGCCATGGGCCGGAAGTCCCTATCGAACTTCTCCGGGTCCACGTCCTGCGCCTCGTCCACCTCCAGCAGCGTGTCCGCCGTGTGGCCCACCACGTTGCTGGCGGGCTCCGCGGAGAGGAAGACCTGCCGCGCCCGCACCAGCCGGACCACGTGACCCGCCTCCACCCGGTACACGCGGCCGAAGCCGCACTGCTCCAGCCGGTCCCGCAGCCGCCGCAGGCTGATGCGCGCCTGGGGCGAAAGGGTGGGAGCCGCCTTCACCGCGTCGCCGCCGTGGAAGGCGTTGGCCGCCAGCAGCAGCGCCTCCAGCTGCGCCGAAAGCTCGTTCTTCCCGCCCTGCCGCGCAATCTGCACGGAGAAGCTCAACCCCCGCCGGTTCCGCACGCTGTCCAGCACCGCCCGCACCACCTGCCGTTGGTAGGGCCGCAGCGGCGGCATCCCCTCCATGCCCGGCCCTCACTCCATCACCTTCAGGACCACCTGCGTCGCCACGGCGCCGGCGATGACGAAGATCAGCCCGTTCACGCGGGCCTTGATCTCCTGCACCTGCGCCTCCAGGTGGCGCAGCCGCTCCTCCGTCACCGCGTGGAACGTCTCCTCCCGGTCCCGGGCCCGCCCGGCCCGTGCTACCTCCCGGATCGCCGATCCCAGTTCATCCGTCATGGCCGTCCTCGCCGTGCAGCAGATCGCCCATCTGGCGCAGCAGCGCCGCCGCACGCTCCCCCAGCGTCTCGCCGTCCTCCTGGGAGATGCGGTACCGTGTCCGTACCGCCCTGATGAGGAGGTCCAGGCCCCGGTACATGAGGGGTAGGTCCTCCGGGTGCTCCTGGAGCGCCGCCCAGAGCTTGGCCCGCAGCACGGCGATCTCCTGGTCCAGGCCCTCCACCTCCCGGGCCGCCGCCAGCGCCTCGCGCTCCGCCTCCGTGAGGGCCCGCTCATAGAACGCCTGCGCGCTGACCGGCCGCCGCGTCCGCTTACCGGGCATCGCTCTCCCCCAGCACGTCCAGCAGGTCCTGCACCGCCTCCCGGGGGAGCGCCTCCGCCGCCCGGACCACGCCCAGCAGCAGGTACAGCGCCACCACGTCCCAGGCCCGCCGCTCCAGGGCACGCGCCATGGCCGTCATCCCCGCCCTCCTAGCCGCGCAGCGCCCGCCGTGCGATCATGCCCGTGGCCACCAGCGTGCCCGCCGCCACCAACCACCGGCCCGCCGACGGCAGGAGCGACGCCGCGCCCGTGGCCGGCAGCGCCGCCGCCGCCGAGGCCGATTGCAGCGCGATGCCGCAGAACAGGAGCGCCAGCACGCCCGCTGCCAGCCGCCGTCCGCGCGTCCGGGCCCGGCTCCGGACGTACCGCGCGAAGTACCAGCCGTTGACCGCCGCACAGGCGCCCGTGACGCCAGCCAGCGCTGTGGTGAGGGGATCCGGCATCTGCCCTGTCCGTCTCCATCCGTGTGCTCCCCGCGTTCAGGTGAGCCTGAGAGTAGAACAGATGTACTACACCTGTCAAGCGACGGATGGCAAGGCGCACCGGCACGCCGGTGCGCGCACCGGGGGCAGGGCCGGCGCCGCTAGGCGTCCGGCGTGGCTACGGCCCAGATGTGGTTGCTGAAGAGGCGGTCCAGGGGCGGGTAGTAGCTGAGGGGCCGGAGGAACCGCACCGTGTCCAGGAGCCGCACAGGGAGCGATGCCCGGTAGCTGCCGCGGTCGGGGTCGTGGTAGTCCATCCGGCGGATACGGAAGCCGTGCCGCCGCAGGAGGCGCCGGAGGTCCCCCGGGGAGTGCTCGTTCACGTGCATCTGGAGCTCGTACGGGGAGCGGGGCGGCTCCTGGCCCGTGGGGAACATGAGGTCCCGGAATCCGGCGCTGCGCACGCGGGCCGCGGCGGCCATGAGCTTCACCACCCGGTGCACGTGCCGGACGTAGTGCCGCCAGACGGGGCCGTAGAACAGCCCGTTGGGCGCGGTATGCACAATGAGCCGCCCCTGCGGTGCCAGTACCCGCCGGACCTCCGCCATGGCCTGGTCCAGCTCCTCCGGGTACAGGTGCTCCACCACGTCCGTCATGAACACCACGTCGAAGGCGCCGTCCGCGAACTCCAGCCGCCGCGCGTCCATCTGCCGCACGGCCACGCGGTCGCGCAGCGCCGGTTCCAACTCAGCGACCGCTGCCGCGGCCAGCCGCACCGCCGCCTCCGCGTAGTCGATGCCGGTGGCGTGGGCGCCCAGCAGGGCGCACTGCACCAGCAGCTCGCCCCGCCCGCAGCCGATGTCCAGCACCCGCTCCCCCCGCTGCACGCGGGCCAGCGCCAGCGCGCGCCGGAGGCGGGGTGCCGGGTCGCGGCCGTGGGACGCCAGGTAGTACTGGAAGCCGTTGCAGTTGGAGAGGAAGTACTCTTCGGTGTAGGCCTCGGGCGGGACACCCGGCTCCGTCAGGTCGGCGTCGCGGGTGGGGCGGGGCGCGGTCATCGGGTGACGGGCCTCCTTCTTGCTCCAGGCCCTCCGCGGGCGCCTCATTCTAGCGTTTGGACGTCCGTCCGGTCAACAGCCGCGCGCCGGGACCGCCGTTTGACCGTAGGCCCCGCAGGCCGTAGCATAGCGTCTCGGCCGCCCCGGCCGGAGGCGGCCGTGCAGGAGATTGCCGTGAACGGTCCCCGTCCCCTGGCCGTCCTGTTCGACCTGGACGACACCATCCTGGACGATAGCAGCTCAACCGTCTCCGCCTGGCACGTTGCCTGTGCCGGTGCCGCGGCCGAGCTGCCGGGCCTCACCGCCGCCGCGCTGTACCAGGCCATCGACCGGGTCCGGACCTGGTACTGGTCGGACCCGGAGCGGCACCGGCAGGGACGGCAGGACCTCCGCGCCGCCACCCGCGCCATCGTCCGGCAGGCCATGGCAGGCCTGGGCGTGGACGCGCCGGCCCTGGCGGACGCCGTGGCGGACCGCTACCGGGACCTGCGGGAGGAGGCCCAGCGCCTCTTCCCCCGCGCCGTGGAGACGCTGGAGGCGCTGCGGGCGGAAGGCATCCGGCTGGCCCTCCTCACCAACGGCGCGGCCGCTGCCCAGCGCACCAAGATCGAGCGGTTCGACCTGGCCCGCCACTTCGACTACATCTGCATCGAAGGCGAGTTCGGCTGCGGCAAGCCGGACCTCCAGGTCTACCGGGCCGCCCTGGCGGCCCTGGGCTGCCCCGCGGAGCGGACCTGGATGGTGGGCGATAACCTGGAGTGGGACGTGCTGGCGCCGCAGCGGCTGGGTGTGGCCGGCATCTGGCTGGACCGGGCGGGGGCCGGCCTCCCGGCGGGCCTTGCGGTCCGGCCCTCCCGGATCATCCGTGACCTGCCGGAACTGCTTCCGGCGTCGTTCTCCCCTCATCCTCCCCCTTCCCCCGGCCGATAATCGAGACAGGGGATCTGTGCGCGGGAACCGGGCGCCGGAGCCCCGGAACGGGGGGAGGTGGGCCCATGGCCCTGTGGTCCGCAGCGCGGGAGCCGGAAGGCGCGCAGCTCAGGCTTGTCCCAGGCCTGCGCGTCCTGCTGCAAACGGTAGAGGGGGACGCGCTCCGGGAGCACGCCGCCGCGGTACTGGCGGTGGAGGACGGCGCCTTCCTGGTGCCCGCGCCGGCGAAGGGCGGCCGCCCCTGGCGGAGCCCCGGCCGGCACGTGGCGGTCCACGCCTCCCAGGACGGCCGGGACTACGTCTTCGATACGGAGGTCCTGGGCCTGGCGGACGGCGCGCCGCCGCGCCTGCGCCTGGCGGTCCCCGCGCGCGTCTTCCCCTTTGAGCGGCGGGAGTACTACCGGCTGCCCAAGGTGCTGCGGCCGGCCGCCGCCGGCGTCCTGGACGCCGCGGGCAACACGGCCCGGGTCCTGGACCCCGTGGTAGTGGACATCGGCGGCGGCGGCCTCCGGTTCCTGGAGGACCGGCCGGTGCCCGCCGGCAGCACCGTCTGGCTGGAGCTGCCCCTCACCGGCCCCGCGGACGCCGTCCACGTGCAGGCGGAGGTGGTGGCGGCCCGCGGGCCGGAGCCCCACGAACCCCGCCACAGCATGAGCGCCCGCTTCGTGGGGCTCTCCCCGGCGGACCGGCAGCGGATCCTGCGCTTCGTCTTCCAGCAGCAGGTAGAGCTACGGCGGAGCGCGTTGGGGTGACGGTGGCAGCGGGGCGTCCGCGGCCGTGAGGCGCCGGGGGCTGCGCGTCCCAGGGGGACGGAGATGGCAGGCTGGAACATTGCGCACGACGCCCACGGGGCCCGAAGAGTCCCCTCCCCGGGCGCCAGCGTCCTGCTCCAGACCATCAGCCGTGGCGCCCTGCACCAGTGGGCCGGCACCCTGGTGGGGCTGAACGAGGACGCCCTGGTGCTGATGGTGCCGCCGGAAGCCCTGGGCGCTCTCTGGCGCGGGGCCGGGCAGGGCGTGGTGGTCACCCTCCACGAGGGCGGCCACGAGTACGTCTTCGACAGCGTGGTCCTGGAGATCGCGGAGGCACCCCGCCCCACGGTCCGGCTCCGGGTCCCGGACCGTATCTTCCCCATCGAGCGCCGGGAGTACTACCGGCTGACCAAACTGATCCGCCCGCGCGCCGCGGAGCTGCTGGCCGGGGAAGAGGGGGCCCGGCAGCCCCTCCGCGCCGTCATCAGCAACATCAGCGGCGGGGGGCTCCAGTTCCTGGCGCCGCAGCCCGTCTCCACGGGCAGCCTGGTCCGCATGGAGGTGCCCCTCTCCACGCTGGACGACACGCTGGAGGTCAAGGTGCAGGTCCTGGCCGTGCGGGCCCCGGAGGAGGGACGGTCCCTCTACCGCATCAGCGGGCGGTTCCGGGACCTCCCGGAGCGCGACCGGCGCCGCCTCATGCAGTTCATCTTCCGGGAGCAGATCGAGCTCCGGCGGCGCGGGCTGGCCTAGCGGCCGCGGGGCGGCGCCTCCGCCCCCAGGACGAACCGCTCGATGGCTTCCGCCACGCCGTCCTCCGCGTTGGTGCCCACCACGACATCCGCGTAGCGCTTCACCAGCGCCGGTGCGTGGCCCATGGCCACCCCCAGTCCCGCGGCCTCCAGCATCTCCACGTCGTTGTAGTCGTCCCCCACCACCATCACGTCCGCCATGGTGAGCCCGTGCCGCCCTGCCAGCTCCGCCAGCGCGTTCGCCTTGGTGGCGCCGGGCCCGTACACGTGGACCTCCACGTGCGGCTCCTCACCGTGGAGCGGTACCTGAGGCGAGCACGGGAGGCGGCCGGCCACCGCGTCGTAGTAGCGGCGGGCTGTGGCGGGGTCGTCCGTCTGGGCGGAGACCAGCAGCGGGTCCTGCACCTCGTGCAGCGCGTCGAACGGGACGCGGATGCAGAAGTGGGCGCGCGGCCCCACGTACGCCCGCACAATGGCGGAGTCGAACTCCTCCGGCCCCAGGAAGACCCGCTCACCCGCCAGCGGGTGTTCAAAGACCATGGCCTGCATCCGGTGCTCCCGCGCCAGCGCCACCAGTTCCCGGACCGTCTCCCGGGCCAGCGGCCGCTGGTGGAGGGCCTCCGCCTTCACCGCGTCCCAGATCAGCCCGCCGTTGTACAGCACCAGCGGCACGTTGATCCCCAGCTCCGCGATGATCCGCTTCACGGACCACGCCCGCCGCCCCGTGGCCAGCGTCACGTGGCACCCCGCCCCGGCCGCCCGGGTCACCGCCTCCCGCACCCGCGGCGAGACGTGGCCCTCCGGGTTCAGCAGCGTGCCGTCGCAGTCCAGCGCCAGGAGCCGGTATCCCATGATCCGTTACGCCTCGGCCTCCCGCGGCTCCCCCAGCGGCGCGCGCTCCCGTAGCAGACGGTTGCGCGTGTGGACCTCCAGGGGGTGGAGCAGCCAGCCCCGCGCCGCCGCCTCCAGGAGCTGGCCGTCCAGGTACGCCAGCAGCGCCCCGTCCAGATCACCCTCCTCCGCCAGCCGGCGGACCTCCCCCAGCCGCTCCCGGCGCCGGAGCTTCTCCGGCTCGATCTTGTCCGCCACGAAGACCAGCTTCTCCAGCGGGGACATTTCCGGGCTGCCGGTGGTGTGGGAGCGGGCGGCGGCCAGCACCTCCGGGTCCGTCACGCCGTAGTCACGCTCCAGGAGCCGCGCGCCCACCGGGCCGTGGAGGAGCACCGGGACCGCCCGGTCCACCTCGTCCGTGGGGACCGCCAGCTCGCGGGCCAGGCGGAGCAACTCCGCCGGCGGCAGGGCCCGCGCCACGTCGTGCGCCTGCGCCGCCAGCGCCGCCCGTTCCGGGTCGATGCCGTACCGGGGCGCCAGCCGGCGCGCCTCCGCCACCACGCGGTCGATGTGTTCCAGGAGTCCGGCGGGGAGGTGGCCCATGCGGGCGCGCAGGGCCGCCGCGTCCATCCGCTACCCCTCCGCGCCCAGCCGGCGGCCGCCCAGCACGTGCATGTGCAGATGGCCGATGGTCTGGCCGCCGTCCCGGCCGTAGTTGAAGGCGAAGCGGTAGCCGCTCTCGGCAATGCCCTCCTGCTGGGCCACCTGGTTGGCCACGCTGAAGATGCGGCCCAGCAGCGACCCTTCCGCCTCCCCCACCTCTGCCACGGAGGGGATGTGCCGTTTGGGGATGACCATGAAGTGCACCGGGGCCCGCGGGTTGATGTCCCGGATGGCGAAGACCTCCGCGTCGTCGTACAGCTTGCTGACGTCCATCTCACCGCTCGCCATCTTGCAGAACAGGCACTCTTCGGCCATGAACACCCTCCACGCGCCTCCTCTGGGGCTCAATCGCCGTCCATGATATCACAGCCGTCCTGCCCCGTCGGCGGCCGTCGCGCCCGCGGCGCCCGGCGCCCTGTACGACGCCTGCACCCGCCAGTGGCGCGTCAGCACCTCATCCGGCGCCACCTCCTGCCCGCGGCGGCGGCGCGGCTCCGGCAGCGGCGTCAGCCGGAGCGCCAGGCGGTCCAGCCCCGGCCGGCCCAAGCCCTGCCAGCGGTCCAGCGCCGCCCGCATCCACCGGAGGGCGGCGTCCGTCCCGTAGACCCACGCCGCGCCCTCCTTGAGCCGCTCCCAGCGGACCAGGCAGGCGGAGGGCTCCTGCGTATCGACCATGGCCCAGGCGCTGCCGAAGCCGTGGCCGGGGTTCTGGGTGCTCAGCAGCGCCACCGGCGCCCCCTGGAGCGCCGCGAAGTAGGAAAAGCCGTAGGCAGCCTCATCCGCCTGGCGCGGCAGCCCCGGCAGCGGCTCCGTCCGCGGCACCGTGGCCAGCAGCGCGCCCAGCGCCCGCACGTCCAGCCGCGGCCCGCGGTAGTCCCGCGCCACGCTGATGTCGCCGATGGCGCCCGTCCGCTCCGCCGCCCCGGCCCCGAAGGCGCCCCGCAGCCGCATGAAGCCGCTGGCGCTGACGCGCTCACTGGCCAGCGCCGCCCCCTCCTTCCGCAGCGCCACCGTGAAGTGGGGGCCGTTCAGCCGCAGGGGGAGCACCAGTACCCCGCCCTCCCGGAGCTGGTGGAACCAGGCGGGCGGCACGTCGTCGCTGCTGGCCGTGACGATGATCCGGTCGTACGGCGCCTCCGGCGCGTAACCCAGCCCGCCGTCCCCCTCCACCACCAGCGGCGCCCGGTAGCCGGCGGCCTCCAGGCTCCGGCGGGCCCACGCCGCCGTCTCCCGGTCCACGTCCACCGTCACCACGCGGCCCTCCGGGCCCACCAGCTCCTGGAGCAGGGCTGCGTTGTACCCGGAGCCGGCGCCCACCTCCAGCACCCGCTGCCCCGGCTCCGGCCGCAGCGCCTCCAGCATGATGGCCATGATGGCGGGCTGGCTGGAGGAGCTGACGGGCTGCCCACCCCGCCAGCGTGTGGGGATCACCACGTCCTGGTACGCCATGTCCGGCCGCACGTGGGGCACGAAGAGGTGGCGCGGCACCCGGAGGAAGGCGCGGGCCACCGCCCGGCTCCGGACGGCGCCGGACTTGCGCAGCCGCGCCACCAGCTCCTCCCGCATCCGCGCGAATTCGCCGTCGCCGGTCACGTCCCCTCCGTCCCGTTCGCCCGTCCCCGCCGTCCACGGGCATGGTAACACACCGCACGGCGGGCAGAAGGAAGGGGCCGCCCGGTTGCCGGGCGGCCCCCTGACCTATCCTGGACGGCGCCCGCGCCTACAGCGCCAGCGCCTCGGCCACGGCCTCGCGGTGGAAGTCGGCGTCGCCCCACATGAGCTCCGCCTTCTTCTGCCGCCGGAAGTAGAGCTGGATCTTGTAGTCCTTGGTGAAGCCGATGCCGCCGTGGATCTGCTGCCCGTGGGCCACCACCCGGCGGGACGCCTCGGACACCCACGCCTTCGCCATGTGGACGTACGTGTCGGCGTCCGGCTCGCCCTCTGCCACGGCCCACGCCGCCCGGTACATGATGAACCGGGAGCCGTCCACGTCCGTCACCATGTCCGCCGCCTTGTGCTGGATGGCCTGGAAGCTGCCGATGGGCCGGCCGAACTGGACCCGCTCCTTGGCGTAGTTGACGCTGATCTCGAAGTCCATCTGCGCCAGGCCCACCAGGTACGCGCACTCCGCCACCGTCGCCCGCCGGGCGATGGAGCGGACCACGTCCCAGCCCCGGTCCACCTGGCCCAGCACGGCGGAGGCCGGCACCTGCACGTTCTCGAAGGTCACCTCGCACTGCTTGTCGGCGGCGATGGTCTTGAGCGTCTCCACCGTCACGCCCGGCGCCTTGGCGTCCACCAGGAAGACGGTGATGCCGTCCTCCGGCTTCCCGCCGGCCGAGGTCCGCGCCGCTACCAGCAGGAGGTCCGCCACGTGGGCGTCCTCCACGAAGAGCTTCGTCCCGGAGAGCACGAAGCCGTCGCCCTCCCGCGTCGCCTGGAGCTGCACGCCCTCAGCGTCCCAGCGGGCGCTGGGCTCCGTCAGCGCCAGCGTCACGATGAGGTTGCCGGCGGCGATCTTCGGCAGGTACTCCTGCTTCTGCGCCTCCGTCCCGAACTCCAGCAGCGGCTGGGCGCCGTAGACCACCGTGGGGATGAACGGCCCCGGCACCAGCGCCCGGCCGAACTCCTCCAGCAGGACGATGAGGTCCAGGAACCCCATGCCGGTGCCGCCGTACTGCTCCGGGATGATGAGCCCCTGCCAGCCCTGCTGGGCCATCTTCTGCCAGAGCTCCGGCGAATACCCCTTCTCGTCCTCCTCCATGGCGCGGACGAGGCTCTCCGGGCACTCCTTCTCCAGGAAGTCCCGGGCGAAGTTCTTCAGCATCTCCTGCTCTTCCGTCAGCCCCAGGTCCATCTCCCTTCCTTCCTCCTCCTGGTCTGCC
>DATCLE010000166.1:0-5017 GCA_036564075.1 Dehalococcoidia bacterium
GGCGCGGGCCTGCTGGGCCCCGGCTACAAGTTCGCCGTGGCGGTGGTCATCCTGACCCTGGTCATCCTCGTCCGGCCGCGGGGCCTGCTGGGGGTGCGGTGATGGTGACCCGTTCCAGCCTGCTCACCGCCCTGGCCGTGGGCTTGGTCACCCTGGCGGTGGCCGGCCTGCCCCTGGAGCGCTCCGGCAGCGTGAGCGCCATGGTGGACTTCCTGCTGCCCTTCTTGGCCACCGTGGCCATCTTCGCCATCATCACCATCGGCCTGAACGTCCAGTGGGGCTACACGGGCATCCTCAACTTCGGCGTCATGGGCTTCTTCCTGGTGGGCGCCTACACCGCGGCCATCTTCACCAAGTCGCCCGCCACGTCGGAGTACGTGCAGTACGTGGGCGGGTTCGGGGACTCCCTGGCCTTCCTGCCGTTCCTGGACAGCCGGGAGTGGCTGCCCCACATCGTGGGTGCCCTGGCGGCGGGCGCGGCCTGCGCCGTGCTGGCCCTCCTCCTGGCCATCCCCACCCTGCGCCTGCGGGAGGACTACCTGGCCATCGCCACCATCGGTGTGGCGGAGGTCCTGCGCCGCATCGTCATTGAAGAGCGCAGCCTGGTGAACGGCAGCCGCGGCCTCACCGGCATCCCGCGGCCCCTGAGCGGCTGGTTTGAGCCGGAGGAGTACCGCTGGGCCTTCCTGGGCATCTGCCTCCTGGTCCTGCTCCTGGTCTACCTCCTGGTGGAGATGGGCCTCCGCTCCCCCTGGGGCCGCGTGCTCCGCGCCCTGCGTGAGGACGAAGACGCCACCGCCGCCAGCGGGAAGAACGTGGCCTACTTCAAGATGCAGGCCTTTGTCCTGGGCGCGTTCATCATGGGCGTGGGCGGCGCCCTGTACGCGTACCAGTACGGCTCCCTCTCCCCGGAGACGTTCACCCACTTCTTCGGCACCTTCATCATCTGGACCATGCTCATGGTGGGCGGCAGCGGCAACAACCTGGGCGCCATCGCCGGCGCCTACGTGGTCTGGGGTTTCTGGTCCGCTACCCTCCAGCTCCAGGGCTACGACCTGCCCCCGGTGGTAGAGACGCGGCTCCCCTTCGTCCGCGACCTGCTGCTGGGCACCCTCATCGTGGCCGTCCTGCTGTTCCGTCCCCAGGGCCTGCTGCCGGAGCGGGCGCGCGTCTCCCGCTGGTTGGAGCGCCGCGTACGGCAGCTCCGCAAGGAGGAGGCGCAGCGCCGCCGCGCCCTGGCACCGGAGTCTACCGCCGCCGAGTGAGGGCGGCGCCGGGAGAGACCGAGGCCCGCGGCCGGTGGCCGCGGGCCTCGCTGCGTCCCTCGCCCGGCGGTCTCCCGCCGGCGGCTACTGCTCCGAGAGGTCGATCTCCCGGTTCTCCAGGACGGTGATGGTGCCGTTCCGGATCTGCCAGACCTGGATGGCGCCCTTCAGGATATCGCCGTTCTCGTCGAAGTCCGCGGAGTTGGCCGCGCCCTCGTAGTTCACGTCCTCGCCGTTCTGCAGGGCCTCCAGCGCGGCGCGCCAGCCGTCCTGGCCGGGGTTGATGGTGGTCCCGCCGGGGTTCGCCACCTCCACCAGCGCCTCCCGCAGCTTCTGCGGGTCCGTGGACCGCGCCTTCTGGGCTGCCAGCGCAATGAGGTACACCGCGTCGTACGTCTCCCGCAGGAACGGCAGTTCCTCCGGGTCCTCGTTGTACCGGGACCGGTACGCCTGGTCGAACGCCCGGCCCGTCGCCGAATCGAACGCGCCCGGCGCCGTCCCGTACATCCCCTCAAAGTTCTGGACGCCCAGGTCGTTGAACATGGACTGGGACTTCGTCCCGTCCACGAAGAGGAAGTTCCGGAAGTTGCCGGACTCCAGCGCCTCCCGCAGGTAGACGCGGGCGCTCTCCGGGTAGCTGATGGCCGCCAGGGCGTCCGGGTTACCCTGGGCGCAGCGGCTGAGCTCAGCGGAGTAGCTCGCCTGCTCCTGCTCGTGCGGAATGCGGGCCGTCACCCGGCCGCCGCTTCGCTCAAAGGCCTCCTGGAACCGCTCGGACAGTCCCTGGCCGTACGCGTTGTTGGTGTACAGCACGCATACGGACCGGAAGCCGCGCTCCCGCGCCAGGTCCGCCAGCACCAACCCCTGCGCCGCGTCCGAGATGGGGGTGCGGAACAGGTAGCCGTTGTCATTGGCCACCGTCAGCGCCGGGGACGTGCCGGACGACGTGATCTCCAGCACCCGGTTGGGCCCGGTCACGGACTCCGCCACCTGCAGCGTGGCGCCGCTGGAGGCGGGGCCGATGATGGCGCTCACCCGCTCGATCTCGACGAGCCGCCGGGCCTCCTCCACGGCCTGCTGGGGCGAGGTGCCGTCATCCGCCCGCACCAGCTCGATGGGCCGCCCGTTCACGCCGCCCGCGGCGTTGATCTCGTCCGCGGCCATCTGCGCCGTCCGCTCGAACGCCGGCCCGAAGTCCGACAGGTCGCCGGTGAACGGGAAGAGGAGCCCGATCTTCAGCGCCTCGCCCCCCTCCTCGTCCCCGTCGCCACCGCCGCAGCCGGCGGCCAGGGCCGCGACCATGACGATGGCCACCAGCGCCCAGAGCCACCGGAGCGGCCCTCCCGTGCCGTGACGTGTTCGACCAGCCATGTCCCTGTGCCCTCCTTCACCGGTCATGTCGTTCCCCTTCGCGCCCTCCGCGAAGCCTCCCTCTGGAGCGCCGAACACCGTCGTTGCTGGCTACACACTGTAGGCGGCGAAGGAGCAAAAGTCAACGCACTGTAGCCGTTTCTCGCGGGATCTCCTGACCGGAAGGAGGGCACCCCCTCGCGCCGCGCGGGGACATCAGACGGGCACCCGCTCCAGCACCAGCATCCGCCCGCGGCGCACCACGCCCTCCGCCAGGTAGTCGTCCGCCTCCGCCACCGCCGCCAGCGCCGCCTCCAGGGCTGCCGGGTCCCGCGGCACCACGAAGCGCAGCGAGAACTCCCGCACCTGGCCCAGCCCCAGCTTCCGCTGCCAGGCGGAGGCCCACGCCCCGTCCAGCCGCCGGTGCAGCGCCTCCACCGCCCGCGTCAGCTTCGCGCGGAACTCCCCGTACTGGATGGGGCCCTTGGAGAACGGCAGGTTCACCTCCCAGCCGTCCGGCGCCTCCGGCCGCTCCCCCCGGGCGTCCAGGGCGTTGAAGGTGCCGAAGAGGGTACGGGCCACGTGCTGGATCAGCGCCCCGTGCGGCCCGGCGTAGATCCCCATCCGGTCCCGCACCAGGTGCTCCATGAGGTCGTAGTGGACGGAGCCGCGGAACAGGAACAGCGACTCGTGGACCGGCGGCCCGTCCGACGCCATCCCCAGCGACGCCAGGTACTGCCCGCCGGCCTCCAGGAGCCGCGCCGCCCCGGCCGACGCGCCCTCCACCCGGACGGTCCGGCACTCCCAGGACGCCTGCAACCCCGTCTCCCGGAGATGGGTCAGGTCCTCCGCCCAGCCCAGCAGTTCGTCCCGGAGGGCGGCCGCCAGCGCCGCCTGCGCCGCGCCGTCCGCCCCCAGCTCCGCCGCCGCGCGGCGCGCCACCGCCTCCGACCACCGGTCCGCCTCCGCCGCCAGCCACGCCGCCGTCCGCTCCCGGATGGCCGCGTCCTGCTTCCGCACGCCGCGCTGGAACCCGGCCGCCCGCGCCGCGTACTGCCCCCCGTCCACCTGGCCGTCCGGTTGGTGCAGGACGGAGAACAGGATGACCGGCGGCTCCACCCCCAGGGCGTGGTAGATGCTCATGCCTCACCTCGCTGGCTATCGCGTCGCGGAGCGGCCAGCTCCCGCAGGACCTCCCGCAACACCACGGCGTTGTTCCGCTCCGGGTCCTTGGCGGCGAACAGCAGGGTGACGTCGCCGTCCCGCGCCCACGCCGCCAGCTCCCGCAGCGCCGCCTGCGCCTCCGGCCCCGCCAGCTCCTCCCGGTAGCGGCGGCGGAACTCCTCCCACCGCTCCGGCCGGTGCCCGAACCACCGCCGCAGCCCGTCCGAGGGCGCCGCGTCCCTCAGCCAGGCGTCCAGCCGTGCCGCCTCCTTGGACAGCCCCCGCGGCCAAAGCCGGTCCACCAGCACCCGCCGGCCGTCCTCCGCCGCGGGCGGGTCATAGGCGCGCTTCACCCGGATCACGGTCCATCACCTCCGTGCATCGCATCGCTACCTGGATTGTAACGCGCATGTCACGCCCCCACGTCGAAAGGGGCGCCGGGCCGGAACTGTTCCGGCCCGGCGCCCCTTTCGGGCGTCGCCCGCCCGCCTCCGTCTCACCCCTCCGTCACCACCACCGTCCCCTGCATGTCCCGCGGGTGCAGGCTGCAGTCGTACCGGTACGTGCCCGGCCTCTCGAAGGTGATGCTGGTGCTCTCCCCCGGCTCCACCCGCAGGTCCGTGCCGCTCCCGTCCAGCAGGCGCACCGTGTGCGTGAAGTTGTCCCTGTTGGTCCAGGTCACCGTGGTCCCCGCGGTCACCTGGATGGTCTCCGGCGAGAACCGGTAGCTCCGGGCCATCTCCACCCGGTCCGTAGGCACCGGCTCGCCGCCTCCGCCGTCGCCGCCGCAGGCCGCCAGGACAGCCGCCAGCAGCCCCAGCGCCGCGACGGCCCGCAGCGCCCTCACGGCGCCGGGGCGCCGGACCGGGCCGCCGCCTTCCCCCGCAG
Organism: Dehalococcoidia bacterium; assembly: GCA_036564075.1. Taxonomy (GTDB): domain Bacteria; phylum Chloroflexota; class Dehalococcoidia; order DATCLE01; family DATCLE01; genus DATCLE01. The sequence goes on from DATCLE010000166.1 coordinate 4,668, forward strand.
GACCGCCGCCTGCAACGCCCCGGCGAAGACCAGGACGAACGCCGCCAGGTCCAGTACCTCTGAGACGGTATGGGCGAAGAGGAACACGGTCCAGTCCAGGTGGTAGGTCATGTAGCTCACCTCCGCCAGGGCGTAGAGGGTGAACCCCCACCCCAGCAGCGACGCCTGCCCGGTGAAGGAGCGGTACGCCAGGTACGCCCCCACCAGGAAGGCCGCGATGTGCACCGCCATGAAGGCGGCGGGCGGCACGTCGTTCACGAAGCTCCCGTACGGCATCGATCCCTCCTGCTCCACTCCCCCGGCCCGCCGGGGTCCGTCCTCCTCAGCGGCGGCGCCGCACCCCCGTCGAA
>DATCLE010000167.1:0-3160 GCA_036564075.1 Dehalococcoidia bacterium
TCGTCCGGGATCTCGTACTCCTCGGCCACGTCCGGCTCCGGGATGAAGGCGGCGTAGTCCACGTCCGGGCCGGACTTGAACTTGAAGAGCCGGCTGTAGACGTGGGCGGCCACGGTTTGCGCCAGGAACGTCAGGTTCTTGTAGGGGTCCAGGGTGGGCGGGTCACCCGTGAGGGCCAGGCGGTAGGTGCCGCCGCGGCGCACTTCGCCGCCCGTCTGCGGGCGCTGGACGGTCTCCCCGCCGTCGTCGCCACAGCCTACCGTTAGATAGGCTGCCGTGCCGGCTACGCCGAGGGCCGCGCCCTGGAGGGCCCGCCGGCGTGAGACCCGGCGTTGCATGAACCGAGCCCAGTAGCTGTCTCGCTCTAGCACTGTCTCGCACCTCCCCCAAATGTTACCTACCCCGGCCCTCCACTCCGGCCGGGGCTGCCCGGAGCGTAGCACAACATCGTGACTAATTCGTGATATACCCGTGTCATTCTGTGACAGATGCGTGAAAAATGCGAGGCCGGCGCCTTAGGGCCGGACCAGGCCGTAGCCGATGCCCCGGTGCGTCCGGATCAGCGTGCTGTGGGGCGGACGGTCGTCCAGCTTGCTGCGGAGCCGCCGGATGTAGGAGCGGAGCAGTTCACCCTCGTTGCTGTAGCTCTCGCCCCAGACGCGGGTCAGGATCTGCTCCTGGGTCAGCACGCGCCCGGCGTTGAGCGCCAGCTCCCGCAGCAACCGGTACTCGGTGGCGGTCACGGCCACCGGCCGCCCGTCCACCATGACGGCCCGGTCTGTGAAGTTGATGTGGAGCCGGCCCGCGGTGAAGGTGTCCGGCGCCCGCACGGTCTCCGCGGACTCCGCCCGCCGCAGCGCCACGCGGATGCGCGCCGCCAGCTCCGTCACGCTGAACGGCTTGGTGAGGTAGTCGTCCGCGCCCAGGTCCAGGGCCGTCGCCTTGTCCTCCACCCCCTCCCGCGCGGTCAGCACCAGGACGGGCACGCCGGAGAGCTGCCGGATCTGGCGGCACAGGTCGAAGCCGGTCATGTCCGGCAGGGACAGCTCCAGGATCACCAGGTCCGGCGGCTGGAGCTGGATGAGCTCCAGCGCCGCTTCGCCGGTGCGGGCGGGCACCACCGTGAACCCCAGGGGCTTGAGGCTGGTGGTGAGCAGGCGGACGGTCTGGACGTCGTCGTCCACCACCAGGATCTGCTGCTTGCGCTCCCGCTGCACCAGCCGCGCCGCGGGGCGGGCCGCCTCCGGCGCGGGCTCCGCCTCCGCCGCCAGCAGCGGCAGGGTGAAGGTGAAGGCGGTCCCCTTGCCAGGCTGGCTCTCCACCCAGATGCGGCCGCCGTGCGCCTCCACAATGCCGCGGCAGATGGCCAGCCCCAGCCCCAGGCCGCCGTACCGCCGCCCGGGCGGCGCCTGCCGCACCTGGTAGAACCGGCGGAAGATGCGCTCCTGCTCCTGCGGCGGGATGCCTTCGCCGTCGTCCGAGACCACCACGCGCAGGACGCCGCCGTCCGCCTCCGCCGTGATGGTCACCCCGTCCGGGTGGCGGGCGTGGCGGAGGGCGTTGTCCAACAGGTGGTCCAGCACCTGGCGCAGGCGGGCCGGGTCCCCCATGACGGGCGGGAGCTGGGCCGGGACGTGGACGCGGACGGCGGCGTCCGGATCGGCGCGCTCCCGGGCGGCCACGGCCTCCCGCACCAGCGGTGCCAGGTCCAGGGGCCGCACCGCCGGCTTGAGGGCCCCCGCTTCGATGCGCGCCATGTCCAGGATGCCGCCGATGAGGTGGTGGAGCCGGTCGCTCTGCTGGTCCACCAGGTTCAGGGAGTCCGCCAGTTCCTCCGGCCGGGTGACGTCCGCGGTCTGGAGAAGGGTGGTGACGGTGCCCTTGATGACGGCCAGGGGCGTGCGCAGCTCTTGGGAGATGAGGGAGAGGAAGCGGGACTGGAGCCGCTCCGCCTCCCGCTCCGGCGTCAGGTCGTGCAGGAGGAGGCCGCTGCCCAGGGGTGTGCGACCGCCGTTGTGGATGGGGAACACGGTGGCACGGACCTCCCGCCCGCCGTGCCCCGGCACCGTCAGCTCGAAGGGCGGGACATCCCGGGGAGAGGCCAGGGCCTCCCGCAGCCGGTCCAGGTCGTCCGGCCGGAAACCCGCCCGCCCCAGCTCCTGCCAGAGGCGGCTCACCGGGCGGCCCACCAGCCGCTCCAGGGGGCGGCCCAGCAAGGCCGAGGCCTTGGGGTTGCAGTGGGCCAGCGTCCCTTCCCGGTCGATGACCAGGAGCCCTTCCGTCATGCTGGCGGTGATGGCGTCCAGGAACTGCTGCTCGTGCCGGATGGCCTCCAGCAGGCGTGCCCGCTCCGCCGCCAGGTCCTCCAGTTGGCGCTCCTTCTCCTTCAGCTCGCCGATGGGCTGGAAGACGCAGACGGCGCCGGCGGGCCGGCCCTGGCGATCCAGGACGGGCGCGGCGGTGACCAGCATGGGGACGTGGCGGCCGTCCCGGTCCCGGACCTGCATCTCCCGCGTGAAGGTGGCGCCCACGTGGAGGGCGGCGTAGAGGGGGTGCTGCTCCCGCCGGCCGGCCGCGCCGTCGATGATGCAGGCGTCGTACACGGACTGGAGCGCCACCTGCTGCGACTCCGGGTCCCAGAAGGCGGCGGCGCCCTGGTTGGCCAGGACCACCCGGCCCGTGGCGGCGTCGGCCAGGAGCACCGGCTGCGGCATGGCCTGGATGACGGCGCTGAGGCGCCGCCGCTGCGTCTCCTCCGCCGTGAGGGCCTCCCGGAGGCACTCCTGCGCCTGGTAGAGCTCCGTGATGTCCCGCGCGGCGGCCACGGCGCCCGCCACGGTGCCATCGGCGTTCCGGATGGGGGCGGCGTTGATCTGGAGGACCAGCTCCCGGCCGTCCGGCGCCGTGGCGCGGCGGACGGCGCCGAAGACCGCCTCACCGCTGAGGGCGCGGATGGTGGCGAACTCCTCCCGTCGCAGCCGGCTGCCGTCCAGCTTGCGGAAGTTCAGCAGCCGCGCAAAGGTGCCCACCCGGTGGCGGCTGTTGGGGTCCAAGCTGGGCACCAGGGCCGCGGCGGGGCGGTTCATGCGGTAGATGTTGCCCTGGGCGTCCGTGACCACAATGAGGTCCGCCGCGCTCTCGAACACCGCCTGGAGCTCGT
>DATCLE010000168.1:0-3241 GCA_036564075.1 Dehalococcoidia bacterium
CTGCAGGCCCTGGGCTGCCGCGTGGTCTTCCCTCAGGAGTTCCACTGCTGCGGCCTCCCCGCCGCCAACAGCGGCGACCGCCTCCACGCCGTCCAGATGGCCCGCCACACGGTCCGCGCCCTGGAGCGCGTGGAGGCCGACTACGTAGTCACCACCGCCGCCAGTTGCGCCGTGGCGGTGCTCCAGGACTACCCGCGCCTCTTCCGCCATGACCCCCGCTGGCGCGACCGCGCCGGGCGCCTGGCCTCCCGGGTGGTGGACTTCACCACGTTCCTGGCGCGGCACGCCTGCCCGCCGCCCGGAGCCTTCGCCTCGCCACGACCCCGCGCCGTCACCTACCACGACGCCTGCCAGTCCGCCAACTGCCTGGGGCTGCGGGAGGAGCCGCGGCGCCTCCTCCGCGGCGTGGCCGGGCTGGAGCTGCGGGACCTGCCCCGGAGCGACATGTGCTGCGGCTTCGGCGGGACCTTCTCCCTGGAGCACCCGGAGGTGGCGGCCGCCATCCTGGAGGAGAAGCTGGAGCACGTCCACGCCACCGGCGCGGAGGCGGTGGTGCTGGACAACGCCGGCTGCCTGCTCCACCTGCGCGGCGGCCTCCACGCCGCCGGGTCGGAGGTCCGGGCCCTCCACCTGGCGGAGCTCCTGGCGGCGTGCCTGCCCCCGACGCCGCAGCCCCACCCCTGACCCCCGGCCGCCGCTCAGAGGCAGAGCGAACTGTCCACCAGCTGCCAGCCGGGGGCCAGCTCCAGCATCCGGCCGATGCGCGTCCCCGCCACGAAGCTGGGGAGCCACGCCGCGTCCACCACCAGGTGGGTCAGGTTCCCCGCCGCCCGCAGGTCCGTCACCCGCACCGGGCTGCCGGAGTCGCCGAAGATGGCGGCCCCGTCCCAGCCGTACGCGTCCTCCCGCCAGGTGAGCGCCACCCCCAGACGCGGCGTGCCGCCCGTGCCGATGCCCAGCCCGTGCCCGTAGTGCGCCACCGTCTCCGGCCCGGACCCTTCGTACCCGCCGCACGGGCCGCCCACCACCGCCGTGGTAGGGCTCACCCAGGGGTACAGCTCCGGCCGGATCTCCACCAGCGCGAAGTCGTCACCGATGCCGTTGTCCCGCTTCAGGATCACCCGGCCCACGTCCACCAGCACCGCCCCGCCGCCCTCCGGCGCCACGGTGAGCAGCACCACGTCCTGCCCTACCTCGTCCACGCAGTGCCCCGCCGTGCCGATGGCCAGCGCTCCCTCCCGCTGGAACACGAAGTTCATGGTGCACCCGTACGGCGCCACCATCCAGGAACCCGGCCGGATGCCCACCGTGCCGGGCAGCGGCGCGTCCGGCGGTGCCTGCACCGGCGACCCCGCAGCGTCCCGGACCCGACGCTCCAGGTCCCGGGTGAACCAGGCCGGCCGCTTCCCGGCCAGCGGGATGGCCCACCCCCCACCGTAGGGGACCGCGCCGGGCGCGCCCCGCAGGTCGGCGGACCGGGCGTCCGTTCCCACGGCAAAGCCACCCACGGCCCCCGCCACCAGCGGCAGGATCAACGCCGCCACCAGGACGGGTACCCCGACCGCCGCCACTCGCCTCACCATGCCTCCATCCCCCTTCCCCGCAGGTTGCCCGGAGCTCGCGGGGTACCCCGCTGGCCCGTCCCCCGCCTTCGGGTCCGCGGGGCCCCGCGCGGGCTCCTCCACCTTACAGACGAAGCGGCCGCCGGCCTCTTGCGCTCCCACCGTCCGCTTGCGCCCCCCACCCGCCGTGGGGTATACCTGCCTCGTCGGCTCCGGAGGCGGCCCGTGGTGAATTGGTCCCGGCTCATCCCCAGCAACATCCCGCTGCCGCGCTTCGCCCCCGTCCGCCAGCGCTTCGCCGACGACGCCGTGGACGACGTGCGGGCGGAGGTCTTCCGCGCCCTGGACGCCGCGGGCGCCCGCGCCGCCATCGTCCCCGGCGGCCGCGTCGCTGTCACGGCGGGCAGCCGCGGCATCCACCGCATCGCGGAGGTCACCCGCGCCGTGGCCGACTACGTCCGGGAGGCGGGCGGCGCGCCCTTCGTGGTCGCCGCCATGGGCAGCCACGGCGGCGCCACGCCGGAGGGCCAGCGGGCGGTGCTGGTCGGCTACGGCATCACGGAGGCGGCCATGGGCTGCCCCGTGGACGTCTCCATGGACACGGTCCGCCTGGGCCGCACGGAGACCGGCTTCGACGTGTGGTGCGCCCGCGCCGCCCTGGAGGCGGACGGCGTGGTGGTGGTGAACCGGGTGAAGCCTCACTCCATCCTGGTGGGCGACCTGGGCAGCGGCCTCATGAAGATGATCGGCATCGGCCTGGCGAAGCAGGCCGGCGCCGACGCCATCCACGCCCAGGGCCTCCAGGAGCACCTGCTGCCCGCCGCCCGCATGGTGCTGGCGGCGCTCCCCTTCGTGGCCGGGCTGGCGCTGGTGGAGAACTCCTTCGACCGCCTCGCCCGCATCGAAGGCTGCCGCCGCCAGGAGGTGGAGGAGACGGACCGTCGCCTCCTGGCGCTGGCGCGGGCCTACCTCCCCAACGTCCCCTTCGACCCGCTGGACGTGCTGGTGGTGCAGGCCATGGGCAAGGACCTCTCCGGCGCCGGCATGGACCCCAACGTCATCGGCATGCACCGGCGGCTGGGCGGCCCGCCGCAGCGGCGGATCCGCCGCATTGTGGCGCTGGACCTCACGGAGGGCAGCCACGGCAACGCCGTGGGGGTGGGCATGGCGGACATCATCACGGAGCGCCTGCGGACGAAGATCGACCTGGAGGCCACGTACCTGAACGCCGTAACGTCAGACTTCCTCTGGGGCGTGAAGCTGCCCCTGGCGGCGCCCACGGAGGAGGCGGCCCTGCGGCTGGCCTTCAAGCCGTTCCCGCCGGCCGCGGCCCGCGCCGTCATCGTCCGGGACACGGCCCACCTGGACCTCCTCTGGGTCTCGGAGGCCCTGCTGCCGGAGGCACAGGGCATGGAGTCGCTGGAGCCGGCCGGTCCACCCGCACCCCTGCGCTTCGCCCCGGACGGACGCCTCCTGCTGGGGTGAGGTGCCCTCCCGCGGCGTCCGGCGCAGCCCCATCCGGCGATCCCACGAGCACCGGCGCGATTCGCTGCCGTTCGCTGCCTCTCCTCCCGGACGTCTGCCGCCCAGCCCCCGTAACTGCCCCTCCATGCCGGCGTCCCCGTTGGCGGGGCTCCGGCGGCTCGCTATAGTGAAGCCAGTCAATCCACAAACTCCAC
>DATCLE010000169.1:0-3360 GCA_036564075.1 Dehalococcoidia bacterium
ACGGTGGGGAACGCGGCGTGGGTGGCGGGGTTCGTGGCGGTGGGGGTGGCGCAGTACGGCTACCTGGTCTGGCGGACGTACGACCCACCCGCCGCAGGCCTGCTGGAGGTGCAGGCCCACAACCTCCGGGAGTTCGTGGACGTGGTGACCGGCGGCCCCTTCCGGGACCGGATGTTCGCCTTCGGGCCGTCGGAGCTGCCGGATCGCGTGCGGCTCTTCCTGGCGCTCTTCCGGCGGGACTTCAAGTTCATGGTCCCGGTGGTGGCGCTGGGGGTCCTGGCGCTGCGGCCGTGGCGGCTGAACGTGTTCCTGCTGCTGGTGGCGGTGGGGAACGGGCTCTTCGCCCTGACCTACGACATCCCGGACATCGAGTTCTACCTGCTGCCGTCCTACCTCGTCGCCACCATCTACCTGGGGGTTGCCATCGACTGGCTGGTCACGCGGGCGGCCCGCATCCAGCCCGCGCTGGGGTTGGCGGCCGTGCTGCCCTTCGTGCTGGTGCTGGGGGTGATCTACGAGCGGAACCGGCCGGCGCTGGACCGGAGCCACCAGACGCAGGACGCGCGCCGCATTGAGGCGAACCTGGCCTACGCCGACCGCGATGCCTACATCCTGGCCAACGACTACCACGACTGGATGTACTACTGGTACTACTTGTACGGTGAGGGGTGGTACCGTCGGAACATCACGGTGGACATGTGGCTGTTCAGCGGCCTGGACAGGGCCGCCGGCTACCTGCGGGAGGGGACGGGCCTGCCGCCCGGCACCGCGGTCTACTGCGAGGGGCTGGAGGTGTGCAGCGCGCTGGCCTCCGCCGGGTTCCGCCTGGCGGACACGGGCACGGGCCTCCAGCGGGTGTTGCCGGCGGCCCCGGAGGGAGGGGGAGCCTGACGTGAGCACGCGCGAGGCGGACCGGCAGGAGGCGGCAGGGCTGGCCGGCCCGGGCAGCGTGGCCTGGAAGATCAACGGCGAGGCCGTGGTGGTCCTGGGCTGGCTCCGCGCCATCCTGCTCCAGCTGGCCCACCCGCTGGTGGCCGCGGGCGTGGCGGACCACAGCACCTTCCGCGCCGGTCCCCTCCACGGCGTGCTGCGCTTCCACGCCACGCTGGAGGCGATGCTGGCCCTCACCTTCGGCACCCGGGCGGAGGCGGAGCGGGCGGCGGCCGCCATCAACGCCATCCACGACCGCGTCCACGGCCGGCTGGGGGAGGGGACGCCCGCCTTCCCGCCGGGGACCCCCTACTCCGCCCGCGACCCCGCACTGCTCCGGTGGGTGCACGCCACCCTCATGGAGTCGCTGCCGCTGGCGTACGAGCTGTACGTGGGCCCGCTGACGCCGGAGGAGAAGGACCGGTACTGCGCGGAGGGGACCGCGCTGGGGCCGCTGCTGGGGATCCCGGAGGGCGACCTGCCCCAAACCGCCGCCGAGCTCCAGGCGTACCTGGGGGAGATGTACGGGAGCGGCCGCATCGCCGTCACGGAGACGGCCCGGACGCTGGCGGCGGCGCTGCTGGCGCCGCCGGCGCCCCTGCCCCTGCGGCCGGCGCTGGGCCTCCTGCGGCTGCACGCCGCCGGGCTCCTGCCGCCCGCGGTGCGCCGGGACTACGGCTTCCGCTGGACGGCGGCGGACCAGGCACTGCTGGCGTGCACGGCGGCGCTCATCCGGGGCGTGACCTCCCGGCTGCCCCGGGAGATCCGCTGGTGGCCGGCGGCGCGGGCTGCGCTGGCGCGGGCGGAGCGGGGGCCGTAGCCGGCCCGGGGAGGGAGCCCGCTACAGCCCGCCGCCGTGGCTCCGTCAGGCCGGCAGCCGGGTGGGCACGTGGCAGACGGAGCTCAGCACCTCGATGAAGTAGAAGGCGCGGAAGAAGAAGGCCAGGAGATCGCCGGATTCCAGGCGGATCTTCCGGTACATGACGGCCTTCCCCATGTCATAGTGTTCGAAGAGGTCCTTCCAGTCGCTGTAGGAGCCCACCAGGGCGAAGGTGGCCCGGCGGGCCTCCTCCGGCGAAACCGCCCGGACCCCGGTGCAGCGGCCGTGGTCCAAGTCCAGGGCCACGTACGCCGTGCCGCCATCCGGGCTGGTGGGCAGGCCGCGGATGCCCAAGGCCAGGGCGCCCTGGAACTCGCTGGCCGCGCGTTCGCACCACTGCCAGTAGTTGTCCAGCTTCTTGGCTCGTTCCTCCGGCGTCGGCCAGGCGTTGACGGACTCCCGGACGGCCTCCAGCCACTCCGGCGAGAGGATCTCCTTCTCGGCCATCGGCGCTCTCCCTCACAGGGGTTTTCGGGGTGCGGCGGTTCGGCCTAGCCGCCGGCGATCTGGGCCTCCATGGCCGCCAGGCGGGCCTTCAGCCGCTCCGGCAGCTCCACGCCGATGGCGTTGAGCTTGCGGACCAGCTGCTGGACCTGGAAGTCCCGCACGAACTCCGCGGTGAAGCCCAGCGGCTCCAGGTAGAGCTCCCGGCTGCGGGCGGCCCCCATGACCATGAGGGTGTCCAGGACGGCGTGGATCTCCTGCACCATGCTGGGGTCCGCCTGGACGGACTTCTGGAGGTACCGGAGGCCGAACTGCACGTGCCGGGACTCGTCCCGCGTGGTGGCGGTGAAGCCGGTGTAGTAGGCCGGGAGGAAGCCCCGGCGGCGGCAGTAGCCCAGGGTCAGCTTCATGACGGTGAGGGCCAGCACGCCCTCGATCCAGAGCATGTAGTTGGTGGCGTAGCGGACGCGCAGCCGCGGGTTCTCCGGGTCGCGGGTGAGGTCGTCGGCCAGGTAGGCCAGCAGGCCGAACGGCCCGGCGAACAGCTCCGAGACCCACGGGTAGGAGTTGTCCAGCACGTCCATGATGGTGTCGCCGGGGAGGCCCACGACCTCACGGTAGAAGCGATCGAAGAAGACGGTGTGGCGGGCCTCGTCCTCAATCTGGCTGGCGATGTAGATCTTCTCTTCCTCAGTGCCGCCCAGCATGAAGGGGACCAGGTCCACCTCCACCTGCCGCTCGCCGTGGTGGAAGCCCGCCGAGACGCCGATGAAGGAGGTCCGCTCATCCTCCGTCATCTTCTCCTGCCAGTCCACGCGGTCCTGGCTGAAGTCCAGCTCGTAGACGTCCCAGCGCTGGCGGAGGTAGCGGGCGTAGAGCTCCAGCTCCGTGGGGAGCCGCTCCAGCCCCGTGTGCACGTACTCGATGACGTCGTCGATGTTAACCCGGCCGATGCCTTGCAGGTCCGCCAGCTCGATGACGGTCTGCGCCTGCCGGTCCAGCGATTGTGCCATGACGTTCCTCCTCGCGCGGCCGGTTCCGGGGGAGGGCGGGCCGGCACCCGCGCCGCCTGCCCGAACTTACCGATCGGTTGACCTGATCGGTAC
>DATCLE010000170.1:0-3063 GCA_036564075.1 Dehalococcoidia bacterium
CGTCCAGCCCGAAGGGCGTGACGGCCACGTGGACCAGGCCGGAAGCCGCTGGGCTGCGGCGAACGGCCGCGGCTACGGGGTCGGCGTTGATGGTGGCGGCGGGACGGCCGTCCAGCCAGATCTGGGCCCGCCGGAGCAGCGGCTCCAGGGGGCGAGGGCACGCCCACGCGTCGGCGTCCAGCAGCACGCTCTCCTTGCCCGCGTTCAGGTGGGCGAAGAGCGCCGCAGCGGCCGGCGACCCGGCGTGCCGCAGCGGGTCGCCGCCGGGCGGCTCGACCTTCACCACGTGCGCGCCGAGCCCGCGCAGGAGCCGCCCGCAGAACGGGACCGTCAGATGGGTTCCCATCTCAACAACCGTGACACCGTCCAGCACAGGCGGCTCCTCAGGTTCGCGGGCTAACGGGTGCGCCGGGGTAGCGGGCGACAGGGTATTGATACTGACGTCATTGTCATTCACCCGCATTATAGATGGCCGTGTCAAGGCCGCTGGAACGTCTCAGGTCCGGGCGGGCCGCCGGGGGCAGGCCGCCAGCGGCGCCGCACGTGGGGGAGGCGGCACGTGGGAGCACGCTGGTGGCCGCCCCCGGCAGGCGGCCGCGTACCGACCTCCGGGTGCCCGTCTGCCTACCCGGCGGGTGCCCGGGCCTCCTGGGGCGGGGCGGGGTTCTGGAGCCCGCGGCCCAGGGTCTGGGGGAACCGCTCCGCCAGCTCGTCCACCGTCCAGGTCCCCCGGCTGGTCCAGATGGTCCGCACCTCCTGCGGCTGGGACATGAGGCTGATCATGCCGCCCCCCACCAGGAAGTCGTAGCCGTTCACGGTGGCCGCCTCGTCCGTCGCCAGGTAGACCACCAGCGGCGCCACCTGCTCCGGCGCCAGCTGCGCCAGTTGGAGCGCCGCCCCCGCCGGCCGCCGCCCCGCCGCCTGCGCCCGCCGGCGCGCCTCCTCCAGCTCCGGGCTGAGGGTGAGCCGGGTGCCGGCCCGCGGCCGGATGGCGTTGCAGGTGACGCCGTAGCGCCCCAGGTCCCGGGCGACGGTGCGGGTGAAGCCGATGATCCCCTCCTTGGCGGCGGCGTAGTTCGCCTGCCCCAGGTTCCCCAGGCCGGACTCGGAGCTCGTGTTGATGATCCGCCCGCCCCGCTGCTGGCGGAAGAGCTGGGCGGCGAACCGCGTCGTGGTGAAGTGGCCCTTGAGGTGGACGGCGATGACGGCGTCCCACTCCTCCTCCGTCATGTTGAAGACCATGCGGTCCCGCAGGATGCCGGCGTTGTTCACCAGGATGTCCAGCCGCCCGAACGTGTCCAGCGCCGTGCGGATGATGCGCTCGCCGCCCGCCATGGTGGCGACGGAGTCGTAGTTCGCCACGGCCTCGCCGCCCTGGGCCCGGATCTCCGCCACCACCTGGTCGGCCGGGCCCTGGTCGTGGCCGGTGCCGTCGGGGTTCACGCCGGGGTCGTTCACGACGACCTGCGCCCCCTCGGCCGCCAGCAGGAGCGCCTCCGCCCGGCCGATGCCGCGGCCCGCCCCCGTCACCACCGCCACCTTCCCCCGCAGTCGCTGCCCCATGGTCCCTCCCTCCCGTGCCAGGCTCCGGCCCTAGTCCAGCCGTTCGATGACGGTGGCGGTGCCCAGCCCGCCGCCGCAGCACATGGTCACCAGCCCGTACTGCCCGCCCCGCCGCTCCAGCTCGTGCAGGAGCGTGGTCACCAGGCGGGCGCCGGTGGCACCCAGCGGGTGGCCCAGGGCGATGGCGCCGCCGTTCACGTTCACCTTCGCCATGTCCGGCCGCAGCTCCCGCTCCCACGCCAGCACCACCGAGGCGAACGCCTCGTTGATCTCGATGAGGTCCAGGTCGGCGAGCGCCAGCCCGGCCCGCTCCAGCACCTTCGGCGTCGCCGTGATGGGGCCCGTCAGCATGAGCTCCGGGTCCGACCCCACCACCGCCTGCGCCACGATGCGCGCCCGCGGCCGCAGCCCCAGCGCTTGCGCCCGCTCCACGGCCATGAGCAGCACCGCCGCCGCGCCATCGGTGATCTGGGAGGAGTTCCCGGCGTGGTGGACGCCCTGCTCGCGGAAGGAGGGCTTGAGGGTGGCCAGGATCTCCGGCGTGGTGCCGGGCCGGATCCCCTCGTCCTGGGTGACGGTGGTCTGCACCCCCTCCAGCTCCACCTCCACGGGGACGATCTCCCGGTCGAACCGGCCCTCGTCCCGGGCCCGCGCCGCCTTCTGCTGGCTGGCCGCGGCGAAGCGGTCCGCCTCCTCCCGCGTGATGCCCCACCGGTCGGCGATCTTCTCCGCGGCGATGCCCTGGGAGGTCAGCTCGTAGCGGGCCAGGAGCTCCGGCGGGTACGGCTGGCCCGGCCCGTTGGCGACGCTCACCCCCATGGGCACCCGCGTCATGCTCTCCACCCCGGCGGCGATGGCCACGTCGCAGACGCCGGCCTGGATGAGGCCGGCCGCCAGGTGGAGCGCCTGCTGGCTGGAGCCGCACTGGAAGTCCACGGAGGTGGCCGGCACCTCGATGGGGTAGCCGGCCGCCAGCACGGCGTTCCGCGCGACGTTCGCCCCCTGCTCACCCACCTGGGAGACGCAGCCCAGGACCACCTGCTCCACCGCGCCCGGCTCCAGGCCCGCCCGGTGGACGACCTCCCGCAGCACCAGCGCCGCCAGGTTCACCGGGTGCACGCCGCTCAGCACCCCGTTCCGCCGCCCCAGCGGCGTCCGCACCGCCTCCACAATGACCACCTCGCGCATGGTGCCCTCCTGAACGGTGTCCCGCCGGCGGGGCCCGCGCGCCGGGCGTCCCTCGCGGCGGTGACGATATTGACGTCGATGTCATGCCACCCGTACCATAGACGCGTCGCCCCTGTCAAGCGAGCCCCGGCCGCCGGCCGGGCCCGCGTCTCCACCCCCAGCAACCCCCAGCCATCCAGGCACGGCGTCCCTCCGGCCGTCCCGCCTCACGGGCGGGCGGGCCGGGCCGCCGCGCCGCGGCCGGGGCGGCGGCGGTGCGGCAGGCGGCGCGTCCTCCCCGTTTCGTGTATCCTAGAGGGAGGCGGACGGGAC
>DATCLE010000171.1:0-3843 GCA_036564075.1 Dehalococcoidia bacterium
GCGCTGTTGGTCACGTCACCGCCCCCTCGTTGCACCACTACTCCATAGACGGACGAGGGCGGCCGAAGCAGACGCGCCTGGCGCCGCCGCCGCGGCTACAGATCGCGGACGGCCACCAGGACCTTCAGGGAGTCGTGCATGGCGCGGAGTTGGGGCCAGCGGGAGAAGACCTGGAGGGCGGGGAAGACCGGCCGGGGATGGAGCAGCGCGCCGAAGTGGTGGACGCCGACGCGCCAGACGGCTAGCGCCTCCAGACAGGTGAGGTCGTCCGGCGGGATGAGGGAGGCGATGGAGCGGATGAGGTAGTGCTCCGCGCGGTCCTCGCGGCGGCGGCCCGCCTCGTCCAGGGCGCGCAGGAGGATGGGGAAGCAGTACGGGAAGGGCGCCGCGGCGGGGCCGTCGGCCAGGCGGCGGTCCAGCCACTCGCCCATGCCGTAGATGCCCATGCAGGGGTCCACGGGCACCCAGCGGTCGTCCAGGGAGACCTCCAGCCAGGTGTGGGCGGCGCTCACGGGGCCGTCCAGCGAGCCGGGGATGGGGGCGCGCAGGAGCCGGCCGGGGGAGAGGCGGGTGTAGGCCACCTCAGAGACGAAGCGGGTGGGGATCCCCGCCAGGCGGAGCAGGAAGCAGGCGGTGGCGGCCCGCTCCGCCGCTTCGCCCCGGCGGGCCTGGAGGAGCTGGCCCAGGGAGGCGTGGCGGGAGGGGAGCCGGGCATGGCGGAAGCCGGACGCCGCCCAGCGGGTGATGGCGCGGGCGGTGCGGTCGTCCGCGTCCGGGTTCGCCACGATCTCCACCAGCACGCGACGGCCGTAGTCCAGCTCCGCCGCCTCCGGCTCGTAGAGGCGGGTGAGGGTGCGGATGCGGGTGGGGTCGGTGAGGAACCGCGACAGGGTCATTGCTCCTGGGCATCCGTCGCGCCCGCCGGCGAGTCCGGCACCCGTCCCTGGGGGTGGGGGACGGCGGGACGGCCCGGATCACGAGGGGGCGGCGCCGTGACGGGGCCGGGGACGCGGCGTGCGCGCGTGACGTGGGCGCATTGTAGCCCATCCCGGAGCTTGGCTCCAGCCCGTCCTACCGGTCGGCGGGGGTGCCGGCCGGGGCGGACCGGGAGGGGCGCAGGACCTGCCCGGCCAGGAAGATGGCGATGCCGGAGGCCACGGTACCGGCGGTGACCAGGAAGACGGCACCGTAGTCCGTGGCGTCCAGCACCACGCCCAGGAACGTAGCGCCTATGGAGAGCCCCAGGTCGTTCCCCAGGGTGAAGGTGCTCATGGCCATGCCCCGCACCTGGGACGGCACCCGGTCCACGGCGAAGGCCATGAGGGCGGGCTGGGCGGTGCCGAAGCCCAGGCCGTAGCAGGCGGCCACGGGGTAGAGCTGCCACGGCTCCCCGGCCAGGGAGAGGCCCACCAGCGCCGCCGCCAGCAGGGCGAGCCCCGGCACAATGAGCACGCCCCGGCCGTAGCGGTCCGAGAGCCGGCTCAGGGCCACGCGGCTGACCAGGACCGCCGCGCCGTAGACGATGAAGAAGGTCCCCACGTTCTCCATGCCCAGGTCCCGCGCGTAGAGGGGCAGGAAGGTGACCAGGGCCGCGAAGCCGATGGACATGGTGAAGTTGATGACCGCCGGGTACGCCGCCGACCGGTGGAACAGGCCCCCCAGGAGGTTCCGGCCCAGGGCCGGCGGTGCGGCGCCGGCGGGCCGCGATTCGCCCAGGAAGCGGCTCACCAGGAAGCCCAGGCCGGCCAGCGCCGCCGCCGCCAGGAACATGACGGCGAAGTTGAACTCGCCGGTGTCCACGCGGTCGAAGCCGGGGACGGCGTCCCGGATGGCGCCGTTCGGCCCGGCGAAGCGGCCGGAGTCCACCAGGTAGAAGCCCAGGGCCGGGCCGATGATGAAGGCCAGGTTGTTGGCCACGCCGAAGTAGCCCATGGCTTCGCCCCGCCGGGCCGGGGGCGAGACGTCCGCCGCCATGGTGGAGGCGGAGGAGATGTAGGTGGCCAGGGAGGCGCCGGTGAGGAGGCGGAGGGCGAAGAGCATGGGGATGGCGGTGGCGAAGTTGTAGAGCACGGAGCAGAGCGCCAGCATGGCCAGCCCCGCGCTCAGCAGCGGGCGGCGGCCCCACTGGTCCACCAGCCGGCCCACCAGCGGCCGCACCACCAGCGACGTGAGGGAGGAGGCGCCGATGAGCAGCCCGATCTCCGACTCCTGGCCCCCCAGCCGGACGATGTAGAAGGGGAGCGTGGGGAAGAAGAACAGGAAGGCGGTGAAGAAGAGGAAGGTGGTGAGGCAGACGCCCAGGAAGTCACGGGTGAAGAGCGGCTGGCGTTCCGGGGGCTCCCCCACGGCCTCGAACTGCCGCTCTCCCGTTCTCACCGCTCCGGTGCCTCCTCAGACGTCCACGCCCCGCGGCGCCCCGGGGGCAACGGTTCCGCGGCCAGTGTCGTACCGGCCGCGGCTCCCGTCAACACCCCCGGGTGCGCCCGGCCGTGCTAGCGGGAGCGGCGCCAGGCCTCGTACACGGAGCGCATCTGCGCCACGTGCTCGGGCACGTGGCGCTCGTACGTGCGCAGCCAGTCGTCCATGGTCATGGTCCCGTTCTCCGGGTGGTAGACGGTGTGGGACCACGCGGACTCCGGCAGGGTCTGGATGAGCGCGTGGCTGGCGCCGCGCAGGCAGCGGAACAGCTCCAGCGCCTGCTCCACGCTCTGGTCGTGGTAGCGGAGCGCCGCGGCCCAGCCCATCTCGTCGTACGCCATGACCTCCTTGCCCGGCTCCGCAATGAAGCGCCGGCACCGGACGTAGCTGTTGGCCTCGCTGTCCGTCACGTGGACGAAGATCTCGTGGATGGTCCACTGGTCTGGCGACGGCCGGAACTGCCACATCTCCCGCGGGAACTCGCCCGCTGCGGCCAGCAGCAGGTGGTGCGCCCGCCCGTACGACGCGATGAGCGTCGCGCGCTCCTCCGGTGTCATGAGCAGCCTCCCCCTCGTCGCACCCAGGCGGGTGCAGGATGCCACGCATCGTACCAGCGGCGGAGGGGGAGCGCAACGCGGAACCACCGCCCGCCCGCCCGGGGCGGGGCAGGCGGACCGAAGGGGGAGGCGCTTACGGGACCAGCACCTCCGCCGCGGGCGAGACACCGGCGGCGGGCTGGGCCGTCCCGCCCGGCGTCACCGGCACCCACGTGACGCCGCCGTCCGTCCCCAGCACCAGGAGATGGGCGCCGGAGGGGACCACGTGCTCCGCGCCGCCCAGCGGAACGTCCCGAACCACCTCCCGCCGCGCCAGGTCCACAACCTTCACCCCCTCTACCGTGGACGCGCCGTAGGTGTAGTACGGGACGACGAGGGTCCGCGCGTCAGGCTGCGCCACCTGCCCCGGCACGGCCCGGAGGCCGGCCGGCAGCGCATCCAGGCGCTGGACGCCGCCGGCCGCCGTCTGCCAGAGGAGCGTCCCGTCCGCCAGGACCACGCCGGGTTCGCCCGCCGGCGTCACGAAGCCGAACTGCGGGCGGATCGGGTTCCGACGGGTTGCCGGCACGTCCGTGTCCAGCCCCACGTAGCCGCTGAGATCGACCGTCTGGAGCGTGCGGCCGCCGGCGTCGATCATCTGCAGGACGGCCCGGTTGGTGCACGTGGCCAGCACGTGGCTCTGGCCCAGCGGCAGCAGGGCGGCCGGGCCGCAGTTCTGGGGCAGCGGCACCACCGCAGGGGCCTGGTCCGGTCTCTCCAGGTTGAGCACGGCCACCGAGTGCCCGTCGCAGACCGCCGCGTCGCCGGAGCACGCGCTCTCCTGGGCCAGGTAGAAGAGGTAACGCTCGTCGCCGGAGAGAGCCATCAG
>DATCLE010000172.1:0-5354 GCA_036564075.1 Dehalococcoidia bacterium
TCCGGCGCCACGCCCACGATGTTGGTGAGCAGCCGGAACCCCTCGTCCAGGTCCACCCACGCCACCACGTACGGCACCAGCGGCGCGAAGGCCGGGTGCCGGTTCTGCCGCACCACGCTGAAGGTGTAGATGGTCCCTTCGCCCTTGGAGGTCTCCCACCGGAGCTCCAAGCTCCCGCAGTGCGGGCAGTGCCGGCGGGGGTAGAACACCACCCCGCCGCAGGCCGTGCAGACCGGGTAGCGCAGCTCGTGCTCCTTCGTCGCCCGCCAGAACGGCTCCGTATCCGGCTCCGGGAACCGCGGCAGCGGCCGTTGTACCTGCGTGGTCATGGTTAGTCCCTCCCCAGGATGATGGTGCCCGCCGCGTGCCGGCTCCCCAGCTGGCCGCCGTTCCCGTGCGCCACCGCCAGCCGCGCCCCCGGCACCTGCGAGGTCGACTCCCCCCGGAGCTGCCGCGTCGCCTCGATGAGCAGGAAGATCCCCCGCATCCCCGGGTGGTTGGAGGAGAGCCCGCCGCCGTCCGTGTTCAGGGCCGGCTTCGCCTCCGCGTCCCAGCGCAGCCGCCCGCCCGTCACGAAGGCGCCGCCCTCCCCCTTCCCGCAGAACCCCAGGTCCTCCAGGATGGTGAGGACCGTGATGGTGAACGAGTCGTAGATCATGGCGATGTCGATCTCGTCCGGCCGCACCCCCGCCTCGCCGAAGGCCGCCGGCCCGGACTGCGCCGCCGCGCTCACCGTGATATCGCCCCCGTTCTCCGGGTACTTCGTCGCCTCGCCCGTCCCCAAGATCCAGACCGGCGGCTTCCGGCAGCCCCGCGCCACCTCCGCGCTGGCGATGACCACCGCGCCGCCGCCGTCGGAGATCATGCAGCACTCCAGCAGGTGCAGCGGGTCCGCGATCATCCGGGAGGCGAGCACGTCCGCCACCGTGATCTCCCGCACGTCCTGGAACCCCAGGTCCGTCATGGCCCGCACCGCCTCCGGGTTCCGCATGGCGTGCGCCCGCGTGGCCACCGCGATCTCCGCCAGCTGCTCGCTGGTGGTGCCGTACTGGTGCATGTGCCGCGTCGCCACCAGCGCGTAGTTGGCGATGAGCGTCATCCCCCACGGGTCCTCCATGTTCCCCACCGGGTCCGGCGGCCCTGCGCTCACCCGCCCGCCGGTGCCGATGGCCCGCGCCTGGCTGGCGGCGGTGGAGCCGTAGGTGAGGAGCGCCACCTTCGCCTTCCCGGCGGCGATGGCCCGCTTGGCGTGGGCGGCGTGGAACTCGTAGGAGCTGCCGCCCACCATGGTGGTGTCGATGACGTTGGGCCGGATGCCGAAGTACTCGGCGATGCCCAGCCCCGCCATCCCGCCGCCGTCCCCGGCGTCGTACACGGCGTCCACGTCCTGCCAGCTCAGCCCCGCGTCCGCCAGCGCGCGGGCGGCGCACTCCGCCTTGATCTGCAGCGGCGTGAGCCCCGGCACCTTCCGTAACGGGTACTCGTAGATGCCGACGATGGCCGCGTCCCGTTTCTGCGACACGTGCGTCCTCCCAGGCGTTCTCGCGGCGGCCGGCCCCGCCCAGGGGGTCCGGTGCCGCCATACGGGTCATACCCTGCCGGGCCCTCCGCCGTCAACCGGGCGGCGGGGAGCACAGGAGGGGCGCCGGCCCTCCGGGCCGGCGCCCCCACCGCTGGATTCTCCCGTCCCCGTCCGCTACACCAGCAGGTCACCCGTGGCGGAGCGGGTGCTCCCCGTCTCCTGGTACGCCGCAATGACGTTCCGGGCAATGGTCTGCAGGTGCACCTCGTCCGCGCCGTCCACCAGCCGCGCGGACCGCGCGTTCCGCAGCATCCGTTCCAGCGGTGTGTCCGTGGAGTAGCCCAGCGCCCCGTGCACCTGGATGGCCCGGTCGATGATCCGCCAGAGGGTGTTAGCCACGTGGTGCTTGGCCATGGACACCTCCTGCCGGAACGGCATGCCGTTCTCGATCTTGTACGCGGCGTGCAGCACCATGAGCTTGGCCGCGTACAGCTCCAGCGTGGACTCCGCAATCATCCACTGGATGGCCTGCTTCTCCGCCAGGTAGGAGCCGTGGGCATACCGCTTCAGCGCCCGGTCCACCATCATCTCCAGCGCCACCTCCGCCTGGCCGATCCAGCGCATGCAGTGGGCCAGCCGCGCCGGGCCCAGCCGCGCCTGCCCCAGCAGGTGGCCGTGGCCCCGCTTACCCAGCATGTTGCGGTCCGGCACCCGCACGTTGGTGATGCGGATCTCGCAGTGGTTCCCCTGCCCCGCCATGGTGTCGATGTCCCGGATGATCTCGAACCCCTCCGCGGGCAGGTCCACCAGGAACGCCGTGTTGCGCGCCTGCGGCGGGTCCGCGTCCGGGTCCGTGCAGGCGATGACGATGGCGAAGCTGGCGCCGTGGGCCCCGGAGATGAACCACTTGTGCCCGTTCAGCACCCAGTCGTCGCCGTCCTTCACCGCCGTGGTCTGGATGAGGGTGGGGTCAGACCCCGCCACCTCCGGCTCCGTCATGGCGAAGCAGGAACGGGCCCGCCCCTCCGCCAGCGGCCGCAGGTACCGCTCCTTCTGCTCCGGCGTGGCGTGGTGGAGCAGGGTGTGCATGTTGCCCTCGTCCGGCGCCTGGGCGTTCAGCACGAAGGGGCCGATGCCGGTCCGCCCCGCCTCCGCGGAGACGAACGCCATGGCCACCGGCCCCAATCCCATGCCGCCCCACTCCGGCGGCAGGTGCGGGTTCCACAGGCCCAGCTCCTTGGCCCGCTGCCGCAGCCGGCCGATGGCCTCCCGCCAGCCCTTGCGGTCGCCGCCGTTCTGCCGTAGGCTCTGCTCAACGGGGCGGACCTCCTCGTCCATGAACCGCCGCACCCGCTGGCGAACCTCTTCCACCTCCGGCGGAAGATTGAAGTCAATGGGCATGCCGAACCTCCTCTCCAGAACGTCACGTGGCTCCGGGAGCCCCGTGCCTCCCCCGCGTGATGCGTCTGAGTGGAGATTGTAGTGATTCCAGCACCCGCTGTCACGCGCCGGGTCGGCCGGACGCCCCCGGCGGCAAGGAGGTGACCCGCATGAGCGTCCCCGGCCTGGACCTGGACCGGCTCCTGCCCTGGTTCCAAGCCCACGTGGCCCCCGTGACGGAGCTCCGGGCGGAGATCATCGGCCACGGGCGGTCCAACCTCACCTACCGCATCGAGGCCGGCGGCCGGCGCTGGGCCCTGCGCCGCCCGCCCCTCTCCCACGTGCTCCCCACGGCCCACGACATGGCCCGGGAGTTCCGCGTCCTCTCCGCCCTGGCGAACACGGACGTCCCCGCCCCGCGGCCCATCGCCTACTGCGATGACCCCCAGGTCAACGACCGCCCCTTCTACGTCATGGAGTACGTGGACGGGCTGGTCCCCGCCAACGCCGCGGAGGTGGCCGCACGGTTCGACGAGGCGCAGCGGCGCCGCATCGGCGAGGAGCTCATCGATACGCTGGTGAAGCTGCACGCCCTGGACCCCGCGGCCGTGGGGCTGGCGGACTTCGGGCGGCCCCAGGGCTTCATGGCCCGCCAGGTCCGCCGCTTCTCGGAGCAGCTGGACCGCTCCCGCACCCGGCCCGTGCCGGAGATGGACGAGCTCCAGCGCCGCCTGGCCGCCGCCGTCCCCGCCGAGAGCGACGCGGCCATTGTCCACGGGGACTACCGCCTGGACAACGCCATCCTGGACGACCAGGGGCGTATTGCCGCCGTGCTGGACTGGGAGATGTCCACCCTGGGCGATCCCCTGGCGGACGTGGGCATGCTCATGATGTACTGGGCGGAGGACCAGGCGGACGGCGCCGCCACCCCCTCCCTCAGCAGCATCGCCGTGACGGCGCTCCCCGGTTTCCCCTCACGCCGGGAGGCGCTGGAGCGGTACGCGCAGCGCTCCGGCCGGGATCTGGCCAACCTGGACTTCTACCTGGTCTTCGCCTACTTCAAGCTGGCCGTCATCCTGGAAGGCATCCACGCCCGCTACCTCCAGGGCGGCACCGTGGGCGAAGGGTTCGAGCGTATCGGCGACCAGGCGCTGGTCCTGGCCCGCCGCGGCCTCGCCGTGGCGGATAGGTCCGCCGTGGCCGCCCTCCGCGGCTGACCCCTGCCCCGGAGCCCGGATTCCGCGGGGCGGCCCAGTGGGCCGCCCCGCTCCCGTGTGGGGAACTTCCCGACACCGCCGTCCGGAACGTCCCTGACTGTCCAGGAGGCACCGGCGCCGTAGGCTGGGAGGTGTGGCGCGGGTTGGAACCGCCCGCGCCGATGAGGAGGCGGAAGGGGGTACAGCTATGCGAACACGGCTCCAGGGTGGTGGCAGCCGCCTGCTGCCGCTGCTGACGCTCCTGGCGCTGGGCGCGCTGGTCCTGGCGCTGGCAGCGGCTTGCGGCGGGGATGAGGAGGAGGAAGGCAACGGCGGCACGGCCGGCGGCGGCGCCGTGACGGTGGTGGGCACCGATGACGCCGGTCAGAACAACCGGTTCGAGCCGGACACCGTCACCATCCCGGCCGGCGAGTCCGTCCGGATCACCTTCCGGAACGAGGGCACCGCCGTCCACAACATGCACGTCACCGCCGGCGACGAGGAGTTCTCCAGCGACCAGATCGTGAACCCCGGCGCGTCCAGCACCTTCCAGGTGCAGGTGGACCGGGCCGGCACCTACGAGTTCCGCTGCGACTTCCACCCGGAGATGACGGGCACACTCATCGTCCAGTAGCCCCCCACTGGGTGGCGCTCCTCCCCCTGCGGCGCCCCGGGACCTGTCCCGGGGCGCCGTCCTGTGTCCGGCCCCTCCCCCGCGGGCCGCGCCTCCGCTACACTGGAGGCACCACGCCAGTCAGGAGGCCGGGCATGCGGGAGGACGGTCAGGACCCCACCCCCATCGTCGGCGGGCTGGACCTCTCCCCGGTGCCGCCGTGGGAGCGCCGCCGGCAGCTGCTGGAGCACTTCGACGGCCTGGGGCAGGGGGAGACCCTGCGCCTCACCGGCGGCCGGGAGCTGGAGACGCTGCACCAGACGCTGGCGGCGGAACGCCCGGGGCGCTTCCACTGGGAGTGGGCGGAGCGCGGCCCGGAGCGCTGGACCGCCTACGTGGCGCGCCTGCCCGCCGGCTCCCTCTACACCCTGGGCGGCCTGGAGCCCCCCGGCACAGCCTGACCGCCTGTCCGCGGTCCGGGGGCTACCCCCGGCCGCCGTCCCCCAGCACCTCCTGGTAGACGGCCTCGGTCTGGCGGGCGGCCCGGCGCCAGTCGAACCGCTCGCGGATGCGGGCGGCGGCGGCCTCCCCCAGCCGCGCCCGCAGCGCGGCGTCCCCCAGCAGGAGCCGGATGGCCGCCGCC
>DATCLE010000173.1:0-5025 GCA_036564075.1 Dehalococcoidia bacterium
GGGCAGCACTTCGCCCTCACCCCGGCGCGGCGCTGCGGGCCCGTTCCGCCCCGTGCCGTCACCCCTCGGGGCGGGGTTGAAACCCGCCCCGACCTATCGATGCCCACCCTGTCATCCTGAGCCCCCGCCCTCCAGGAAACGCGGAAGCACCGGACCGCGTACCGTCCGGTGCTTCGCTCGCGCTGGTCCCTCGGGAGAACGTGCGGGCGGCGGGCCCGCTGCTTCCCCCACGTGGGGGTAGGGCACCCTACCCCTCCGCTTCCCGCGGCGCGGAGCGGTCCCGCTCCGCCAGCCACTCCCGCAGGAACTCCATGGTCACGAACACGTGCCCCCCGCGGCGCGTGGTGCCGCAGGGCCGGAACCCCGCCGCCGCGAAGCTCCGCTGCGCCCGCTCGTTCCAGTCCAGGGTGTTCAGGAAGATCCGCCGCAGCCGCGTGGTGGCGAACACGTGCCGCACCAGCGTCTCCACCGCGTCCCGGCCGTAGCCCCGGCCCCAGTACCGCCGGTCGCCGATGGTGATGCCCAGCTCCGCCTCGCCCCGGCGCTCGTCGATGTTGTAGTACATGACGTTGCCGATGTGGTTCCCCCGCAGGTCCTCAATGGCCAGCGTCCGGCGGAACGGGCTGGGGTACCGCAGCTCCTCCGTGTAGGTCATCAAGAAGTCCGGGTAGGAGGCACGCAGCGGCGTCGCCGCGTCGTAGCGGGCCAGCTCCTCGTCCCGCCGCCACGCATAGTCGTTGGGCGCGTCGCTGGCGCGCTTCCGCCGCAGCCGCACCAGCCGGCCGCGGGCTACCTCGTCCTCAACCGTCGCCGTCACCGGTCGATCCT
The DNA here is from genome assembly GCA_036564075.1 of Dehalococcoidia bacterium. Taxonomy (GTDB): domain Bacteria; phylum Chloroflexota; class Dehalococcoidia; order DATCLE01; family DATCLE01; genus DATCLE01. The sequence continues at coordinate 829 of DATCLE010000173.1, forward strand.
CCGGCGGGGCTCCCCTCCGAACGCTCGGGCTCGATGGCCTCCAGGGCCTGCCGCAGGATGTTCCGTTCGTTGTCGTACGTCAGCGTCTTCAGCGCCTGCTCCGCCGGCATCCACGCCACCACGTCGTACTCGTGGTCGTGGTTCGCCACGTCGCCGCCCGTGGCCGTCATCAGGTAGTGGTGGACCGTCTTGTGGTACCGCACGCCCTCGTCCGCCCGGGCGAACCAGTAGCGGATGGCCCCCACCTTCCGCTCGATGCGGACCGCCAGGCCCGTCTCCTCGCTCACCTCGCGGACCGCCGTCTCCTCCAGGCTCTCGCCCGGCTCCGGCGTCCCCTTGGGCAGGCCCCACACCCCGTCCGCCGTGCGTCCGCACAGCACCACCTCCACGCCCGCCGGGCCCCGGCGGTAGACGATGCCACCCGCCGAGACCGCCTCCTCCACTCTCCAGCCCCGTGACGTCCTCCTGGGCACCCGCTCCCTCACAGCTCGTACCGGAACCCCATGGGGTCGTCCTGGAACTCCGCCTGCGCCAGCGCCGCCGCCACCGCCTCGCGCACCGTCTCGTCCTCGTCGTCGGCGTGCTCCCGCAGCACGCGCCGCGCCTGCGCCCCGCCGATCTTCCCCAGCGCGTCGATGGCCGCGCTGCGGACCTCCTCGTCCTCGTCCCGGATCAGCGGCGCCAGGTACGGCACCGCCCCCTCATCCTCCAGCGCCCCACAGGCCGTGGCCGCCTCGTACCGGAACTCTGGGTCCTCATTCCCCAGCTCCCGGATCAGCGTGGGCAGCCAGTGCTCGTCGCAGCTCCGCCCCATGGCGTGCAGCGACGAGACCCGTAGCCGCCGCTCCGGGCTGCGGTACGCCCGCTCCAGGATCTCCCGCGCCCACGGCTCGCTCCGCGCGCCGATGGCCTCCACCGCCCGGGCGCGGACCTCCACCGTCTCGCGGGGGTTCTCAATGACGCTCCGCAGGGCCCGGTCCACCAGCGCCGCGTCCCGCGGCCGCAGCGCGTCGAACTCCGCCGCCAGCGCGAAGCGGCCCAGCGCCATGGCCGCGGCGCTGCGCACGCCCGCGTCGTTGTCCTCGTGCAGCAGGTGGACCAGCGGCTCAATCAGGTCCCGGCCCTCGTACTCCCACAGCCCCTGGATGGCCTCCACCCGCACCTGCGGGTCCGGGTCCCGCAGCGCCACCAGGAAGACCGCGTCAAAGTTCAGCTCAACGTTGTCTTCCGCCAGCTCGCCCAGGTCCTGGACCAGCCGGCGGCGCCGCCGCACCTCAATCTCCGGCCACCGGCGTGACAAGAGCTCCTGCTCCTCCGGCGTCAAGCCGGAGAGCGCCGTCAGCCGCGAGAGCCGCAGCGGCTTCCGTACGTCTACCAGCTCGTTCAGGTACTCCGCCAGCGCCATACCACCGCCTCACCACCCGTGCCCGCTCAGTCCCCGCTGGAGACGCTCAGCCGCGCGAAGGCGATGGGCGGCGTCCGCAGCCCGGCGCCCACCCAGCGCGACTCGCTCCCCAGCGCCGCAATCTCCTTCAGCGCCTGGTGGACGTTCCCCGCCACCATGGTGTTCTTCACCCGGCCCACAATCTCCCCGCGCTCCACCTTGTAGCCCAGCAGCACGTTGCCGGAGAACTCGCCGCCCATGACGTTCCCCTGGCCCGCGCCCATCAGGTACTCCACCACCACGCCCTCCCGGATCTCCCGCAGCATATCGGCGAAGGTGGCATCGCCCTCACTGACCACCAGCGCGCTGAGGCCGATGGACGGCTGCGTGGTGAGCGCCCGGTGGGCGCTGCCGGTGCTGGCCTTGCCCGCCAGCCCCGCCGTCTGGAGATCGTACAGGAACTCTGTGGCCACGCCCTCCGCCACCAGGGTGACCTTGCGGGCGGGCACGCCCTCGTCGTCCACGGCGCGGCTTCCCGGCATGTAGGGCACGGTGGGGTCATCCCACAGGCTGAGGCGGCGGTCGTACACCTCCTGCCCCAGGGACTCCCCCAGCGGCGAGGCGCCCTGCCACACCACGCGGCCGGAGAAGGCCATGCTCAGCGGTGCCACCAGGGCGCTGGCCACGCCGCTGGGCGTGAAGATCACCGGCAGCTCCCCGCTGGGCCCCTTGGCGATCTCCCGCCCCCACTCCAGCTGCTGGATGGTGCTCTCCGTGATGAAGGCCGGGTCCGTCAGCGGCCGGCAGGAGGCCTCACCCTCCCCCACGAACAGCATGTCCGTGCCGCGGATCAGCACCCCCTCCATGTTGGCGGAGTACGACGTCTTCCGGTAGCTCACGTCCGCCCCGGCGGAGTTGAGGATGCGCACCGTCTGCACCGCCTTGCGCACCGTCCCCTCCACCTGGAGCTCCGGCGTGTGCCGCCGCAGCCGGTCGATGACCTCCTGCCCGAAGGCCACCATCCGCTCCGCCGGGAAGGCCGCCGCCGCCTCGTCGAAGACCGGCACCTCCGCGTACGCCCCCGGGCCCGGCATCTGGAACTTGGCCGGCGCACCGAAGGGCGCCAGCTCCAGCGCCAGGTCCACCAGCGCCTGGGCATCGTCCGGCCGCGTGCTGGTGGCGAAGCCGATGCGCCCGTCCTTGATGACCCGCAGCGCCAGCCCGGACGTGATCCGCGTCTCCAGCGACTTCAGCCGGTTCGCCTCAAACTTCACCGGCGTCTCTTCCACCGTGACGGAGAAGACCTCCGCCTCCTCCGCCCGCCGCCGGGCCAGCTCCAGGACGGCCTCCGCCTGCGCCGTCATCTATCGACCTCCCACCAGCGTGTTGCGGATGCGGATGTGCGGGCTCCCGTTGGACACCGGCAGCGGGATCTGCCCGCCCTTCCCGCAGCCGCCGCCCTGGTTCATGTCCAGGTCGTTCCCCACGGCGTCCAGGTTCTGGAGGCTGGTGAACAGGTTGCCGGACAGCACCACCGGCCGGATCAGCTCCGCCACCTTCCCGTTCCGGATCATGTACGCCTCCCCCGCGGAGAAGGTGAACATCTCCATGCTGGTGGTCCCGCCGTACCAGTTCTTCACGTAGATCCCCTCGTCGATCTCCGCCAGCATCTCGTCGAAGCTCATCCGGCCGGGTTCGATGAAGGTGTTGGTCATCCGCACAATGGGCGGCCACCGCCAGTCCAGCGCCCGGGCATTGCCGGTGGGCTCCTCGCCCATGACCGCCGCCGTCTCCCGGGAGTGGAGCCGGCCCACCAGCACCCCCTCCCGGATCAGGTACGTCCGCTTGGCGGGGGTGCCTTCGTCGTCGTACTTGAAGCTGCCCCGCAGGCCGGGCACCGCCGCGCCGTCCACAATGTTCAGGTGCTCCCCGCCGAACCGGCGGCCCAGCACCATGATCTCCCGCATCCGCTCGTTCTCGTACACGAAGTCCGACTCCGAGAGGTGGCCGAACGCCTCGTGCACGAAGACGCCCGCCAGCACCGGGTCCAGCACCACGGTGTACTCGCCGCCCTTCACCTTGGGCGCGGAGAGGAAGGCCACGGCCAGCTGCGCCGCCTCCCGGACGCGGTCGTGCAGGGAGCGGACGAAGGAGAAGTCGTTCAGCGCGCCCAGGCTCATCCCCGCCTGCTGCACGTCGCCGTCCTGGCGCGCCGTGGCGGAGATGCGCGCCGTCACGTCCATGCGGGCCTGTTCAATGTAGCTCCCCTCGGTGCTGGCAAAGATCACCCGCTTCCGCCCGTCCGCGTAGCCGATGACGGAGCTGGCGATCTTGGGCGTGGACCAGATGATCTCGTTGTACTCGTCCAGGATGCGCTTCTTCTCCGCCAGCGGCACCTGGAACGGGTCCTCCCCCACCTCCGGCTCCACCACGTCCTCCACCGCCGGGATCTCCGCCAGCCGCGTGCGCTCCGTCCCCACCAGGCGGGCCTGGCTCACCGCCAGCTCTACCTTCTCCCGCAGGCCGTCCAGGCTGTTGAAGCTGACGAAGCCCCAGCCGCCCTTCACGGCGGCCCGCACGCAGCCCCCCAGGTTGCGGCTGCGGGTGATGTCCTCCAGCTCCCGCCCCCGGTAGGAGATGCGCGTGCCCTCCGACTCCTCCAGCCGGAGCTCCACGTAGTCCGCGTTGTGGCCCTTCAGGGCGGCCTCGATCTGCTCCCGGTACGCCGAAGGCTCAGCCATGCCAGCGGTCTCCTCTGCGTGAACGTCCGGGCGTTACCGGCCAGGCGGGAAGGAGGGAACGTAGGGAAGGAA
>DATCLE010000174.1:0-1557 GCA_036564075.1 Dehalococcoidia bacterium
CGGCGTCCAGTTCCAGTGGGACGTCCAGGAGGCCGGCGCCGACGTCATGGAGAAGTACGGCACCCCGCTCCCGGAGCCCGTCCTGGACTCCATCCGGCGCAACAAGGTGGCCCTGAAGGGCCCCATCACCACCCCCGTGGGCACCGGCTTCCGCAGCGTCAACGTGGCGCTCCGCAAGGAGCTGGACCTCTACGCCTGCGTCCGCCCCTGCAAGAGCTACCCCGGCGTCCGCAGCCGCTACGAGGACATCGATATCGTGGTGGTGCGGGAGAACACGGAGGACCTCTACGCCGGCATCGAGTTCGAGAAGGGCAGCCCCTGGGTGGAGCGCCTGGCGCACCTAGTGGAGGAGAGCGGCCAGAAGCCGTACCGCCCGGACGCGGGCATCAGCATCAAGGCCATCTCGGAGACCGGCACGCGGCGCATCGTCCGCTTCGCCTTCGAGTACGCGCGGAAGAACGGCCGGCGGCTGGTCTCCGCCGTCCACAAGGCCAACATCATGAAGCACTCGGACGGGCTCTTCCTGGCCGTGGCCCGGGAGGTGGCCAAGGAGTACCCGGACATCGAGTTCAACGACGTCATTGTGGACAACATGTGCATGCAGCTGGTCCAGAAGCCGGAGCTGTACGACGTGCTGGTGCTGCCCAACCTCTACGGCGATATCATCTCGGACCTCTGCGCCGGCCTGGTGGGCGGCCTGGGCGTGGCCCCCGGCGCCAACGTGGGGGACGAGGCGGCGCTCTTCGAGCCCACCCACGGCAGCGCCCCCAAGTACGCGGGCCAGAACAAGGTCAACCCCATGGCCATGATGTTCTCCGGCATGCTCATGCTCCGCCACCTGGGCGAGATCGACGCCGCCGACCGCCTGGAGCGCGCCATGGCCGCGGTCATCCGTGAGGGCAAGAGCGTCACGTACGACATGAAGCCGGACCGCAACGACCCCACGGCCGTGGGCACCTCCCAGGTGGCGGATGCCATCATCCAGAAGCTGAAGGAGATGTAGCCCCGTGCAGCGGAAGAAGGTCACCGTGGTGGGCGCCGGCAACACCGGCGGCGCCATCGCCCAGCGGCTGGTGGAGGCCGGCGACGTGGACGTGGTCCTCCACGACATTGTGGAGGGGCTGCCCCAGGGCAAGGCGCTGGACCTGGCCCAGGCGGCCCCCGTCCTGGGGCACGACGGCCGGATCACCGGCACCAACGACTGGGCGGACACCGCCGGCTCTGACGTGGTGGTCATCACCTCCGGCGTGGCCCGAAAGCCCGGCATGACCCGGGAGGACCTCCTGCGCACCAACACAGACATCGTCCGGAGCGTGGCGGAGGCCGCCCTGAAGGCGTCGCCGGACGCCGTCTTCATCGTCTTCGCCAACCCCATGGACGCCATGTGCCACGTGACCCTCAAGACCACCGGCCTGCCCAAGAGCCGCGTGGTGGGCCAGGGCGGCATGCTGGACAGCGCCCGCTACCGGACCTTCATCGCCATGGAGCTGGGCGTCTCCGTGCGGGACGTCCACGCCTACGTCCTGGGCGGCCACACGGAGGCCACCATGGTGCCGG
>DATCLE010000175.1:0-2535 GCA_036564075.1 Dehalococcoidia bacterium
TCAGGAGGAACGCCCGGCCGGGCACCAGGCCCAGGACACCGTAGGCGCCGGGCCCGGTGAGGCGGTCCTGGAGGGCGGCCAGGGCCGCCTCAGTGCCGTCGGGGTGCACGGGCACCTCCTCCAGCCGGAAGGCGTAGCCCAGGGCGGCGGCCAGGTCCGCGGGCCGGCGGACGGGCCGCACGAGCCGGTGGATGGGGAGGACCAGGAGCCCCGGGTCGTCGGCGGCGGTGAGGCCCATCAGGACGAAGTTCTCCGGCTCCTCGCCGGTCCAGGATGGGGCGGCGGCGCGACGTTCGTCCCGGTAGGCCAGGGCGGTCTCGTAGCGGTGGTGGCCGTCGGCGATGTAGATGGTGGCGCCGGCCAGGGCGGCGGCCGCGGCCTCCAGCGCGGCGGGGTCCGTCAGGAGCCAGAGCCGGTGGCGGAGGCCTAGGACATCGGTGGCGTCCGCGGCGGGCGGGCCGGCGGCGGCGCCGTCCAGCACGGCCTGGAGGTCCCGGCGGCCGCCGCGGTAGAGCCCGTAGACGGGGCTGACGTTGCAGCGGACGGCCCGGAGCAGCCGCAGGCGGTCCTCCCTGGCGGGGGCCAGGGTGTGCTCGTGCGGGCGGATGACGCCGGCCTCCCACGGCTCCAGCCGGACGCGGGCGAAGAGGGCGCGGCGGCGGTAGGCATGGCCGTGGTACCGGAACTCCTGCTCGTACAGGTAGCAGGCGGGGTTCGCGTCCTGGGCCAGGACGCCCGCCTCCCGCCATTGCCGGAGGGCATCGGCGGCGCGGGTGTAGCGGTTGCGCTCCGGCGTATCGTCGGGGAGGTCCCGGCCCAGCTCGATGCGGATCACGTTGTAGGGGCTGGCCTCGTGGAGCCGGTCCTGCTGTTCCGGCGAGATGACATCGTAGGGCGGGGCGATGAGGCGGTCCAGGGGGCCGGCGCGGCGGGCGTCGTAGCGCAGGCCGCGGAAGGGGCGGACGTCAGCCATGGGGCCTCCGGGGAGGGCGGCGAACTGCGTGGGGCTCCGAGGGCCATGATAGGAGCAGGCGGGGCGTGTGTCAAAGGCGGGGCGGGGGCCTGTGCGACCGCTCGACGTGGCGATGGCGGCTGCCGCAACGTCAGCCGCCACCGTGCGGGAGCCGCCTCCCGGCCCGCGCCCGCGTGCACGTCCCGTGCCTGTGGCGGAGGAGCAGGCCCAGACCGACCCCGACGCCGTCCGCGACCCCTGCCATCCTGAGCCCTTCGCCAGAAGGGCTCAGGATGGCAGGGGAGGCATCGGGCTTGCCCCCACCCTTGCACCCCTCCCCCGAACTCGGGGGAGGGGCCGGGGGAGGGGGCCGTCTGCCTCAGGATGGGGATGCTGCGCGCCCACGGTACCCCGGCGCCGCGCTCGGGGCCGCGCCCCACCCCATACCGTCACGCGTCGGGGCGGGTTTCAAACCCGCCCCTACCTACTACCTACTGCTGTGGAAGGACGCAGGATGACCGGGGAAGGCCGCTTGGGACGGGGAGCCGGACGCACAGGACGGCGGGCGGCGATGCGGGGACCGACGGACGGGGTGCTGGGGACGGGGAGACGAGCGGCGGAACGCTAGTGTGCCTCCAGCCAGGCCACGACGGCGGGGACGGCGGCGGCCAGGGCGCGGCGGTTCAGGACCAGGCCCCAGTGGGAAGCGCCCTCCACGCTGAGGTAGTCCGCCGGGAGGTGGAGGCCGTCGTAGCGGCTGCGGGGCCACTGGGTGTCCGCGGTGCCGGTGACGATGAGGAGCGGACAGGGGAGGGCGTCCACCACCACGCCGGCCTGGCGTTCGTCCCGGGCGTAGCGGGACTCGCGGCCCAGGGAGGCCAGGGCCACGGCGCGCTCCTCCAGGTCCAGGTCCGGCATGGCGGGCTGGTCCGCCGGGTCGTTGGAGGTGATGCCGTACTCCTCCGGGCCGAACTCGCCGGTGCGGAGGGAGACGGAGGGGTCCGCCCCGCGGGCCGGCGTGCTGGGGGCCAGGCCCACACAGGCGGCCGCGCCGCCACCGGCCGCAGCCATGAGAGCCACCAGGCCGCCCATGCTCCAGCCCATGAGGACCGCCGGCGACGGCAGCGCCGCCATGAGGGACCGGACGTCAGCGGCGTAGCGGGCCATGGAGGTGTGGGAGAGGTCGGCCGGGCCGCTGGCGCCGTGGCCGTAGAGGTCCACGGCGTAGGAGGCGTAGCCGCAGGCGGCCAGCTCCCGCTGCCAGAAGGTCCAGACGCGGGCGGAGTTGGCGGCCCCGTGGACCAGGACCACGGGCGGGTGGGAGGTGGGACCGTCCGGGACGGCGGCGGTGACGGCCAGCATGGTGCCGTCCATGGTAGCGGAGGACGGGCGGAAGCGCCAGGGGGACGGGGTGGGAAGTCGCTCCGGGAGCATGGCCCGTAGGGGCTCTTCGTCAATCAGTGTGGAAACAGTTCAGGATCCTGAGCTGAAAGTGCCGGTCGTTCCGGTAGCCGTAGGCCCGCCGTTTGAGCGCTTTCACCCGCGTGTGCTTCCCCTCCACGACCGCGTTGGTAAGGGGGTAG